>JAFUJH010000077.1 GCA_017473775.1 Ruminococcus sp.
ATGATGATAGATATTGATGCAATTAAATTTGACGACAAGGGACTTATCCCTGCAATAGTTACCGATGCTGACACCGACAAGGTGCTCACACTGGCATATATGAACAAGGAGAGTCTGCAGATTTCTATAAGCAAAGGTCTTACCTGCTTTTGGAGCCGCTCCAGACAGGAGCTGTGGCTCAAGGGTGAGACCAGCGGTAATTACCAGCACATTGTTTCTATCACAGCTGATTGTGACAATGATGCTCTGGTTGTAAAGGTCAGAAAGGACGGCCCTGCCTGCCACACAGGTACTGACTCCTGCTTTACAAAGCTTCTGTTTGAAGGCGAGGAGCCTGAGGGATTCTCCTTAGAGGGACTGTATGCACTGCTTTTGGGTAGAAAAGAAAACCTGCCTGAAGGCTCTTACACAACATATCTCTTTGAAAAAGGCATTGATAAAATCCTCAAGAAGGTTGGCGAGGAGTGCACAGAGGTTATCATCGGCGGCAAGGCAGGCGACAAGGCTGAGACAGTATATGAGATTGCAGACCTTGCCTACCATGTAATGGTGCTTATGGTTGAAATGGGCATAACTGTGGACGATATCAGAAAAGAGCTTGCATCCCGCCATGTTATTGACCACAAGGTCAAGCAGGAAAAGATGGTATGATTTTAAGAGATTACCATGTTCACACACACCTGTGTGACGGCAGCAGCACCCCTGAAGAAACGGTGCTCTCTGCAATAGAAAAGGGTCTTGCTACTCTCGGGTTTTCAGGTCACAACACCCTCGAAAATGAGGATTGGTGTATGTCACCTGAGGGTATAACAGAGTACAAAAAAGAAATCAGGAGACTTAAAGAAAAGTATAGAGATAAAATTGAAATCCTCTGCGGTATAGAACAGGATTATTACAGTCCCTCTGCCTTGGGTTATGATTACATTATCGGCTCTGTACACTGTCTGAAGGTTTCAGAGGGTCTTGCATCACTTGATGACACTGCAGAGAAACTCAGATACGCTGTGGATAAATACTTCGGCGGTGACAGTTTATCCCTTGCAGAGGAATACTTCCGCACTGTTGCAGATGTAAAGACTAAAACAGGTGCTCTGATTGTGGGACACTTTGATTTAATCGAAAAATTCAGCGATACTGACCCGTTATTTGACACAAGCCACCCAAGATACATAAAGGCGGCAGAGGAAGCTATAGACAGGTTAGTAGCAGAGGGTGCAATATTTGAAGTGAACACAGGTGCTATGGTACGGGGTTACAGACAAGTCCCCTACCCTGCATCTCCCCTGCTGGGTATGATGCAAAAGAAGGGTGCAGATGTGATACTTACAAGTGATTGCCATGATGCAAAGAATCTGTGTTTTGCCTTTGACAAGGCACTTGAGCTAATTAAAGGCTGCGGCTTCTGCCGTTTGGCTTATATTTCTCAAGGAGAAGTAAAATACACAAAGATATAAACACAAAAAGTCCGTGCCTCCCTCTGACGAGGAAATTCCCCTATTAGGGGAAATGTCTGCGAAGCAGACAAAAGGGTTGCCGTCTTCGCAGAAGAGGTGGATTTTGCCAAAGGCAAAAGACGGGGGGAGAGAAAATGCAGATATAATGCGACCTTTTAACTACCCCTCAGTCACCTATGGTGACAGCTCCCCTGACAAGGGGAGCTACGATTTATGCTTTATCAACAAACTGAAAAGTCCGTGAACGATAAAGTTCACGGACTTTGCTTTTGCTGTATTCAGATTACTTGTCAGTAGCCTGACCCTTGATGCTGCTTACTACCTTCTCATTCTCCTCAAAGATAAGCTTTGCATCTTCCTGTGTAAGGTCAGAAAGATTGATTTTCTCAAATGTGCCGCCGGGCTCGTTGCCGTCAAGCTCTGTAAAATCAACCTGGAAGGAATAAATCTTCTCGTCACCGCGAGTCTGTACATAGGTTATATAATCAGCAGACTTGGACAGGTCCTCACCTACTGCAATGTATGCGCGGTCGATGTTGTCCTTATAAAGCCAGATAGAAGGAGTTTCTGCATCAGCAAAGGACTTGGAGGTGATATCAGCATAAATTACCTCGTCACCGGTAGTCATACCATTGGGAGTATCGCCTATGAGTACTGCTGAGCCGTAGTCAAAGCCTACTACCATCTGTCTGTTTACATAATCCTTAGTGCCGTCTGCATAAGCCATATAGAGCTCGTACACGCCGTCACCTGTAAAGTCCAGAAGTCTGACAACAGCTACGCCTGTGAGGTAGCCGTCTTTAAGCTCAGCCTCGCCGTACATATCAACATATCTGTTGTAGGTTTTGTAGAAGTAGTTTGCTCTGTCAGTGTTGCCGATATCGTATGTAATGGCACCTGACAGATTACAAGCTGCAAGAGACAGTACGCATACTACAGCCAGAACAAAAGCAAGAATTTTTTTCATAATAAAACATCTCCAATACGATAGTTTGTAATACAGATTAATTGTACTATGTTTTGTCATTTTTTGCAATAGTAAAATTAAAGGCAACGGGAATTTTTATTTTCCCATTGCCTTTTTTCTATTGATTTATGGTAAAAGCTTATTCAAAAACAAATCTTCCGCCCTTATAATCGCAGGTAATCTCAGATTTATTCTTCAGCTCTCCGCTTAAAAGCTTCTCTGAGAGAGGGTCCTCGATAAGTGTAGTGATAGCCCTTCTTAATGGTCTTGCACCGAAGGACTCGTCAAATCCCTCCTTAGCAATTGCACTCAGTGCCTCATCTGTTACCCTGAGCTGTGTGCCCAGTGCACTCAGACGCTCACCAAGATTTTTAAGCATAAGAGAGGCTATGGACTTTATTTCCCCCTCAGTAAGCTTTGTAAACACTATTATATCATCCACGCGGTTGAGGAACTCAGGTCTGAACACCTGTTTAAGCTCACCCATAACTGCTGACTTGATATTCTCCTGCTCCTTAGAGCTTGCAGGTGTAAAGCCAAGAGATGCTTTTTTATCTGTGATAAGTCTTGCTCCCACATTGGAAGTCATAATGATGACAGTGTTTTTGAAGTTCACTGTTCTTCCCTGAGAATCTGTGAGTCTGCCGTCCTCAAGCACCTGCAGGAGCATATTGAATACATCGGGGTGAGCTTTCTCAATCTCGTCAAAAAGTATGACGGAGTAGGGCTTGCGTCTGACACGCTCTGTAAGCTGTCCGCCCTCGTCGTAGCCCACATATCCGGGAGGCGAGCCGATGAGCTTTGCCACAGTGTGCTTCTCCATATACTCACTCATATCAAGACGGAGCATAGCGTTTTCGTCACCGAACATTGAAGCCGCCAGTGCCTTGCACAGCTCGGTCTTGCCCACGCCTGTAGGGCCTAAGAAGATAAAGGAGCCTATGGGTCGGTTAGGGTCTTTGAGCCCTGAGCGACTGCGTCTGACAGCCTTTGCAACAGCAACAACTGCCTCCTCCTGACCGATTACTCGATTGTGAAGCTCGGACTCAAGATTCAGAAGTCTTTGTGACTCCTCCACCTGCAGCTCGCACACAGGGACACCTGACCATTCAGAGACGGTACGGGCTATGTCCTCACGAGTTACCTGAGTGCGGCTTGTGGTTGCACTGTTCTCCCACTGCTTTCTCAGCACTGAAAGCTCATCTGTAAGCTTCTTCTGCTCATCACGAAGCTTTGCCGCAAGCTCAAAGTCCTGACTGTTTACAGCCTCGGATTTGTCTTTTTCCAGTGCTTCGATTCGTCCCTCCAGCTCCTTGAGCTCTGCAGGCTCTGTATGCACCTGAAGTCTCACACGGGAAGCCGCCTCGTCAATAAGGTCAATTGCCTTATCGGGAAGGTATCTGTCTGCAATATATCGGATGGAAAGCTCCACCGCCGCCTCTATTGCCTCGTCGGTGATGCTCACCTTGTGATGTGCCTCGTAGCGGTCGCGTAGTCCCTTGAGGATGAGAATTGACTCCTCGGCTGTAGGCTCATCCACCTTGACAGGCTGGAATCTTCGCTCCAATGCTGAGTCCTTCTCAATGTACTTTCTGTACTCCTCCAGAGTAGTTGCACCGATAATCTGAAAATCTCCCTTTGCAAGGGAAGGCTTCAGGATATTTGCCGCGTCGGCTGAGCCCTCGGCAGAGCCTGCCCCTACGATAGTGTGGAGCTCGTCAATAAACAGGATAACATCCTTTGCGGCTTTGAGCTCGTCAATGACACCCTTGATTCTCTCCTCAAAGTCACCGCGATACTTGGTGCCTGCAATCATACCTGTCAGGTTAAGGCTTATGACACGCTTATCACGGAGAAGCTCAGGGACACTGCTCTCGGAAATCTTCAGTGCAAGGCCCTCGGCAACTGCGGTCTTACCCACACCGGGCTCACCGATAAGCACAGGGTTGTTCTTGGTACGCCTTGAGAGTATCTGGATAACTCGCTGAATCTCCTGCTCTCTGCCAACTACAGGGTCAATCTCTCCTGCTTTGGCGGCTTCTGTCAAATCTCTGCCGTATTTGTCAAGGGTGGGAGTACTTGACTTACCGCTTGCCTTTGCACCCTCCTGAGAACCTTTATCTGCAGAGAAGCTCTGCTCATCCTGAGGAGTGCCGAGGCTTGCTTTGAGTGCGGTCATAACTGTGGCAGGATTGACGCCTGCCGACTCAAGGAACTTTACAGCGAAGCTATCACGCTCAGAGAGAATTGCTACAAGCAGGTGCTCTGTACCTACAAAACTGTGTCCGATTCGTGCTGATGCAAGGACCGCAGTCTGCATCACACGCTTTGTTCTGGGAGTGAAGTCCTCTGGAGAAAGAGATATTCTTTCTCCTGCTCCTATAGTCTCCTTGATTTTATCCCTGAGTACATTTGCATCAAGTCCGCACTCTGCAAGGACAGTTGCCGCTACACCTGTGCCCTCCTCCACAAGAGAGAGGAGCAGGTGCTCTGTGCCGATATAGGTATGTCCCATCTTGCCTGCTTCTTCTATGGCTATATTCAGGGCTTCGTTTGCTTTCTTTGTGAATCCTTTGAAATGATACATATTCTTCATCCCTTTCAAAATTGCTCAAAAGGTTACCTTCCAAATAACCTGTACGATATAAATACTCTTACGCTTTATCTGAGAGTTTCTCTGATAAGCTGAGCTCTTGCCTTGTCACGCTCTGAAGGAGTAAGCTTCTTACCCTGTGCACGCATAAGGCTTGCAGGCTGGATAGACAGCATGAGAGAATCTATGGTCTCTATGCTGACATCCTCGATAAGTCCCTCGGTTATACCCAGACGCACATTGCTCAGAAGCTTCACTGCCTCTGCGTGGGATATAAGACGGGCAGTGAGCAGAATGCCCATACTGCGGCTTATCTTGTCCTGATATTCCATACTCTCCATAAGCCGAGCTCTTGTGTTAAGCTCTGACTCTGCAAGCTGGTTGCATATGTTCATAAGATTTTCAATTGCTGATTTCTCTGATATACCCAGTGTGACCTGATTGCTCAGCTGATACAGTGCACTGGAGGCATCCGAACCTTCGCCATAGGTTCCGCGGATGACAAAGCCCAGCTTTCCAAGGTTGCCTGCTATACGGGACACTGCGTGACTCTCGCCCAAAGCACACAGATGCATCATAACAGAAGCACGCATACCTGTGCCAAGGTTTGTGGGACACTGAGTAAGGTAGCCCAGCTTATTATCAAAAGCAAAGTGAAGCTCCCGCTGAAGTTCGGTATCTATGCGGTCAGCAATATCATATGCTTCCTTGAGAGAAAGTCCCGGCTTTATAACCTGAATTCTCAGGTGGTCCTCCTCGTTAATCATAATGCTGATGCTTTCATCCTTGGTTACTGCCAAAGCTCTGCCCTTGGTTGAATCTGCAAAGTCGGGGCTTATCAGGTGGCGCTCAACCATGGCCACTGTATCAAGCTCAGATATATCCTCCATAAGCACAAACATAAACTCATCAGGGAGGTTCTTCACTGCAAGGCGTACCTTCTCTACAACCTCTGCTCGCTGAGCATCAGTCATTCTGCAGGGGAACGGATAATCTGCCAGATTTCTGGCAAGTCTGACTCTTGAAGAAATTACTACAGGCTCACTCATTTGTGCTCTCCTCCATTTCCTTGATTTTATCACGAAGCTGAGCGGCATACTCAAAATTCTGTTCCTTTACCGCTTGTTCAAGCTCTGCTTTCAGCTCCTGTACTGTAGGAGAGGTCGGCATATCTGCCACGGATTTATCTGAGATAGCAGGGCTTTCGGGAGATTTACCACAGTGGGTAGTGTTGCCGTGAATACGCCTGATAGAGGGCAACAGGTCTGAAAGGAAAGCCTCATAGCACTTTGCACAGCCAACCTTGCCTGTGTTGCTTATATCACCAAAGGAACTGCCACACACAGGGCACCTTGTTGCCTGCGACCGTGCAGGCAGTGCTGTACCGAATAAGCTCTTGATAAGTCCGCCAAACATATCGGGCATTGAGTTATCAAAGATATTATCAAAGCCCATCTCGTGTGCACAATCCGCACAAAGCATATACTCCTCGTACTCGCCGTTGACAACTCGCTTTACCTGAGTTGTGGCGTTTTTGACCTTACATTTCTGACATTTCATAAACCGTTCCTCCTTATATAATAGCAATAAGCATATTCTTGAAAATTGACGCCCTGACCCTGTCACGCATTGAGGGAGCAACCCCGGACAGAGTGCGGTCGGAAAGTGCTGACAACATAAGCCGTGCGGCTTCATCATTAATTATTGACGCAGATTTCAGATTATTAATCATTATCTGTGCAGTAATATTGTCAAGCGACTCGCCTACGGAATTAATTATATGCATAAGGGTTGTGGACTTATCCGCACGGATTCGGGTTATGCGGATATATCCGCCGCCACCCCGTCGGCTCTCTACTATATATCCCTGCTCGGGAGTGAATCGGGATGTTAAGACATAATTAATCTGGCTGGGTACACAGCCGAAGCGGTCTGCAAGCTCGTTTCGGCGGATTTCGGCATTTCCCTCTGACTCAAGCATATCCATTATGTATTGAGTCAGCATATCGCTCAGACGCATATCATCACCTCGTATATCTTTAATCAATATTGTTTGACCTTTTCTGACCTTGATTAAATACTACATCTTTGGTCAGTAAAAGTCAAAGTCAGAGAAAGTCAAACTCCGCCAAAGTATTATATCTTTGACGGAGTTTCCTTGAATTTTCTTCGATTTTCTTTGTTTTTCTTTAATTTTCTCAAATTCAGTCTGTCATAAGCTGACAAATAAGATTTGACAGTTCCACGGGATTTTCAATCTCCAGACCGCTAATCTGACGAGCCTGAGCATAGAGAATTTTTGTGTAAAGGGCAAGCTTGTCCTTGTCCTCTGCAAAGAGCTTTTTGAGAGTATCGGAAAGCTTGTGGTTCATATTTATCTCCAGAGCCATCTCTGCATTTGCAAACATCTCGTTGCCGGGCATTTTGCTGAGGATTCGTGCCATCTCTGCAGAAATATAACCCTCGCTGGAAAGGCTGACAGGATGCTCACCAAGAGAGGAACTGAAGCGGACAGCCTTAACTTTACCGTCCAAAGCCTCCTGCATTGCAGTGAACATATCTGTACACTCCTCGTTTGCCTGCTTCAGAGCGTCCTTCTCCTCGTCTGTTGAAAGGTCAAGGTCACCTGCGGTAACATTCTTGAAGCCCTTTTCTGAGTAAATATTGATTGCACCCAGTGCGAATTCGTCGATATCATCGCACAGAAGCAGTACATCATAGCCCTTGTCTACAACCGCCTGTGTACGGGGAAGCTGTGCGGCAAGCTCAGGTGTATCTGCAAAAGCATAGTAGATAGACTTCTGGCTTTCGGGCATAGCCTCTACATACTCTTTGAGGGTGATATATCTATCGCTTGATGTAGAGCGGAATACAAGCAAATCCTGCAGTACATCCTTATGTGTGCCATAGTCGCTGTATACGCCGTATTTGAGCTGTGCACCGAAGGCTTTGAAGAAGGACTCGTACTTTTCTCTGTCCTCCTTCTGCATTTTCAGAAGCTCGGATTTTATCTTCTTTTCAATGCTCTTGGCAATGGTCTTGACCTGATAATTCTGCTGGAGAGTCTCACGGGAGATATTCAGGGTCAGGTCGGAGCTGTCCACAACACCGCGGACAAAGTTAAAGTAATCAGGGAGCAGGTCGGAGCACTTCTCCATAATCATTACTCCGTCGCTGTAAAGCTGAATACCCTTGACATAGTCCTTGGAGTAGTAGTCATAGGGAGCATTGGCAGGAACAAACAGGAGCATCTCGTACTCAACACTGCCCTCCATACGGGCATGGATAGTACGAAGGGGAGACTGTGTGTCATAGAAATGAGCCTTGTAAAAGTCTGCATACTCCTCCTCGGACACATCTGATGCTTTACGATGCCAGATGGGGACCATACTGTTGAGGGTGCGGTTTTCTACTACTGTCTCGTACTCGGGTGTGCTGTCCTCCCCCTCTTTGCCCTCTACAGGTCTGGAGGTCTCCACATCCATACGGATAGGATAACGGATATAGTCGGAGTATTTCTTGATAAGTCCCTGAATTCTGTATGCATCCATAAACTCAGAGTAGGTCTCGTTCTCTGCATCCTCTTTCAGATACATAACAATTTCTGTACCGAAGGAGTCCTTCTCGGTTTCGGTGATTGTGTAGCCGTCTACGCCTTCGGACTCCCAGATGTAAGCTACATCAGAGCCGATAGCACGGGTTGTAACTACAATGCGTGAGGACACCATAAAGGCAGAGTAGAAGCCTACACCAAACTGACCGATGATGCTGATGTTATCATTCTTGTTATCAGATTTGAACTCGCCTGAATCAGAGTGTGCAATAGTACCTAAGTTCTGCTCCAAGTCCTTATCGGTCATACCGCAACCGTTGTCAGTTACAGTAATTGTGCGTGCATCCTTATCAACTGCAATGGTTATTGCGTATTCCTCACGGGGAAGTCCCAGGGATGAGTCTGTAAGTGAGCGGAAGTAACGCTTGTCGATTGCGTCACTTGCGTTAGAGATAAGCTCCCTGAGGAAAATCTCCTTGTTTGTATAAACGGAATTAATCATCATATCCAGCATTTTTCTGGATTCGGTTTTAAACTGTTTCTTTGCCATATTTATACCTCCGTAAATGTAAATGATTGCTAAAACAATATTACTATTTTAGTCCTCTGATTTATCAAAGTCAAGCAAGCATAAGGATTGTTAAAACAAAATTAATAAAGCGGTCTGCAATTTTTAATCGCAAACCGCTTTTAATCATTTATTGTATTTGTTCACAAGATACTCGACAGCCTCTTTATAGCCGTCAAAGCCTTTGCCTGTGATTACCTTCTCGGCATAAAGAGAAACATAGGAAAAATGCCTGAACTGCTCTCGCTCGGATACCTCGGAAAGGTGTACCTCTGCTGTAGGGATAGACACCGCCTTGAGAGCGTCAAGGATAGCAACGCTTGTGTGGGTATATGCCGCAGGGTTAATAACTACCCCATCATACTCGCCGTAGCAATTCTGAATTTCTGTTACAATATCGCCCTCGTGGTTGCTCTGATACACACTGCACTGAACGCCCTTCTCAGCACAAACACCCTCTACAAACTCCACCAAGTCCTTGTATGTAAGCTTGCCGTAAACATCAGGCTCACGGATGCCCAGCATATTAAGGTTGGGGCCGTTAATGACTTTAATTTTCATTGATTACCTCCGTGAAAGCCGTGAGGACTCTGTCTGCAACATCCTTTGCATCCCCGTTGCCGTCTACAGTCCTGTGAGAAAAATCCTTATACATAGGCAGGCGTTTCTCGTACATTGCCTTTAAGTCTGTAGAGAGAGGTCTGCCGTCCTTAGGCAGAATGGTGATATCACGCTCAAGGAAGATTACCGCAGAATTCTGACGGATGATATCCTTATTCTCAGGGATAGTGACAGCTCCTCCGCCTGTGGCAATGACAGTGCCGCTCTCTTTGCAAAGATTAATGAGCACCTCTGTCTCAACAAGGCGGAAAGCACGCTCACCGTCCTCGGTGATAATCTCTGAGGGAGTTCTGCCTGTAACCTTACATATCTCATCATCGGCATCAAAGAAGGGTCTGCTAAGTATCTCTGCCACAAGCTTACCTACTGTGGACTTACCGCATCCGGGCATACCCACAAGGATAACATTCATAGTCTCTTTAGCAACTGCGGCACGGATTATCTCGATAACCTCGTCTGACAGGTCACAGCCTGTGAAAATCTCGCAAGCCTTCTTTGCCTGTGCAACAAGCATAGAAAGTCCGTTCACGCAAGGAATACCCAGCTTCTCTGCCTGCAGGAGCAATGCTGTATGAGCAGGGTTATAGATAACATCGCAGACACCCTCGCAAGCCTTGAACTCCTCAAGGTTTACAAGAGATACTCCTGTTTTGGGATACATACCTACAGGGGTAGCGTTGACAATAAGAGAGGCGTCAAAGTGAAGGAAGAGGTTTGAGTAGTTGTTCTCAAGATTCAAGTCCACTACTACAAAGTCTGCACCCTTTTCTCTGAGCACAGCCTGCACTGTTTTTGAGGCACCGCCACCGCCGAGGATAACAGCCTTTTTGCCCTTGACATCTACATTCAGTGAATCCAGCATATACATAAAGCCGTAGTAATCGGTATTGTCGCCGAAAAGCGTGCCGTCAGCCCGTCTGACTACGGTATTGACAGCACCTATCATCTGTGCCTGGGGAGAAATCTCTGCACAATACTGCATTATATCCTGCTTGTAGGGAATGGTTACATTGAAGCCTGCAAGGTCATTACTCTGTGCCCACTGCCCTAAGTCCTCCCTTGCTACCTCGCAGAGAGTATAGGGGTAATCCGCAAGCATTGAATGAATCTGCGGAGAAAAGCTGTGAGACAGATGCTCACCTAAAAGTCCGTATTTTTTATCAGAAAACCCGTTAATATAATCCATCATAATCACACAAGCTCAGTGTAGCTACCCATATACTCAAAGTCCTCTGTCTCTGACTCAAGCTCGCACAGAAGGGTTGAAAGTACAGGTGAATATACAGATTCTGAAACATCAAAGTAGAACATAAACTCAAAGTCTGAGCCCGGCAGAGGACGGCTCTCAAGCTTAACAAGATTAATGCCTGATGCATAGAATCTTGCAAGAATATGATAAAGTGAACCGGGTCTGTGAGGAAGTGTGAGCTTGATGCTTGTGCGGTCAGCACCGGGGTAAACCTCTAAGTTTTTGGAGATACAGATAAATCTGGTATCGTTGGAGGCATTGTCGCGGATATTATTCTTCAGGTTATTAAGACCGTAAAGTGCCGCACAATCAGGAGAAGCAATAACAGCTACATCCTTTCTGCCGCTTTCTGCTATTGCTTTTGCAGCAGCTGCAGTGTTTGCATAGGGTACTACCTTTATATCCTTATGAGCGGAGAGGAACTCTGAGCACTGGTCGATTGCCTGCTCGTGAGACCAAATCTCCTTAACCTGAGAAAGGCTTGTTGCCTTGGAAAGCAGAGAGTGGTTGATACGGCAACGGACACTGCGTACTATGTAGAACTTATACTGAGACATCAGGTCATAGACCATATTAACAGAGCCAGCTGTGCTGTTCTCCAGAGGGAGAATACCGTAACGGCACAGACCTGAGTCAACTGCCTTGAACACAGCCTCAAAGCTACCCATATACATAATCTGGGGAAGCTTGAAAATCTTCTCACAGGCGTGCTGAGAATATGCACCCTCTGTACCCTGACAAGCAACGATTGCACGCTCAGGGAAAAGCTGAGGTGTAGAATCAAGAGCTGTGCTGATTGTGTCAGCAAGCTTTCTGTCCTTGCTCATAATTCTGCTCTGATATGCACGGCTTACATTTGTAAGGGTTGAGAACAGAACTCTTGTGTACAGCTCTGTGTCTTCATTGGAACGCTCTGCGGCTCTGCCGATGAGCTGACGCTCACGCTCGCCGTCATACAGGGGTGTACCTGACTGTGCCTTATACTCGGCAACGCCCTTGATAATCTCCATACGCTTATTAAAAAGATTGACAAGTTCCTCGTCGATTTTGTCGATTTCTTGTCTGTACTGGTCCATACTCATAATTATTATCTCCTGACTGTATAGAATACAAAATTAATTTATAAGAGGTATTATACTACAAACCCGTCTGCGTTGACAAGTGCTATTGCGGCGGCAGACTCAATTACTGCGGCGGCTCTGGGCACGATACAGGGATCGTGTCTGCCCTTGATTACAAGCTCAGTTTCTGTATTTTCCTTTAAATCCACGCTCATCTGTGGTTTTGCGATAGATGGTGTGGGCTTGAACGCGGCTGTAAACATAAGGGGCATTGAGTTGGAGATACCGCCGATGATACCGCCGCAGTTATTGGTTGCGGTCACAACCTTGCCATTCTCATCAAGTGTAAAGGGGTCGTTGGCTACACTGCCGCACATCTGTGCAAACTCAAAGCCTGCACCAAACTCCAGACCCTTCACTGCAGGAACAGCAAAAACTGTCTGTGCAATCAATGCCTCAAGTCCGCCGAAGAAGTCACTGCCCAGTCCTGCAGGTAAACCGTAAACGGCACACTCAATCTCACCGCCTACGGAGTCACCCTCCTGCTTCTTTTCAATTACTTCCTGACGCATTCTCTCTTGTGCATCCTCACTGATAACAGGGAAAGAGGAAGCCTTGAGTCGCAGGTTAAGCTCGTTGTCTGCCATTAAGGGATTGAGCTTTTCATCAGTTACACTGCCGATTCGGCTCACATGGGAAACTACGCTTATTCCCTGTGCCCTCAGAAGCTCAAGACAGATAAAGCCTGCAGCACACATAGCCGCTGTAAGCCTGCCCGAAAACTGACCGCCGCCGCGGATATCGTTGTGTCCGCTGTACTTTATATAAGCGGCGAAATCCGAATGGTTGGGACGGGGCACAACAGACACATTGGAGTAATCTGCCGAGCGGGTATCTGCATTTTCTATCATCAGGCATATGGGTGCTCCACAGGTGATGCCATTGACAACACCGGACTTAAACACTACCCTGTCAGCCTCGTGGCGTTTGGTAGCAAGCTCGTCCTTGGCACGGCGTCTGTCCATAAACCGTGCAAGTTTTTCTTCATCTATAAACATTCCTGCAGGTACACCGTCAACTATTGCACCGATTGCCTGTGCGTGAGACTGACCAAAAAGTGTAACCTTGATTTTATTTCCGAAGGTAGCAGCCATAATTATTCCTCCACCTCTATCCTTGCTCCCAAGAGCTTCATATCCTCGAAGAATTTGGGATATGATTTGCTGACAGCGCCTGCATCACGGATTACAACCTCTGACTCACACACTGTAGCGGCTATTGCGGCTGACATTGCAATTCTGTGGTCGCGGCAGGCATCCACCTGACCACCCTTGAGGCCCCCTCCCTCAATCACAAGGGAGTCATCCTCAATCAAAGCTTTACCGCCTAAATTATTAATCATATCGGACACAGTTACCAGACGGTCGCTCTCTTTGAGTCGGAGTCTGGCGGCACCTGTGATTCTGGTTGTACCCTTTGCACAAGCGGCAACCACTGAAAGAATGGGTACTAAATCGGGAATATCCCGTACATCTATTTCTGTTGCTGTGAGTTTATTTCCTCTACAGCAAATTTTGTTCTTACTTATATTAATCTGTGCGCCGAATTTACGCAGAGCATCCGTTACTCCTTTGTCACCCTGTAAAGAGTCCATATCAAGGTCAGAAACTGTAACATCACTGCCAAGTGCACCTGCACACAGCCAGAAGGCTGAGTTTGACCAATCACCCTCTACTGCACAGTCACGCAAATCGTATCTGCCGAACACCTTGTATACTCGGTCCTCGCACTGAAGCTTTACATCCGACTGCTGAATTGCTGAGGCAGTCAGGTTTACATAGGGCTTTGACTCAAACTTGCCCTCTACCTCTACACTGCCGCCCCCACAAAGAGGAAGCATCAGCAGAAGTCCGCTGATAAACTGAGAGCTTACATCCCCTCTGATTTTATATTCACCGGGGAAGGCACGGCCGCTTTGTATAATGCGGTTGCCGTTATCACGGCTGATTACAATACCGTGGGAAGTGAGTATCTCATCAAGAGGAGACAGCGGTCTCTCAAAAAGTCTGTCTGAGCCCTTGAATCGGGCACACAACCCCAGACCTGCGGCAATACACATCATAAAGCGCAGTGTAGTACCGCTTTCGTTACAATCAAGTTCAACAGTCTGTCCCGGGTAAACAGTAACCTTAGGGACTAAATATGTATTGCCTATCCTGACTATATTACTGCCCATTGCTCTTAGACAGGCAATGGTAGCATCAATATCCTCGGATGAGGTATTGCACCTGACTCGGGTAGTACCCTCTGACATAGCGGCACATATAAGGAGTCTGTGTGCCATAGACTTGGAGGGAATTGCCTCAAGTTCACCGAGGAGCAGTGACGGATATACTGTTACCTTCATATACTTAATCCAATCCCTTTTCAATGATATTTCTTGTAGTCTCTACCCCTGTTTTTTCAAGAAAACACTCACCTATACTGCGTATAAGCACAAGGGTCACCTTCTGACCCATACGCTTTTTGTCAGAAAGGGAAGCTTCAAACAAAGCCTCGCTATTCATAGAAACAGCAGTTGGGAGATTGAACTTTCTGCATAGGGCTTCGATATACCCAGCAGTATCCGCAGTGCATATACCAAGCTCTCTGCAAGCCCTTGCCACAATGCACATACCTGCTGATACAGCACTGCCGTGAGCAATCTCAAAATTACTGTTACGCTCAATTGCGTGACCTATTGTATGACCTAAATTCAGGAATTGCCGTGCACCAGTATCGAACTCGTCCTCGCACACATATTCCTTCTTGATTTTCACACATTCCTCAATAAGCTCATCAAGGTTATCCTGAATATTATCTGCATCCAGAAGCTCTCTGACTCTGCCGCCTTTAAGCACTGCGTACTTGATAACCTCTGCCATACCGTTTGAAAACTCGCACTCAGGCAAAGTAGACAGCACTGTGCTGTCACAGATAACCATAGATGGCTGATAGAATGCACCAAACATATTTTTACCGCGGCTTAAATTCACAGCAGTTTTGCCGCCTACAGAGGAATCCACCATTGCAAGGAGTGAGGTGGGAATCTGGCACACGGCAACACCACGCTGATAGAGTGCCGCACACAACCCTGCCATATCGGTGATAACTCCGCCGCCTAAGGCTACAATCACATCTGAGCGTGTAAGCTCTGACTGGGCGCAGAAGTCGGCGGCTTTGATGAGATTCTCAGGATTTTTGGACTCCTCGCCTGCTTCAACAACAAAAAGCGAGGTATCAAATCCCCGTCCGCACAGGCTGTCAGAAACCCTCTGTGCATAGAGAGGTGCAACATTTGAATCACTGATAATCACTGCACGCCTGCCACTGCAAAGTGTCTCAATATACTCTCCGCATTTATCAATGAGTCCCTGCTCAACAAGCACGCTGTAGCCCTTATGCAGGTCGATGTTTACTGTTCTCACTGTTCTGCCATCTCCTTTGCAATTTTGCCCTCAAGCAAAAGCTCTCTGAGCCTGTCGCTGTCGCTGTGCTCCAATGCGTCTGCATATTCTCTGAGGCTGTCAATGATTCCGTTAATCTCACGGAGAAGGTTGTCCTTATTATCCATAAAAAGCTCTGTCCACATATTCTCGTTAAGATATGCAACTCTGGTCAAATCCCTGTAACTGCCTGCAGAGATTCCTTTGTGGGACTTTGCACTGGGGCTTTTTACATAGGCGTTTGATACAACATGGGCAAGCTGTGAGGTATAAGCGATAAGCTCATCGTGACGCTCTGCTGTCATTACAGAAACACGGGAGAAGCCTACAGACAGTGCCGCTTCCCGAGCCTTGGCAATAAGTTCCACATCCTCGCCGTGACGGGGAACAAGAACAAAGCAGGCGTTGTGGAACATAGTGTCCTTGGAGTTCTTGATTCCGCTGTACTGAGTACCTGCCATAGGATGACCGCCCACAAAGTGGAATCCGTATTCTTGTGCAAGTGCAAAGCAGGGCTCACATACACTCCGCTTAACACCTGCACAGTCTATAACCATTGCATCCTTTGCAAAGAGTGAGGCATTAGCCTGAATATACTTTACACAAGCATCAGGATAAAGGCAGACAAAAACTGTATCACACTCCCCTATTGTATCAGCAGAAAGCTCTGCATCGATAATTCCTGAGAGCACCGCGTATTCTGTAACGCTGTGGTTGATGTCGTAGCCGTATATCTTAAAATCTGAATGTTTTTTTGCGGACTTTGCCATGGAAGCTCCGATAAGTCCTAATCCTACTATGCCTATGGTTTGCATTTATGTCACTCCTGTACAGGGTATTGAACTCTGAAAAATTTATTATATATTAACCGATTACCTTACGAATCTCTGCAACCTTCTTTGTGACCTCCTCGTACTGGTCAAAGGTCAGAGACTGTGCACCGTCGCACATTGCGTTCTTGGGGTCGTTGTGTACTTCAATAATAAGTCCGTCTGCACCACAGGCTGTAGCCGCATATGCAAGAGAAGGCACCATACGAGAATGACCGCAAGCGTGTGAAGGGTCAATGATAACAGGCAGATGAGTCATCTCCTTGAGAGAAGGAACAGCAGAGATGTCCAGAGTGTTTCTTGTGTAAGTCTCGAAAGTACGGATACCGCGCTCACAGAGGATAACATTCTCGTTACCGCCTGCCATAATGTACTCGGCACTCATGAGAAGCTCCTTGAGAGTATTTGCAAGACCACGCTTGAGGAGGATGGGCTTGTTGGTTTTGCCCAGTTCCTTGAGCAGTTCAAAGTTCTGCATATTACGGGCGCCAACCTGAATCATATCAACACCCTCAAACAGAGGCAGGTGGTTAGCGTTCATAATCTCACTTACAATAGGAAGTCCTGTAACCTCCTTAGCCTTTAAAAGAAGCTCAATACCGTCAGCCTTGAGACCCTGGAAGTCGTAGGGTGATGTACGGGGCTTGAATGCACCGCCGCGAAGGATGTTGGCACCTGCTGCCTTAACACTCTGAGCAACAAGGATAATCTGCTCCTCGCTCTCGATTGAGCAGGGACCTGCAATCATTGCAAAGTGACCCTTGCCGATTTTAACACCGGACACATCCACAACAGTATCGTCATCAAAGAATTTACGGTTAGCCTTTTTGTAGGGCTCGCTGATACGGCGGACAGACTCAACAATCTCCAGACCCTCAAGCAGGTCCATATCGATTTTGCTGGTATCACCGATAAGTCCTAAAACAGTATGATACTCACCCTCGGAAACATGAACCTTCAGGTCCATTCCCTCAAGCCAGTTGATCAGATTCTCCTGCTGAAGCTTTTCAACACCATTTTTAAGTACTGCGATCATAACAAATTACCTCCAATAGAAAGGCCTCGGATATAAAAACAAAAAACACCGCAGTGATTATTCACTGCGGTGACATCATCGGTATCCGAAAAAGTCATTTTCAGAAAATTTGCAGCTCAAATCACTTCTACTATTTAGTCCTGGCTAAAAAAGTAAAAGTAAAAGTAATATGCTGCAAAGTAATTTCTGCTCATAACTTATGGTCTCCTGAAAAATTTTTACTTATTTTAACACATTAAATTGATGATGTCAATACAAAATCGAATAAAAATTATCCTGAACTCCAAAAAAATCCAAAAATTATCTTGTTTAAGCAATCATAGCACTTAAACAGCAACAGATTCTGCTAAATAAAGAAAAATAATTCATCGAAAAAACTGAGCATTAATTGGCATTCTGAAAGGATCAAAGAAAAATTCTACAAAATTTTATACA
>JAFUJH010000078.1 GCA_017473775.1 Ruminococcus sp.
ATCAACAAGTTCCTTAAAAGTAATGCCTTTTTCAACTTTAGGCGGCTCTTTACATAAATCTTCAAAATCGTTATATGCCCTCTGAATCATCTTTTCCGCCTTGGTCGGTGCCGTTCCTTCAGGTAATTTGTATGTCATAGTACGCCGAATATGCTTTCCGTTTTCATCAAATCCCATTGAAACGGTAAAACGATATGTGTTTTCACCACGCTTGGTAACGCCTTTAATGCTCATAATATCTCTCCCTTCTTAACTGGCTGGCTTGAGATTAGCCAGCATTTCACACATAAGGTCAAAATTGATAAAAGCCTTTTTGCCACTATAGATGGCAGGAAGCTTTCCTTCTCTTAATAATCTGCGGATAGCAGTTTCAGTCAAAACGCCTGTTGCGGCGATTTCTCTAACGGTCATCATCTTCGGAATGTTAGTAGTCATATATGTGTAATCTCCTTTCGAGTTGTTGTTCTGTAGTTTACACATATACTCTAACATATTTTTTACTTAAAAGACAAGGGTTCCAGTCTTTGCTATTCCTATCGACAGGAATAGCAAAGAGCAAAAAAAGAATATCGAAAATATATTTAATATTCTATGTCCCTTGGTTCGTCAATTTTTTCGACAAATCCTGCCGAAGTGAAAAGACCATCAAGCGAAAAGGAAAGGTCTCTGCCATACGCTTCTGCGTTGAAGTATGGCAAAAGGTGTTCGGGGACGGAGATTGCTTCCAGCTCATACAAGAAGTATTCTCCCAATTCCTCATGGGTATTGACATCGGGATAGATTGTATAGCAATCCAAATTACAAGCCAGCTTCAACAGCTCGTCCGCTGTTCGGGGACTTTCGTACTCTGCCACAGCTTCCAGCATTTCGAGTTCGCTTTTGCTCATTCCCCGCAAACGCTTAGCCAGTCGATTTAGACTATGAATGCTGGTATGCTCTCCAATGACTTCATTGACACAGTTAAGGTCGCTGGAACTATCGCAGATAAACCATTCCTCATAGACCTCATTGATACCGATACGCCACAGCAATCGCTGCAGCTTACTTTCCGTACAGGGAAGTATAATCCAGCTGCACGCTAATTTGCCCTCGTTATAAAGACCGAGATTACAGATACAGATACTTACCATAATAATTGCTCCTTTTCTATATTTATTGGATATTAGATTATAGTGTTGGAGCAGTCAAAATATAAAATGCCCTTGCTGTGAAGCAAGAGCATATATATCAGAACGGCAAATCTTCGTCATCGTCATCGGCTGTTGCGGTGGCTTCGACTGTCGGAGCTTCTGCCGCTATTGGTTCGGGTGCTGGTGTTGCCAGCTTCGGTAAAAACATCGACTCATCGGGCATAAGGTTGAACAACTTAAAACGGCGGGTCTTAAGTTCATCCTCAAACACATACTCTATCTTTACATCTAAGCGGAGCAACGCCAATGTGTTCTTGTATGTTTCCAATAGGCAGTTCGGAGTATGTAGGCTGGCGTAAAGTGTTCGTTCCTGTGGCTCGTTGTCTGTGAGGTACTTTAGCATATTGAGCGTGGTATCAAAGAAAACAACAGTATCAATGTCGGCACGGAGTGTAATATGCTCGTCCTGTTCCAGCCAGTAATGCCAGCACATCGGCATAGTTCCCTCTAAACGCTGGAAGTGCTTTGTACCAGTTCCCAGCTTCTCAACACCGATGGTATCGCTGTCGGTTCTGTTTAGAAAAATCAGATTGCGACGGTCAAGGTCATACGCCAGCAGATGACGGCTTATCAATTCTGCCACAAGGTCTGTGTTGATATCCTTGCTTCGGAAGAACGGAAACAACTGCTTGTGTGCCTTGGCTCGGTCATAGTTTAAGAACTGGCTGAAATCCATGTTGATACGCTTTGTCTCTAATCGTGAAGCCACTTCGGGATGGTCGGCTATGTACTCTTGACAGGACTTGTCGTTGATTGCCTTGCTGGACTGTAAAAATCTCTGTAGGAGAATACAGGCAAGGCGAAACTGTTTGACATAGGGTGCGGTGATATGCTTGTTATTCACCAAGTCCAAGATACAGGAAAACACACCAACATCCAGTTTTGCTTTATCCACCAGCTGGAAATCGTACCATACGCAGAACTCTAAAGCTGTTCTCTTTTCTTCCTCAGCTTGCTTTTTCAATTCTTCGTAATGCTTTGTTCTGACTGAACGAGAAGTAATCAAATAGTCTTTTGCTTTATTATAATAGCTTTTCATCAAACTCTTTCTCCTTTATATAAGTTTTAAGAACCCTCAGCAAGCTGATGGTCAATTAGATAACCTCGCTTATGCGAGGGAGCTTACCAAAGCTCTTTGGAGCACCGACTGGAACGCGTGGCGTTCTCGGTAATAATCAACCCGTAGGGAAGCTGTCGCTACCAACCGCCGTACCGGCGGTTGGATCCACCGTTTATATGATTATACGCTAAGAGTATTCGCAATTATTAAATGAAAGTGTTCGTGGACAAGAAAGTCCCCTCGCAAACCG
>JAFUJH010000079.1 GCA_017473775.1 Ruminococcus sp.
TGTTTGTAGAGCATATTGGATTCTCCGTTTCTGGTTTCTAGACAACTCCATTTTAACGGATTTCTTTCAAATATGCTCTACTTTTTTACTCTTTTTTTCAGTAGGCTCTTTTTCTTACCCCAACATTTATTATAGAGCCGAAAATGACCTTGAGATTTCTCAGGGGCTTTATTATTATGCATTGATATGCTATAATAAAAACGAGGTGATAATATGAAGGCGGTTGAAATATTACCCGAAGGTTATAATCAAATATACGCTATTGACCTTCAAAAGAATAAAAAGACAGCACTGTTAGTCAATCTGTTATCTCTTTTTATTGCTCTTGTTGTGGCAGTACCGATGCATTTTGTTGTGCCGATTTCTTACTTGTTTAATATGGAAAATGAAATACAAACTTATTTGTTCAGGTTCGGAGCTTTGCTTGCTCTGATGATTCTGTATATGGTTCTTCACGAGGTTGTTCACGGCATTGCAATGAAGCTCTGCGGAACTAAAAAAGTTAAATACGGTTTTACCGGGATGTATGCTTTTGCAGGGAGTAATGATTTTTATGATAAGAAATCTTATATTTTTATTGCTTTAGCACCTGTTGTTCTTTGGGGAATTGTTCTCGCTGTTATAAATTCTTTTGTTCCTCTTGAATGGTTTTGGGTTGTTTATCTCATACAAATTATTAACTTGTCGGGTGCTGCCGGTGATTTGTTTGTTACTGTAAAGTTTTTACATTTGCCAAGCGATATTTTGATACAGGATTATGGCGTTGGTATGACTGTTTATTCTAAGTGTAACTGAGTTATCGCTTTAAAATAAATAATATTATTTTTGCCATTGATTCGTCTTGAAGTAACTGCTAACTATGTGATATTATCATTATAAAGGAGGTGGAGGATAAGTGAATTTCAAGCTTTCGATTGAAAGAATGAGAGACAATTTTTATAATTCCCGTCCTGATAATATACACCTGCATCGACCTTGGTGGATGTTTGTTGATGATGAGCTTTCTAAAATATATAAAGACAAGAAGGTTTTATTGCAACAGGGGAAGGTCTATTATGCCTGTCTTATGCAAGCTAACACTAAACTGTTTCAGAAGTTTCCTCCCTTTGATTATCCTGCACAGATTGTTTATTCCACTTCCTTTGAAGTGGATGAGAATCCTCTATTGTTGAAGGATACCATTGAGGAAATCTACTCCTATAAATATAGTGACGAAAATCCTCCTGAGCAGTGGAAGGATATCGTTGAAAATATCAGAAATGAAAAAGACCGTTCTATACTATCCTTTGCGTGTTCATATGATAATGCCAGAATTGATGCAAGGATGCAGACATTAATGATATTCAGAAAACATCTGCCCACAGGGATTTTGAGTGGAAATGTACTTCCTATAATTGCCTGCCCTGATGCTTGTGATTCGGTGATTGTACTGCCGTCAGAGTATTGGTCGGATGAATTCAAGGAATTCTGGTTTGCTCATTTGTAATATCTTTTATTATACCTGCTGAGTAGCTTTGCTTATATGGTAATTAGTGAGAATTTAATTTTTTATTTCAGAAGTTGTAAGATATATTGGAAATAAGAAAAATATCATTATTATTTGAAGGGGAGTGTGGATTTTGGAGTTGGATGTATTATTGATTGACAACCTGCTTGAGAAAAAGTGCAGTTTTGTAAACAGTGATGGGGTTTATTGCTTTGATATCTCTAATGATAAGATAAAAGGCTTGGAGGATATACTCTATCGTTATAGCGATAAATATCCTTACTTTGCACTTATTGAGCATCTGGACGAGGCGGTGGACTCTTATCCTCAGCAGCTTGCCAGAGACTTGGCAGCGGAGCTGATGTCTGTCAGTGACTCTGATACTACATATGAAGAACGGGAGTTAATGATAGAAAAAATCGTTCCTATTATACAGGAGAGAATTAAGGTTTTCTATTCTATTGATACTGTTCTTGATAGGGTTGAGAATGTGGATATCGGTATTGATTGCGGCGATTCCGGATGGGAGTTTACTGCTAACTGTATTTATCCTGCTTGTGATAACTACTATTCCTTGGATGAGGTTAAGTATGATTCACCTATAGTCTGGCTGCTTGGGCAGCAGGGACACAGGCTCAGTGAGCTTGCTTTTGCTCTGAAAAATGTTGTGAAGAATTCCGAGAACATTCAGAACGAATTTGTAAAGAGTCTTGCATATGAAGTGTGGCACGAAATGTGCTCAGAAAATCAGCTTTTCTTCTTTGTAAAGATGAAACTCAGGGATGTGCTCATAATCAATTCACTTATGAAGTGGAGTCTTGATGAGAAAAAATGGGGCGGCTATATTATCGTAACCCCTGAAGCAACATCGGGCTTTTACTCCCATAGTGTAGGCTCCTGTAGTGTGCTTGGTATCAAACCGGAAAAAGAAATAAAGATTCCCTGTCGTTTGATTCACAGGGTTATGCCTGATTATGGCTTTGATTCAGAGGGCTATTACGGATATTCTCTGGAGAGTGTGATAAACAGTACAGAGGTCTGGGACAAGGGCAGAGTAGTCTATATGAGCTTGCCGAAGGGCTTCCGACTAAGTATGGAGAGTATGGGGCTTCTTCCTGTAAAAAAGAACGAAAGACATAATGATGACTTGATTTGATGAGAATAATATGATAGTATAATTATGGAGATGGAGTATAAGTATCCACAGAAATGTGCCCTGCGACACAAACTCCACGGCGTTTACTTGGGCATTTTGCCAAGATGCTGGGTATTTTCATACCCTCTGGACAGGTGTCAACACGGTTATCGAGAAAGCTACACATCTCCTCCAAGTAACTGCAGTCTGAGTTAATCGGACTGCAGTTTTTATGTATATAAGGCTTCTTACCATTGACTATATATTGTGTTTTTGTTAAAATTATCTATGGCTGTGTTATTATTTTTTTCAATGGGGGTCATTCTATGAGACCATTAATAAGCATCATCATTCCGGTTTATAATGTGGAAAAATATATTATCGAGTGTCTGGAATCTGTGAAAAATCAGACTTTTACTGACTTTGAAGTAATTGTTGTAAATGATGGAACCAAGGATAACAGTGCCATAATAGCACAAGAATATATTGAAAAAAACAATTTGACAAATTTTTATATCATCAACAAAGAAAACGGCGGTCTGTCTTCTGCGAGAAATGCAGGATTGGACAATGCTAAAGGTAAGTGGATTTATCTTCTTGACAGCGACGATTGGCTTGAGCCGGATGCAATGCAAATTCTTGTTGATTGCCTGAATAAATATGATGTTGACTTGGTTATTGAGGGATACCAGGCGTATGATGAGTCAACAGGTGCTGTTGAAGTTTGGAACAATTATCCTTTTGAGTATGGCGTTTTGCCTGATGACCTTTGGGGACTTCATTCATTCAGCTTTTCTGTTGCGAGACTCTATAAAAAATCAATTATTGATGAGCATAAGGTACGGTTTGATGAGCGTATTGAATATGCAGAGGACAATGCGTGGCAGTTTGATTATAACTCTCATGTAAAGTCTTATGCTTGTACCAATAGAGTCGGATATAATTATCGTATAAACAGATCAGGGTCTCTTACAGACAGATTGATTACTCCCAAGATGAAGTACCATATTGCTGAGCATATGTACAGGTTTTATGAACTGCTTGATGAAAAGACTATTTTTGACAGCCTTAAAAAAAATCCCAGACTCCTGAGCGTTACATGGGGAGTTTTGTCTACCAATGTTGTTAACGATATACTTGATAAAAAATATGACGATGCAAAGGCAAAAATGAAAACAACAATCGCAAAGTCAATTAATCAGTTTTTAGCTCCCCGTTCAAAGAAAGAGAGACTTTTCTTTTGGCTGTGGAAGCATTCGTTTCTTCTGCTTCGTATGTTTGTTGTGGTGTATTACGGTAATTTTGAGAAAATCAGAAGAAGTAAATTTATGCAGAAAATGTCTGCCAGAGGTTAATTAAGGCAAAATACTGTGGTGCTGAGTTATGATTCCTTAGAATTGTATTTTTGTTTTATACAATACTATAGATAAAAAGATGAATCCTTTGGGCTGTGTACGGTTCAAAGGATTTGTTTTTTCTTTACATTGACTATACTGCTGATTTTTGATACAATCAATCTATATTTTTATTCAGGTGATTTAATGGAAAGAGAAAGACTAGGCAGTCGGCTGGGATTTATACTCCTCAGTGCAGGCTGTGCAATTGGTGTGGGAAATGTGTGGAAGTTTCCGTGGATGGCAGGGCAGTACGGCGGCGGTGCCTTTGTACTGATTTATCTTATATTCCTGCTGATACTGGGACTTCCTGTAATGGTGATGGAGTTTTCTTTGGGCAGAGCAAGTCAGGCAAGCCCCGTAAAGCTTTATCAGAAGCTTGAGAAACCTTCTCAGAAATGGCACATTCACGGTTATGCTACACTTGTAGCAAATGTACTGTTGATGATGTTCTATACTTCGGTTTCAGGTTGGATTCTTTATTATTTCATAAGTTTCCTCAGTGGTAAAATGACAGGCATCAGTAACGAAGCCTCGGCACAACTCTTTGATACTATGTTGGCAGACCCTGCTGTAATGGTGGGGTTTATGGCGATAGTTGTTGTGATGGGTTTCCTGATTCTGTCCTTCGGACTGCAAAACGGTGTTGAGCGAGTAACAAAGTATATGATGCTTTTATTGCTTGGTTTGATGATTGTTCTTGCAATCAACAGTTTTACTCTGGAGGGTGCAAAGGAAGGACTTACCTTCTATCTCAAGCCTGATTTGTCCAAGATAAACGGCTCGGTTATTGTCGGCGCTATGAATCAATCCTTCTTTACACTGAGTCTGGGTATAGGCTCTATGGCAATATTCGGCAGTTATATCGGCAAGGAACGCTCACTTGTAGGCGAATCACTGAACATTCTTATACTGGATACCTTTGTTGCGATTACTGCAGGACTGATTATTTTCCCTGCCTGCTTTACCTTTGATGTGGAGCCTACCTCAGGCCCTAAGTTGCTGTTTGTGGCAATGGCGAAGGTGTTCAATAATATGGCAGGCGGCAGATGGTGGGGAGCACTATTCTTCCTGTTTATGTTCTTTGCGGCTATGTCTACGGTTATTGCTGTATTCCAGAACATTCTGGCTTGTGTCCGTGAGCTTACAGGCTGGGGCAGAATCAAGGCTTGCCTTATCTGCGGAGCTTGTATTCTTGTTCTCTCTGTGCCCTGTGCACTGGGATATAACCTGTGGTCCTCATTTACTCCCTTTGCGTCTAAATCTACAATCCTTGATTTGGAGGACTTCCTGGTAACTAACTGTTTTCTGCCCTTGGGTGCGTTGTGCTATGTGCTTTTCTGTGTAAGCCGTAAGGGTTGGGGCTTTGACAATATGCTTGATGAGGCAAACGCAGGCAAGGGACTGAAGCTCAAAAAGTGGATGAAGCCCTATATGACATGGGTGCTTCCTGCTGTGATAGTAGTTATTTTCTTTATTGGAATATTTACTTATCCTTTTGCAGATAACTTCACAATCTGGGGCTGGATAAAGAGTATGATTTAAATTTTAAAACCTATGGGTAAAAATATCCATAGGTTTTCTTTGTTATAATCGCCGAAAATCCGACAATTTTTGCGTGGCAAAAAACAGCTATTCTGCGAATTGAATCGGATTTTGTTTTATTGTATAATACTCAGGCAATAAAATAATAATCTGAACGACACATGTTGTACCTTTGGTATGTAAATCTGATCACTGTTCACAGTAAGGATTTATAAGCCGTCAGGTGGGGCATGTGTTTTTTGTTCGGAGAAGGAGTGGAATTTATGCCTAGAAATCAATTTGAAAGGTGCATTTTTGCACTTATCACAGTAGTAATCACAGTGCACGCTTATGTGTTCTACAGCTTGTATGTAGTCAACGGCTCTGTGCTGATGGAGGTTACAGGACAGAGCAGTGTGCTCTCAGCAATCAATGCGCAGGGTGGCGTCTATATGGTAGGCAGAATGGTGCCTATCTGGGCGGTAGTTGTGCTTGAGTTTGTGCTGGCTTATACCCTTGAAATGGTGATGGGAAGTCCCTGCTCGTTCAAGCTTGCCTGCAAGGTGTTTGACCCCAAGACCACACACCCTGTGCTTTTTGAGTCTGCAATCATCTGTGCAACAGTTGGACTTATGTGCCCTGCAATGAGCTTCATTGCCGCATTCCTGTATTATCCCTATTATGCAGGATTTTCAGTGCTGACACTGCTTGCAAACTTCCTGAAGCTTGTGTGTCTGAATTTTCCCTTTGCTTTCTTTACACAGCTTTTCTTCATTCAGCCTTTTGTACGAACAGCGTTCAAGACAATTTTCAGAAGAAACAAAAAGCAAGCATAATGCAATATTGATTTTTACAGCCTGTGTATTTGTTTACGCAGGCTGTTTTTATATTTTAAAAAAAGTATTGACATTTACCTTGGGTTAAAATGTAATATATAGTTGTAATCAGTGGTTTTGCTTTGAGGAGGATATGCCTATGAAGATGAAAGAGGTATTGTCAAGGACAGGTTTAACTGACCGTGCCGTCAGACTATATATTGAAAACGGACTTGTTGAGCCTGATTGCAATGAGTCACACAGCGGACGGAAAAGTCTTGAGTTTTCAGAGAAAAATGTGCAGGAACTTAATAATATTGCATTGCTCAGAAAAGCAGGCTTTTCCATTGCGGATATAAAGCTTCTGATGCAAGGTGGAGAAGATGCCCGTCAGGTGATTGAGAAATATAAAAGTGAAACAGCAGAACTTATTGAGTGGAAAGAAAAGGTCCTGGAAGCCTTGGAGAGTCTGACTGAAAGCAGTGAGATTACACTCGAAACTGTTTGCCAAAGCCTTTCTGTTGCAGTTGCTGACAGAAAACTACCTGCAGAGGATAACAAACTCACAATACTGCAACGAATAGAGGTGTATTCTTTCAGGACGGTTTCAATAATCGGATTAGTTCTTTCGTTGGCTGTATGTGTTTTTCTTATTCTTTTTTATAAAGGGAATTTCAGACACACGACTTTTGTGCCTCTTTCTGAACAAGCTTCTGTCTTGATTGCTTTTTATATTCCTATAATTCTAAATTCAATAGTTTCTTTGGCGTTACTTGTTATTTATCTGAAGCCGAAGTTCGGAACAATTCAACATATAGTGCGTGTAGTAGTTGCGTTTTTACTGACAGTAGTTTTAGTTTGCTCTGTGATAAAAACCCCTTTAGCAATGGCTATGGTGGCTTTTGTACCTCCCGTGTATTCTCAGACAAACTCCCCTGCTGATTATTTGCAACTTGACAGTTATGTGGAAGAATACTCTGCTGTTGAAGAACTGTTCCCTGAGAAAATTCCTGATGAAGCGATAGAAAACGGAGTGAGAAGCCACCCTTGGGAGACTTATCCCAAAACAGTAAGGTATTATTATATGTATAGTCATTTTGTTGACCCTCAGTTTGATTTGTATGCAGAATGGCGATTGCCAAAAGAGGTATATGCAGAAACAAGAGATGAAATGTTTGCAAATCCGCCATGGGAGATTGCAGGAACTCGAGAAAAAGGGGAGTGGACTTGCTTGTATTTTGCGGATGTGGAGGGTGAGGAACCATATACATTTACTTATTATTACCTCATTTTCGCTTATAACGATAAAACAGATACAGTGAGATATATTGCTTCATACTGTATGGATACAGGGGATAGTTCACGCAATCCTTACTTTGTTTCTTTGAATTGGTAAACACAAAATCTAAGCCTGTGTATTTGTTTACGCAGGCTGTTTTTTGAGTTGACAAAATATGTAGTTTTATGTACTCTAAATAGGTGAGAAAACAGAATTGTCTATCTTTGTTTTTTTGATTTGCTACATAATTATATTATCGCAAAACTGTTTTTGCCCTGAGAGGATTATATGACTAAGAAAATAAACGGAAAAATTGAATGGAGTATGATTGCCGCTATATTTACCCTTGCGTGGCCAACTATGCTTGAGCAGCTTATGCAGACGGCTGTTCAGTACATAGACACCGCAATGGTGGGTACATTGGGTACACACGCAACTGCCGCAGTTGGCTCTACTACCATGGTGAATCGGCTCAGGGGCAGATGAAATCCTCTTGAGAAAAAATAATAAATTTACTTATAAAGCAGTCATTACAGCAATGTTCTGACTGCTTTTTGTTCTATATTAGAAAATAGCAAAAAGTTAAATTTTTTGACATTTCATATTGACAAGCGGTTATATATTTTGTAAAATATTAACAGTATTACTCAAAATATGACGAAGCTTGTATGGTATAATTCATAATCAGAAAATGAGGGGTGTAGTAATGACGATTATTGAGTTCTATGATAAAGCTGATATTAACAACATTGTGGGTGCGTTGGTGTACAAGCCCCACAAGGTTATCCTCATAGGGGATTGTAACAGGGATATGAATCAGAGTGTTGAGGATTACAGGAGATTGCTTAGCAAAAAAGGCATAAACACTGTAATCGACCCGGTAAAGGTAGAGACTCAGAACCTCCATCGGATATACGACGCCCTTGTAAAGATTGTAGAGGAAAACGAGGATTGCGTTTTTGACCTTGCAGGGGGAGACGACTTGTTCCTTGTGGCTGTGGGTATGATTGCACAGCAGTACAAAGACAAGGTACAGCTTCACAGAATTGACGCAAGGAAGAATACCGTCACTGACTGCGATGCAGGTCTGAACACTACTGAGGAAATCCCCCTGAGTCTTTCTGTGGAGGAGCTTGTCTCTGTGTACGGAGGCAGGGTTATTTATACAGAGGATTTGGATGACGGTACATATAAATGGGATTTTAACGAGGGATTTATCAGGGATATCGAGAAAATGTGGGATATCTTTAAGGATGACCCCAGAGGCTGGAATACCCAGATGAATGCCCTTGATGGTATGAGCGGCAAGTATTATGGGGACGAAGACCTTTATATCGAAGCGAATAAGGAGGAGGCAAAGGCATACCTCAAAACCAAGGATGTGAAGTTTGTATTCTTCAACAGAATGTTCCGCAGGCTTGCATCCGCAGGAATTATCCGAGGCTATAACCCGGGCTTTGACTCGGGTGTGTTCTCCTTCAGCTTTAAGAACGAGCAGGTAAAACGATGCCTCACTAAGGCAGGTCAGCTTCTGGAGCTGTACGCAACTTATGTTGCAAGGGAGCTGTTCAGAGACGGAGAGGCGTTTTTTGACGATGTAGCAACAGGCGTGTACATCGACTGGGACGGCAAGCTGTCTTCGGAGGATGAGGCTGATGTCCACAACGAAATAGATATTATTCTGATGAAGGGACTTGTGCCTGTGTTCATCTCCTGCAAGAGCGGAGTTGTCAAGGTGGATGAGCTGTACAAGCTATCCTCGGTTGCAGACCGATTCGGCGGCCCTTATGTGAAAAAGGTCCTGCTCAGTGCAAGCCTTGATGACGACAAGCGTAACGGCCCTGTTGTCAGAGCAAGAGCGAAGCAGATGGGCATCAGAATCATCGACGATGTAGATAATATGTCGGTTTCTTATTTCCGCAAACAGCTTTGTATGCTTTGGGATAATTGATATCAGATTAAAATGAAATGAGGTAATTACTATGAATGATATTAAATTCAGCTCTTTTATGAAATATGTAATAGAAAAAGCAACCGAGATTGCCAAGACCCGAGGAGAGACAGTGGCAACGGTTGAGGATATCTTTACCGTTGTGGTTATCAACACTATCCTTGTAATGAATGGTGATATCAGTCAGGACAAATTCTCCAAGGAGGAGATGGAGGCACTGGGCAGTTTCGTAAGCTCCTTGACAGGCAATGTTACCGAGCGTATCAGCAGTGTGGCAGAGGCTGTATCTGTCAAGAAGGCAGACCCCTTCAACTCAACAATCCAGTACGAATCACTGATTGCAAGGGCAGATAAATCCGCAAGAAAAAACGGCAGTGAGGTTATTACAGCAGATGTGGTTATCAATTGCATCCTTGAGCGACCCACAGACCTTATCGATAATTTTATGTCAGGCAAGGATATCCCTGCAGCAACCCAGACAGCTCCTGCAAAGCAGACTCCCTTTGCCGATGTTTCAAAGAAAACCTCAGCCTCACAGGATGCAGTGTATATCTTTGATAACAAGCCCAAGTCCGACACCGAGACCTGCGCTGAGCCTGCCTCAGTGCCTGAGAAAAAGCAGGAGAGCAGTGAGCCGCCAAAGACCAGACTCGCAAAGGAGATGGAGATACTCAAGCAGGTTCGCGGAAAGCTTCTTGAGAGAGTGTTCGGACAGGACCATGTGGTGAACAGCGTTATTCAGGGCCTATTCAAGGCGGCTGTTGCTGATATGACCGACAAGGAGCGTCGCCGTCCCCGTGCAACTTTCCTCTTTGCAGGCCCTCCCGGAGTAGGTAAGACCTTTATTGCAGAACAGCTCAGAGAGCACTTAGGCTACGAGGAGAGACAGTACAAGCGTTTTGATATGAGTGATTACTCTGACGAGGATTCTCTGGTTGGACTTTGCGGCTCGGACGATGTGTACAAGGGTGCACAGCAGGGTCAGCTTACACAGTTTGTGGCTGAGAATCCCAAGTGTATCATTCTTTTTGACGAGATTGAGAAGGCTCACCTGAAGGTTATCCATCAGTTCCTGCAGATTCTGGATGCAGGCAGATGCCTTGACCAGAAAACAAGAAGATATGTATCCTTCAAGGATGCAATCGTTATATTCACAACCAACGCAGGCAGACCTTTGTATGAAAATTCAGAGCAGACCACATATGCCGATGTATCACCCAAGGTTATCCTCAATGCTCTGAAGAATGATATCGACCCCAACACAAAGGAGCCCTTCTTCCCGGCGGCTATCTGCTCACGATTTGCCACAGGTAATGTGGTTATGTTCAACCATATGCAGGCTAATGACCTTATCAGACTTGCAAGAAAGAACATTGAGGACCATGTGCAGGCAGTGCAGGAGAGCTTCGGCTATAAAATTACAATTGACGACAAGCTCTATCCCTCGGTACTGTATGCAGAGGGCGGCCTTGCCGATGCCCGTTCTGTCAGTGCCCGTGCAAAAAGCTTCTTTGATAATGAGCTTTACGAGCTGTTAAGACTTGTGGAGGCAGAGGACTCAGCCTTTGGTATTGCAGATGTTGAGAGCATCAGCATTGAGGTTGAGCTTCCTTCGGATAAATCCGACATCAGGGCTATGTATAACCCCGAGTTCGGCAGGGACCTGCTTGTTTATGCAGACGAGCAGACCGGTGCCGTAATCAAATCAGCGGCAGAAGCCTTCAGGGTGCATATTGCTACTGATTATGAGGAAGCAGTAAGAATTATTAAGGAAAAGGACATCAGAGCTGTACTGTGTGACTTCTGCTGCGGCAGCTCAGAATCCTGTGCTGATTACCTTAATATCGAGGATTTAGAGACTGACGGCAGAGCACTGTTCAGATATGTTACCAAGGAGACAGATGTTCCTGTTTATGTTATAGCAATGCCCTCAAACCCCTTGAGCGAGGAGGAGATTGTATCCCTCAACAAGGAAGGTGCAAGAGGTATCATAGACAATCTGTCAGATACAAAGGCACTTAGTGCGCAGCTTGATGATGTAGGCAATCAGATTCATTATCAGGCTACACTCAAGGAGCTTGCACGAGCCAATAAGATGCTCAGATTCTCCACAGGTCAGACTATATCACAGGACGGAAAGTCTGCTGTTATAAGACTCTTTGACCTGACTATGGATGTGGCTGTTGACGCAGAGGACCAGGACAGCATCCTCTCCAAAATGTCAAAGCCTGATATTAAGTTCAAGGATGTACGCGGTGCAGAGGACGCAAAGAAGGAGCTTCAGTTCTTTATCGACTATCTGAAGAATCCCAGAAAATACGCAGGCTCAGGAGTAAGCGCACCCAAGGGTATCCTCCTGTACGGCCCTCCCGGAACAGGTAAGACCCTCCTTGCAAAGGCTACAGCAGGTGAGTCGGATGTTACCTTTATCTCTCAGGAGGGTAACGATTTCCTCAAAGGCGGTATGGGTGAAGGCAAAAAGGCTGTTCATGACTTGTTCTCTCTTGCTCGCAAGTATGCTCCTTCTATTATCTTTATCGATGAGATTGACGCCATTGCAAAGGAGCGTACAGGCTACTCCAGCCCTGAGCGGGAAGCTACCCTGACAGCCTTCCTGACAGAGATGGACGGCTTTAAAACCGATACCTCCAAGCCTGTGTTTGTGCTTGCGGCTACAAACTTTGAGGTTGAGGAGGGTACAGCCAAGAGCCTTGACTCTGCACTTATGAGAAGATTCGACAGGCGTATCTACATCGGACTTCCCTCCAAGGAAGGCCGCGAGGAGCACCTGAGAGAAAAAATAAAGAAGAATCCCATTTTTGATATCAGTGATGATACAGTGAAGAATATCGCTGTCCGTTCTATGGGTCAGAGCCTTGCAAACCTTGACTCTGTACTTGAACTTGCACTTCGTACAGCTCTCAGAGACGGAAAGCGTAAGGTCACAGACCAGATTCTGGATGATGCCTTTGAGACCTTCAACAGCGGCGATGTAAGAAAACGCAGTGAGGAAAAAATACTCCGCACTGCAAGACATGAGGCAGGTCACACCCTTCTTTACTGGCTTGCAGGCGATGTGCCTTCATATGTAACCGTTGTGTCCCGCGGTGATTACGGCGGATATATGATGCCCGGCGATAAGGCGGAGGAGGGCCTGAGCACCAAGAAGGATATGCTCAACCGAATCCGTACAAGCCTTGCAGGCCGTGCCGCCGAGATTGTATACTACGGCGAGGAGGACGGAATCTCCACAGGTCCCTCTGCTGACCTGAGAAGTGCCACCAATGTTGCAATGCATATGATTTGCTCATGGGGTATGAATGACGACTTCGGACTGTCGGTAATAGATGTAAGCCATGTGGATATGTCATCCTTAGGCGATGATGTGAGAAAGGTCGTAAACGAAATCCTCACAACAGAGTTCAGATATGTAAAGGATGTCATCACCAACAATAAGGCGAAGATTGACGCTCTGGTAGATGCCCTCATAGAGCGCAGCCAGCTCACAGGCACCGAAATAGTAGAAATCTTCGAGTCTGTAAACTAAACATAGCTTAAAGGAGAACTTTATGAACATAGCAGTTTTTTTACTGGTGTTGTTATCATGGATTGCTTTTGCAGCAGGTATAGGTACGATTGTATACCTGTTCAAAAAGCAAAAAGGTATGTCTGTCAGTAAAAAGATTCTGATTTTTTCGGGTACACTTTTTCTCTCGATATTCCTACTCAGATTGGCTACCTCAGTTTATATTGATGTATCACTGACAAGTAATGCACTGTCAGATGATTTTATCTCTATGCTTGGAGAGAACGCAATCAACATAGGTTTCCTTGACCATTGTGTCCGCAGTATGATTCAGTCTTTGCGTACATTTGCGTTTGATGAGGATTTTTATTTGTTTGCAATAACAGCAGATAAAATGAAGGACACAGTGTTCTTCTCCTGCAACGCACTTTCCGTGATATACAGAGTCCACGCGGCGGCAGTTACATTGATTGCTCCTGTGACAACCGGTGCTATTGTTATCGGTTTCCTTACAAAATTGTTCTCCAAGCTTATACTGAAGCTTATGCCTGCCAATCGGGATTTCTATGTGTTCTCTGAGCTTAACAACAGCTCACTTGCACTTGCACAGAGCATTGTGGATGAACACAAAGCTTCAGAGGAAATGCGCAAGCCTGTTATAGTTTTCACTGATGTGTATATTGACACTGAGAACGAGGTTGTATCAGAGCGTGTAGCAGCTGCAAAAAATCTGGGTGCAATCTGTCTGACAGATGATATCCTCCATATTAAAATTCGCGGTTGTATCCGTACAAAGCGTGGTACAAAGGTGAGCTACCTTCTTATGGATGAAATAGAAGAAAATAATCTGCATACACTATCTATGCTTGCTGAGCACAACAAGGGTGAGCGGTTGCTTTACTCCTATGTGTATTTGTTTGGCAACGGAGCTTCTGTCAGCAATCTTGTCAAATGTGTGGATTGGAAATTACGCAATGAGTATAAGATTGACAAGGATAAGCTCCCTGTAATCAGAGTTATCGAGGGTTACAAAAATCTCGTCTATAATCTTCTTTGTGAGGTTCCCCTGTATGAGCCCCTTGTGGGTCGGGTTCCTGTTGAGGGTAAAAAGGAAAAAGACCTGAATGTTACCATTATCGGCAGTGGTATTATCGGTATGCAGATGTTCCTTGCAACCTATTGGATGGGACAGATGCTGGATGTTAACCTGCATATCAATATAGTTTCTCAGGAGAGTGAGGAGTCCTTCAGAGACAGAGTCAACCTGATAAATTCAGATGTTCTCAAAACAGAGGCATCACAGGCAGATACAGAGCTTCTCAGGATTTACTCCAATTCTCACGAAACAGCAAAGCCCTACTTCACTATGAGGTATACAGTTGCCGATGTTATGACAGGCAATTTGTACGATGCACTGAACAAAAAGCACACAAGCGGACGATTTGCTCTTTGCCAGTCAGATTACTTTGTTGTAGCTATCGGCTCTGATGAGAATAATATTCTGGTAGCTAACAAAATCAAAGAGATAATCGGCAGGGATTTGTTATGCGACAGAACTAACAGACGGGCGATAATCAACTATGTTGTCTATGACAAGGATGTTTGTTCAACGCTCAACTGTGTTCAGGATAATCCCAATATTTATATGAATGCTTTTGGTAATTTCAGGGATGTATATAACTATAATTATGTATTTATGTCCAGAACCGATAAGGTTGCAGTGAAGCTTAACGAGACTCATGCCCACAAGTCCTCCCGTTATAATACATACGGTAAGGAAGAGATGAACGCATATGTCTCTGATGAATACAAATACTGGTCATCTATAGCCAGAGGAATTCATATTCCGTACAAATACTTTTCTGCAGGAGCAATCACTGCTTCAGCGGTGTTTGATAAGGCTCTGCCTGCAACAGAGGATCAGGCTGTGATTCAGGATTATCTGAGGCGGGTTTGTCTGGAGGATGGCTTTGAAGCTGATAACCTGCCCACTGTAGAGGAGCGGGAAAAACTCTACTACAGACTTACATGGCTTGAGCACAGACGATGGGTCGCTTTTATCAGGACCTGCGGTTTTTCTGCTCCTGACAAGGAACAGCTTGATGCATATGCATTTGTAGACGGTAACGGTACCAAGGAGCTTTCCTTGAAGTTCCATCCTTGTCTTGTGGAGTGTGACGAGTTCAAACCAAAGCTTCCTGCCGCACAGCCAAGAACAGGTGATATTGCAAAAGGTGTGGGCACTGACCTCAAATGCATTAAAGTTGATAATTACGATTGCCTTGATGCTGTGTCTTTATATCTGCACAAGCTTGCACAGGACCGTGTTGAAGGTATCGGTTGTGTTTATAAGGCATACGATTGTCCTTATGAGTACAATCCAAAGAATAAAACAATAACAATTCAATAATCTGACATTGATGTAATATACTTTATCACAGATAAAGGAGGAAGATATATGTATACACCAAAACCCGTTGACACAAGTGATGTGGAGCTGTCTGCAGATTTGTTGGAGCTTACAGAGAAAATTGCAGAGAATGTGCACGAGGTCTGGGCTGCCGGCAGAGTAGCCGAGGGCTGGACCTACGGCGAGGTGCGTGACGATGAGAAGAAGACTACACCCTGCCTTGTGCCTTACTGCGAGCTTCCCGAATCAGAGAAGGACTACGACCGCAACACAGCACTTGAGTCTATCCGTCTTATAGTAACTCTCGGTTATGAGATAAAGAAGAAAGATTGATGACAATCACACAGGGCAGGCTGTCTTTTTGCGGCCTGCTCTTTTATTTGCAGGATTTGTGTCCAAAACTTGCATTTTTGCAAGTGTGGTGGTATAATGTAAATATTATACAGAGAAGGAGAAGGGTATATGTCTAATATATGGCACGATATTGCTGCAAAGAGAATCAAACCTGAGGATTTTGTTTGTGTAATTGAAATCTCCAAGGGCAGTAAAACTAAGTATGAACTTGACAAGGAAACAGGCTGTATAATGCTGGACAGAATTCTGTATACTTCAACTCAGTATCCTGCAAACTACGGCTTTATTCCCAAGACCTATGGTGAGGACGAGGACCCCCTTGATGTACTGCTTCTTTGCTCGGAGCCGTTGGCACCCCTCACACTGGTTCGTGCATATCCCATTGGTGTTATCACAATGATTGACAACGACAGATGTGATGATAAAATTATCGCTATTCCCTTTGGCGACCCAAGTTACAATCAGTATAAGGATATTACCGACCTGCCTGTTCACATCTTTGAGGAGATGAAGCATTTCTTCAAGGTTTACAAGAATCTTGAGAACAAGAACACCGCTGTCAACGAAGTAAGCGGCAGAGAAAAGGCATTGGAGATTATCCGCAAAGCAAGAGCGGATTACAAGGAAATCTTCGGTTGATATTCTGACCATAACAAGTTAAGAACGCAAAAGCAAAAGCCTGCTTCCATTATGGAGGCAGGCTTTGTTTGTGTCTGTATTTATATGTTGTGTCAGATGTCGGTGTCCACTGCGTCAGAGGACTCAACATCTATCATACCGTCGTCCTTTGCGGCAAAGTTCTTTGCAATTTTTGAGAGGATTGCAACGGAAACTAAATCCCACAGTGCGTTCACTACAAGTGAGATACCGATGAACAGCATAAGCCACTTGGAGGCTGTGAAGGGGTTGAAGAATACAACTGCACCCAATGTGATGGATATGATTGCACCCAGCAGGGAGATGTACCAGAATTTTGCCTTCAGTCTGAGGAAGTCTACTGCATACTGGAGCTTCATTACACCGCTGACAATGAGGATAATTGCCAGTGCCGCAGACAGAAACGCCTTCAGCATACCGGGGTTGATTATAAAGAGGATGCCAAATCCTAAAAGTGCCGCACCCTGTACCAGTGCAAAGGAGCCGAAGGACTCCACCTTACCTGATGCAAAGTAGGTGATAAGTCGCACAAGTCCCCAGATGCCCAGTATTACACCAATGGAAATGCAGATGATATCACCTGATTGCTCAGGGAAAATTATCATCAGTACACCAAGAATCAGAAGCGCTACATCAACGAAGGTTACTTCACGCTTTGTACTCTTTACCTGCTTGCGGATTTTTTCAGAAATGCTTTTCATAAAAACACATCCTTTGTGCTTTGATTTTGCAAGGAAAAACTTCCTTAAATTCATTATACCAGTTATCGGAGACAAAGTCTATGTGCATATTAAAAATATTCTGTGCCTTTTTATTTTAATTATGATTGTGCCGTGCTTGATTTTGTGGTATACTGTGAATATAATGAGATGATTTGTGGCTTGTTAAAAGCTGTGGTACTGCTTTTGATGAGCTGTGATATACGAAAGGGGAAAGGGTATGAGAATATTAAGCATAGAGTCCTCCTGCGACGAAACCGCGGCGGCGGTTGTTGAGGACGGAAGGCGGGTTCTGTCCTCGGTTGTAGCTTCTCAGGTAGAGGAGCACAGGCTGTATGGCGGCGTTGTGCCTGAGATTGCATCCCGTCGTCACGCAGAGTCTATATCCTCAGTAGTAAGGGAGGCACTCTTGCAGGCTGACCTGACACTTGCTGATATTGATGCTCTGTCTGTTACCTTTGCACCGGGACTTATCGGCGCATTGCTTGTGGGTGTGAACTTTGCAAAGGGACTGTCCCTTGCAACAGGCAAGCCCCTCATCCCTGTGCATCACCTTCGTTCCCATATTGCGGCAAACTACATAAGCCATCAGGAGTTGAAGCCGCCTTTTCTGTGCCTTGTGGTGTCAGGCGGTCACAGTCACATTGTCATGGTGGAGGATTACACCAAAATGCGTGTCATAGGTGCTACCCGTGATGATGCGGCAGGCGAGGCATTTGACAAAGCAGCACGCACAATGGGTATGCCTTACCCTGGCGGAATCGAGCTTGATAAGGTAGCAGAGCTTGGCGATGACAAGGCGTACACTCTGCCTCATCCTACAGTTGCAGGCTCTCCCTATGACTTCAGCTTCTCAGGACTTAAAACTGCAGTTATCAACCTTCTTCATAATGCTGAGCAGAAGGGGGAGGAAATATGCAAGGAGGATTTGTGTGCTTCCTTCAGACGGGCTGTAGTGGATTGCCTGACAACTAACCTGTTCAAGGCGGCAGAGGATTTGGGGGTTAAAACCATAGTTGCCGCAGGCGGTGTTTCTGCTAACAGACTCCTTCGGCGTGAGCTGGAGCGTCTCTGTGCTGAGAAGGGCTATGAGCTTTATGTACCTGAGCTTTCTCTGTGCGGTGATAACGCGGCAATGGTAGGCTCTCAGGGCTATTATGAATTCTTGAGCGGCAACATTGCTCAGACCGACCTGAACGCGGTTGCAACCCTGCCCATTGATTACAAATAAGACAAATTTGTGAAAAATAATAAAAATGTGTTAAAAGTTTAACAAATATATAACAAAAAATATATTGATATACTTTTATCTTTATGGTACAATATTTATGGTTTTAAGCCAAATCAAGTTATCAACCGAAAGGAGTTTAACAATATGACAAACAACAAATCAGTTCTTAAATGGCTTGACGAGATGCAGGCTCTCCTTACACCTGACAAGGTAGTATGGATTGATGGTAGCCGTGAGCAGGTTGAGGCACTCCGTGCTGAGGCTTGCGAGACAGGCGAGATGATCAAGCTTAATCAGGAGAAGCTCCCCGGCTGTTACCTCCACCGTACAGCTGTTAACGATGTAGCTCGTGTTGAGGACAGAACTTTCATCTGCCCCAGAAACGAGGAGGACGCAGGTCCTACAAACAACTGGATGGATCCTGAGCGTGCTTATGAGATGCTCTTTGATATTGCTCGTGGCAGCTACAAGGGCAGAACAATGTACATCATTCCTTATTCCATGGGTCCCATTGGCTCACCTCTCTCTCAGATTGGTATCGAGGTAACTGACTCCATCTATGTTGTTCTTAACATGGACATTATGACTCGTACAGGTAAGGCTGTACTTGATACACTGGGTGACAGTGAGGACTGGATCAAGGGTCTCCACTCACGCTGTGATATTGACGAGGAGAAGAGATACATCTGTCACTTCCCCGAGGATAACTACATTATCTCCGTTAACTCCGGTTACGGCGGCAATGTTCTTCTTGGTAAGAAGTGCTTTGCACTGCGTATCGCTTCCTACCTTGGCAAGCAGAACGAGTGGATGGCAGAGCATATGCTCATCCTTGGTATCGAAGATCCCGATGGCAATGTAACATATGTTTCCGCTGCATTCCCCTCCGCTTGCGGTAAGACCAACCTGGCTATGCTCATTCCTCCCGAGGGCTACAGAGCAAAGGGCTACAAGGTATGGACAGTAGGCGACGATATCGCTTGGATGCGTAAGGGCCCCGATGGCAGACTTTATGCTATCAACCCTGAGAACGGCTTCTTCGGCGTTGCTCCCGGTACAAATGTTAAGTCCAACCCCAACGCTCTCGCATCTACTCAGCAGGGCACAATCTTCACTAATGTAGTTCACAACCTTGATGACAATACAGTATGGTGGGAAGGTCTGGATAAGAATCCTCCCGCAAATGCAGTTGACTGGATTGGCGAGCCTTGGAACGGTCAGACTTCTGACAAGAAGGGTGCACATCCCAACAGCCGTTTCACAGCTCCTGCAAAGAACTGCCCCTGCATCAGCTCAGAGTTTGACTCTACACAGGGCGTTCCGATTTCTGCTATCATCTTCGGCGGCAGACGCGCACAGACAACTCCCCTTGTATATCAGTCCAGAGACTGGAACAACGGTGTATTCGTAGGCTCTATCATGGCTTCTGAGACAACTGCTGCTGCAACAGGTGCAGTTGGTGTTGTTCGCCGTGATCCTATGGCTATGCTGCCCTTCTGCGGCTACCACATGGGTGACTACTTCAAGCATTGGATTGATATGGGCGAGGTTCTCGGCGAGAAGGCTCCCAAGATCTTCAATGTAAACTGGTTCCGTCTTGACGACGAGGGCAACTTCCTCTGGCCCGGATTTGGCGACAACTTCCGTGTTCTGGAGTGGATTGTTAAGCGTTGCAACGGCGAGGCTGATGCAACTGAGACAGCTATCGGTTTCGTTCCTGCAGCAGAGGATATCAACCTTGAAGGCCTCGATATGGATATCGAAGTTCTCAAGAGCATCCTCGAGGTTGACAACGAGAAGTGGCTCGGCGAGACAGCAGGCATCGAGGAGTTCTATCAGAAGTTTGGCGACAGACTTCCCGAGGAGCTCAGAGCTCAGCTTGAATCACTCAAGGAGAGACTCAGCAAGTAATTGCTTAAATAAAACTTACAAAAGGGACAGCACACTTTGCTGTCCCTTTATTTCCATCAGATATTCAGGAGTGTATATGAAAAACCGCCTTATTGCTCTCTTACTTTGCTTGGTGCTTGCAGTGACCTTCACAGGATGCATACCAAGGGACAATACAATAACTACAACTGAGTCTGAGGCTTTATCAACACAGGCAGAGCCTACTATACCATCCGCCACCGACGGATACGATAAAGTAGACCCCAATGTGCTGGATTTTAGTTTGGACTTGTATACTGCTGTGGAGCTTGACAGAGGGTTTGACGCCTTGCAGACAGATGCTCAGCGTCAGTGCTACAGGCTTATGGAGGACAGTGTGTTCTACATTTCTCAGGAGTCTGAGGAGGGTGTGTATAATATCCTGCCTGTTTCTGTGGCAGGGGTGAATCTTACACAGTCGGAGCTACACCTGATTATCTCTGCTTTTACCTTTGATCATCCTGAGGTGTTCTGGATAGATAATGCCTTTACCTACTACGACACATCAGGAGCAACTCACCTGATGCTTGCCTCTAATATGAGTGCACAGCAGGTGACAGCTTCTGCAAAGGAAATGCACGCAGAACTCAGGGAGGTATTCTCCGGTATGCCGGGCAACCTCAGCGAGTTTGACAGGGAGCTGTATATTCACGATAAGCTCATAGAGCGATGTGAGTATGCAGATGAGGCAACAAGGGCAGACAGCGGTGCTGATATTTACACAAGCCTTGGCTCTATTGTAAACAGCTTGGCTGTATGCGAGGGCTACACACGAGGTGTACAGCTTATGCTCAGCCTTGTGGGTATAGAGAGTTACTATGTATACGGCAGAGGTAACAACGAGCTTCATATGTGGAACAGTGTGAGGATATCAGATAACTGGTATTATCTGGACGCAACTTGGGACGATAACGGACAGAAGGGTGCATCCTACAATAACTTCAACATTACCACAGAGCAGGCACTCAAGGACCGCACAATTGCTCCTTTGTACAGCACATTGACTGCTGAGGAGATATGCGGCACAAGCTCAACCCCTGCTGTGAATTTCAACCTGTTTGTGCCTGATTGCAACGCTGACAATATGAGCTTCTATGCTCATAACGCAGTTACCGTCACGGGCTTTGACGAGGAGAATCTGAACACAATTGCTCAGGCAATTGCTGATGCCGCAGTGAAAGATGAAGAAGCAGTGCATCTTTATATCGACCCCTACTATATGGAGTATCAGACTGCAAAGGACTACCTGCTCAGCGGCGATTATCTGATATTTGATTGTATATCAAGAGCAAACAGCTTGCTTGATGGAGTAACTGTCAGCGACGAGTCAGTTGCAACCGAGGAGTCAGAGGACTTGTATATACTCACTATATTTTTTGAATACGGAAATTAACTGAGGTTTCATATGGTTATTATGGCAGTGGATTTGGGCAAAGCCAGAACAGGTATTGCCGCTTCGGATAAAACAGAATACCTTGCATCTCCTGTGGCTGTTATCAGCGAAAAACGCAGGGATGTACTGCTCCGAAAGGTAGCAGACAAAGCCGTTGAAATAAAGGCAGAGCTTATAGTTGTGGGGCTTCCACGCAATATGGACGGCTCTGAGGGCGAGAGTGCCGTGAATGCCCGTGCCTTTGCACAAGAGCTGGGGGAGGAGCTTGGTTTGGAAATTGTCCTCTGGGATGAGCGATGCACCACCATTACAGCTCACGGATACTTAAACGATACCAACACCCGAGGCAAAAAGCGTAAGGCTGTTATTGACGAGGTTGCCGCTACAGTTATCCTGCAGAGCTACCTTGACAGCAGGAGATAAGCCTATGTGTCCTTATGTTGACTTGTGGGGGCTGGAGCTTCCTGTATACGGATTAATCTCCGTTGTGGGGATTTTAGTCTCTGCAACTGTTGCGTTTGTTCTTGCAAAGAAAAAAGCGGTAGATTTATATGACTTTCTCATCACAGCAGTTGTTGGCGGATTGGGACTTTTTATCGGTGCACATCTGTTGTATGCTCTGACCCGCACAGGCGACATAATATCCGCTTTTTCACTTTATAATACATTTGATACAACGGGGGAATTTATAAAATACCTCCTTGATATTGCAAGCGGAATGGTTTTCTACGGCGGACTTTACGGCGGACTATTGGCAGGTTTTCTTTGGATTCGTCATAAAAAGCATCCTGCAGGATTGTTTGCTGATATTTTTGCTGTGGTTATTCCTTTGTTTCACTCCTTTGGCAGAGTGGGTTGCTTCTTTGCAGGCTGCTGCTACGGAGTAAAGTGGGAATATGGTATAAGCGGCAGAGTCCTCAATTCAGGTGTGCGTGAGCTGACAGCCAGATTTCCTGTACAGCTTGTGGAGGCAGCCTGCCTTTTGGTGCTGTTCTCGCTGTTGCTTGTGTTTTTCCTCAGAGGTAAGGCACAGGGCAGATTGCTCACGGTATATCTTGCCTCATATGCAGTGCTCAGGTTTGTGCTAGAATTCTTCCGCGGTGACAGTATACGAGGACACCTGCTGTATCTTTCAACCTCCCAGTGGATAAGCCTGCTTACCTTAATCGGTGTGGGATTGTATCTGTTTTTATCACGCAGAAAGTATGCAAAAGAATAAGACCTTGCCTCCCTCTGATGAGGAAATTCCCCTGTTAGGGGAAATGTCTGCTTCGCAGACATCTCCCTTATTAAGGGAGTTTCCTCACAAGGGGAGCCACGATTGATAAGGTGTGCCTTCTCATTTTTTGAGAGGGCTTTTAATTTTGCAAAAATATTGATTTATTCGGCGTGTAGTAATATAATTATCATAGGTATATATGTTTATAAATTACTTTACCTGTCACTCTGATAAAAAGAATCCGGAGGAATAGACATGGAATTGGATATAATAAAAAGAACATGGGCAGAGGTTGACCTGGATGCTATTGAGCATAACTTCAGGGCAATCCGTGCTCATATAGGCGAGGACACCAAGCTGTGCTGTGTGGTCAAGGCTGACGGCTATGGCCACGGAGCAGTGAAGCTTGCTCAGCTATACTCAGAGTTGGGTGCGGATTTCTTTGCAGTTTCCAATATTGATGAGGCGTTGGAGCTGAGAGGCAGCGGCATAACAGAGCCTGTGCTCATTCTGGGCTATACTCCTGTGTCTCTTGCAAAAATACTGGCAGACAACGGCATAGCTCAGGCGGTGTACGGACTTGATTATGCAAAGGCTCTGTCTGCTTCATCACTGCAGGCAGGAGTAACAATCGATGTCCATATCAAGATTGACACAGGTATGAGCCGTATCGGCTTTATGTGCCAGAGCTTCCCCGAGGATAACTCCTCAATAGATGAAATTGCAGAGGCTTGTGCTCTGCCTGCACTTAATCCTTGCGGTATTATGGCGCACTTTGCGGTGTCTGACGAGGGCGAGGAGGGCAAGGCCTACACTCTGCGTCAGCTTGATGCTTTTAACTTTACAGTAAAATCTCTTGCTGACAGAGGCGTTACCTTCCCCTTGATTCACCACGCAAACAGCGGTGCTGTGGAATATTACAGGGATGCACACCTGTCGATGGTCCGTGCAGGTATTATTCTTTACGGACTTGCTCCCAATCCTGCAATTGCATCAGCACTTGACCTGAAGCCTGCAATGAGCCTCAAGTCCACAGTAGCCTTTGTCAAGAAGCTTCGCAAGGGCTCTGATGTAAGCTACGGCAGGACCTTCACAGCAGACAGGGATATGACGGTTGCCACTGTGCCTGTGGGCTATGCAGACGGATATTTCCGCAATTTGTCAAAGGACGGCTATATGACCATAAAGGGCAAGAAGGCTAAAATTCTGGGCAGAGTATGTATGGACCAGACAATTGTGGATGTGACAGATATCGAGGATGTTCGGATAGGGGACGAGGTGGTGCTGTTCTCAAACGGAGAGAACAACACTCCCACAGCTTGCGAGCTTGCCACATTCGCAGGAACTATCAATTACGAGATTGTGTGTGCGGTATCAAAGCGTGTACCTCGTATTTATAACAGAAACGGAAAAACAGTGGATGTGATGTATAAATTATGAGATTATTAGCAGTTGACGGCAACAGTATACTTAACCGAGCATATTACGGAATCCGTCCCTTAACAACAAAGGACGGACAGTTTACTCACGCTATTTACGGATTTCTCACAATGCTTGAGAAGATAAAGGCAGATACCACACCCGATTGTGTGGCGATTGCCTTTGACCTGCGTGCTCCTACATTCCGCCACAAGGCATACACAGGCTACAAGGCTACCAGAAAGGGTATGCCCGAGGAGTTGGCGTCTCAGGTGGAGCCTCTTAAAGAGCTGTTGACCCTTTTAGGCTATAAGCTTGTATCCTGCGAGGGCTACGAGGCTGACGATATACTGGGTACCTTCGCCAAGATTTGTGAGGAAGGCGGCAACGAGTGCATAATTGCTACAGGAGACCGCGACTCACTACAGCTTGTGTCAGACAAGGTGACAGTCCGCCTTGCATCCACCAAGCAGGGCAGTCCTACCGCTACCATTTATGATGCAGATAAGGTGATGGAGGAGTACGGAGTTGAGCCTGTGCGTCTGATTGATATTAAGGCACTGCAGGGAGACAGCTCAGACAATATCCCCGGCGTATCAGGTATAGGCCCCAAGGGAGCCTGCGACCTTATCAGCAAGTTCGGAAGCCTTGACGGCGTGTACGAGAATATCGACTCAGCCGATATAAGGGAAACTGTCAGAAAGAAACTTCTGGCAGATAAAGAGAATGCATATCTCAGTCGTATGCTGGGTGAGATTTACAGGGCTGTGCCCATTGATACAGATTTAGAAAACTACAAAGTAGTAATGATCGACCCGGAGGCTGCCGCAAGATATATGGCACGGCTTGAGCTTTTCAAGCTTATTGATAAATTCGGACTTCATCAGGTGACTATAACCGCAGTGGAGGATAGCACAGCGGCGGCTGTTGTTAATGCAAAGATTGTTGACAAAGCGGCACAGCTTTCCAAAGGTATAAACCCCGTTGCGGATGTTGAGTTTTCAGGCGGTGAGTTTGTCCGTCTGTGTGTGTATACAGAGGATACTGTGTATGTAACCGATAACGAGGATATTCTCTGCGATTATCTGTGCAGTGCTGATAAAAAAGCTTACTATGACAGCAAGCCTGTCTATGCCTATGCAGAGAAGAAGGGGCTTGATATTCAGCTTGCAGAGTTTGATGTGTGCCTTGCGGCATATCTGCTCAATCCCTCCTCCTCAGATTATTCTCCTGAGCGGCTTTGTGCCGAGTACAGAGTGTCTGTACCTGAGGTTCAGGGTGAGTGTGAGGGCATAGACCCTTCGTTCTGTGCGTTGCCGGAGTTATCCGTGAGACTTCGTAAGGAAATAGCAGAGAAGAATCAAAAACAGCTCCTTGATACTATCGAGCTTCCCCTTGCCAAGGTGCTGGCAAGAATGGAGAGCATCGGTTTTGCAGTAGACCGTCAGGGTATAGAACGATACGGCGAGTATATCGGCGAACAGCTCAGAAGCTTTGAGCAGGAAATATACGACAGTGTGGGCTACGAGTTCAATATAAATTCCCCAAAACAGTTAGGCGTTGCCCTCTTTGAAAAGCTGGGACTCCCTGCTAAGAAAAAGACCAAGAGCGGATATTCCACCAATGCAGAGGTACTGGAGGGACTCAGAAGCTACCACCCTGTGGTGGGACTTATTCTTGAGTACAGAACCTACGCAAAGCTCAAGTCCACCTACTGCGACGGACTCACAAAGGTTATCGCAGAGGACGGCAGAATTCACTCAAGCTTCAATCAGACAGAGACCCGTACAGGCAGAATCAGCTCCACAGAGCCCAATCTGCAGAATATTCCTGTGCGGACAGACCTTGGCAGAGAGCTGAGGAAGTTCTTTGTTGCCCGTGAGGGCTGTGTCCTTGTGGATGCGGATTATTCTCAGATAGAATTAAGAGTGCTGGCTGATATTGCAGGGGACGACAATATGCGTAAAGCCTTCCTTGAAAATACAGATATCCACACAGTAACCGCCTCTGAGGTTTTCCGTATGCCTGTTGGTATGGTAACACCTGTTATGCGTAGCCGTGCCAAGGCGGTAAACTTCGGTATCGTTTACGGTATCGGTGCGTTTTCTCTTGCAAAGGATATCGGCGTTACCAATCGTGAGGCATCTGAATATATCAGGAACTACCTTGAGCATTACTCGGGTGTGGACTCATATATGAAGAATGTAATTGAGACCGCCAGAATCACAGGTTATGTGGAGACTGTGTTCGGACGCAGACGCTACCTGCCTGAGCTTACTGCTACTAATCACATCACCCGTTCCTTCGGTGAGCGTGTAGCCCGTAATATGCCTATTCAGGGCACAGCGGCAGATATCATCAAGATTGCAATGGTCCGTGTGGATGAGCGTCTCCGTGCCGAGGGTATGGAATCCCGACTTATCCTGCAGGTACACGACGAGCTCATTGTAGAAGCTCCTGTCCACGAGTCAATGCGTGCGGCAATGGTGCTTCAGGAAGAAATGGAGAATGCAGTAAAGCTGTCTGTTCCCTTGGTGGCAGAGGCATCAATGGGAGAGACCTGGTATGATGCAAAATCCTGATGAGGTTTTGATTTAATGAAGAAGATATTATTTGTCTGCACAGGCAACACCTGCCGAAGCCCCATGGCGCAGGGCTTGTTCAATCATATATGTGCTGAGAACAACCTGCCCTTTGCAGCAGAGTCTGCAGGGCTTTCTACCATAACGGGTCTGCCTGTGGCAGAGAATTCTAAGAAAGCTATGGCGAAAAAGGGGATAGATATATCCTCTCTTACCTCCACAGATATAGCCGATAAACGCCTTGAGGACTACTGCATCATAGCAGTTATGACAAGTGAGCACAGGGACATTCTGCGGTACTACGGAGTACCTGTTGACAGTATATATATCCTTTCGGAGGATAAGGGTGGCATATTTGACCCTTACGGGGGCTCTGAGGCACTTTATGAGTTATGCGAGAATGAGATTGAAGAAGCGGTAAAAACGCTTATAACGAAGCTCAGAGGGGAACTATGACCATACAAAGATTATCACAAGACCACACCAAGGCAATCCATAGGGTGGAGGAGAGCTGTTTTCAGAGTCCTTGGAGCGAAAACACCATAGAAGCACTTTTGAAAAGCGATAACGCTCAGTGCTTCGGCTGTTTTGAGAATGATACCCTTGTGGGGTATATCGCCCTTGAGTGGGTGCTGGATGAAGGAAGCCTGACAAACCTTGCAGTACTTCCTTCTTACCGTCGACGGGGCATAGCCGAGAAGCTGACAGAAGCTCTCTTGGAGGAAGCAATAAAAAAAGACCTGCAGTTTGTAACACTGGAGGTCAGAGTATCAAACACTCCTGCTTCAAATCTCTACAGAAAAATGGGATTTGATGAAGTAGGTGTGCGCAAGGGTTATTACAGCAATCCCCGTGAGGACGCCCTACTTATGACAAAATACCTGGCGTGACTGTCCTTCGGACATCACGCGGCGATATAAATTCCTTGCGGAATTTGCGATATGCACTAAAGCGCGCGATATACACAAGGCGCGATATGTTTGCTACGCAAACGACACATTACAAAAATAAAAACAGAGCAAGAATAGAAGGTTCTTCACCTTTTACTCTTGCTCTTTCTTTTATAAGCCTATAAATTATTCAGTTGCGTAGTTGTCAAAGTAACCCTGAATGAGAATTACAGGAGTACCTCTGTCGCCACTGCCGCTTGTCAGGTCACACAGTGAGCCCAGCAGGTCGGTGAGCTGTCTTGGGGTTGTACCCTGAGACTGCATATTGCCCACAAGGTCGTCGTCCTTAGCCTTAATCATCTTCTTCATAGCCTCTGCAAGCTCATCGCCTGAAAGGTCAGAGAAGTCGTTATCAGCAAAGTACTTCATCTTCAGCTCGTTGGGCTTGCCTGCAAGACCGGGTGTGTAAGCAGGGGATACCACAGGGTCAGCCAGCTCCCAGATACCGCCTACAGGGTCCTTGAAGCCGCCGTCGCCGTATACCATACACTCAAGCTTCTTGCCTGTAGCCTTGAACAATTCAGCCTGAAGCTTGTCTACAAACTCCTGACAGTCACGGGGGAAGAGCTTAACCTTGTCCTCTGTAGCCTTGTTGGAGCCCAAGAGTCCGTACTGAGGGTTGAAGCCTGAGCCGTTAACGCTCTCGGTGAGTATCTCGTCCATACGGTAAACCTTCTGAGCACCTGCAGCCTTCAGAAGTCGCTGTGTGCGGAAGCGTGTGTGGATGTCGCAGTTGAGGACATTCTTTGTATACTTGAGGATGTATCTGGGGTCGTTGGAGAAGATAATCTCGATGTTGTCGCCCAGACTCTTGTAGTATTCAATATAGTCAACACCTGTGAAAGTGTGCTTTGTATCATAACCGAAAACAGCTCTGAATTCTTCTTCATTGAAGCTGTCTGAGTAGGGGTTGACACCCTTCTCGTCAATCTGGTCGTAGGTAATGAAGGAGTTGCCTACTTCGTCAGAAGGATAAGAAAGCTGAACATACAGCTTCTTGCAACCCTTTGCGATAGAACGCAGGAGTATAGCAAAACGGTTACGGCTGAGAATGGGGAATACAATGCCCAGCTCTTCACCGCCGAATTTATTGCGGATATCTGTTGCGATCTGATCGGTGGTGGCGTAGTTACCCTGTGTACGGGCTACAACTGCCTCGGTAACACCGATGATGTTTCTGTCCTGAAGCTCAAATCCCTCACCCTTGGCGGCGTCGGTAACGCTCTTTACGATAGCGGCTACCAGGTCGTCACCCTGCTGGAAGATAGGGCAGATGATGCCTCTGGAGGTTACTCCTGTGTAATGCATAATAATCAACCTTTCACAAATTAGAGTTTCTTTTGCGAACAACTTATTTTACACCCAAGTTATTAATCTGTCAATAAATATGAGCATATTTTTGAGGATGTATTCAAATAAATTTATTCCTCCTGTGGAGAATTTTTCACAGGAGGAATAATAATTATAAGTATTGTTCTTTTGGAGAAAATCAGAAACCGTTGCTTGTAAGCTCGTAAGTTGAATTTGCACGCAGACGGGTAGACTCGTTAACTGCAATGAAGATAATAAACCAGGGAACATTCACAGGGTTTGCAATGTTGACTATATCCTGCACTGCATATGCAAGGATTACAAATGCACACACAAGTGACAGGGGATTGAGCTTTGAATTTTTAATACTGCTCACAACAGCAGAGCCGATAAACATCAGATATGCTGCAAGTCCGAATATACCCTGAGTAATAAGGTAGTTGATGTACACATTGTGAGCCGCATTGGTAGAGCCTTCGTTGAAAAGCTCAGACATCTCAGAGAAGTAAGGCTGGAACATATAGTAGAAGGTCTCGGGACCTGCGCCGAACAGCTTCTGCCAGAAGTTCATATTGCTGTAAACCTCAAAGGAATTTATCCAGAAGTAGCCTCGGTGAGTACCCCAGTACTCGTTGAAGCGGAAGAATCTCAGCATTCCTGTCAGGGCAGTCTCTTTGTCAATAAAGGTGAAGTAAATCATAAGACCTGCAAAGCCTACAGCGGCAAGGCATACTACAGCAAGTATTGTATAGAATACAATCTTGGAAAGCTCATCGGTAGCATCCTCGTTTTTGCGTTTGCTGTCATAGAACAATATACCTGCAAAGATAGCAAATATAACAAGGATAACGAACACAGCGTTGTTGCTGATAAAGAACTCAGAGAAGCTGGAGTAGCCCTTGGAGTTACCCTTCATAATAAGGTCGAACAGCCACAGCACCTTTGCACCCAGCATCATCACTGCAATGCCTGCACAGTATCTCATAAGCTTCTTACGGCTGCGGCTTACAACCACTGCCATAACTGCAAATGCGGCAAAGCAACCAAGGAAACCGCCGTCACTGGTGGCAACTATCAATCCCATAAACTGCAGTGCGGTGCTTACATATGCAACTATACGCATAATCTTATCCTCAGTGGCTATAGCCATACCAAAGGAGAAGGGCAGAGCAACACAGATTAGTGCAGACAGGTAGTTTTTGTTGCCGATAGTAGAGGTGAAGTCGTTGATTACCGTGTCATAGCTTGAGGAGCCTTTGTAAGCCTCAAACATACCCAGCGGGTCTATGTAGTAATAATTGAGAATAGCCAGCACACTCACAATTGTTATACCGCCAAAGATGCAGTAATAAACAACCTTTTTATCAAAGAAAAAGCGGGATATCATCATATATGCCCCAAGGAGCAGAAGTATAGTGATAAGTCCCATATTTCGTCCGTTGCTCACATTGCCGGAAAGTCCCATTAGACAATGACCAATCCTGCCGCTTGCAAGAGTAGAGATAAGTGTCACTCCTGCAAATGCAAAGAAGCCGATATCAGTAAGGCTGAGACTGAAGGGGTCCCGATGTGTATTGAGCTTTCTGTTATACTCGCTGTTACGGGTGAACAGATTAACAAGGGATATGATACCCACTGCAACGCCGATAACTGCAGTGATAATCAGAAATGACCAGAACTTGTCACGCCTTGCGGCGGCATAGTAGTTTGACAGAAACAAGGGGAAGAAGGTAAACAGCATCACCACATAAATATCTGTCAATGCGTGGCGCACAGTGAATCTGAGCCTGGGTTGGTTTGATTTAGCAGTTTTTTTAACAGCCATATAATACCTCTTTTCAGTTCAGTATTTAAGCATTTTTACATCAGATGGCCGTAAAGCTCAGTCCTGTCTGCAAAGGCTATGTATACTTGCTGATTGTTATTCTCAAGAGAAATTGTACACTCATATGCCTTGTGACCTGATTTGTAAATCAGGTTGACAGATGTCACCTCTCCTTTGGGATAGAGTGAGTCAATGTCAACATGGGTGATACGGTCAAGCTCTGTTACAGTTGCAACTGAGTCCTCGCCAATGCCCAGCACAGGCAGATATACAGCGCTGTTGCTTGCGTTGATTGCGGCGAAGGCATAGGATACTGTGTCTCTGAATGTGTTAGAGCCTCCCTGCAGATACAGAGCATCAGGCTCAGGCTTGGAGACTACAGTTGTGCCCTCAGGCTGTGTGAAGGATGCGGCACTGTACTGGTTGACAACCTCAACAGAGAACCAGCCCTCCACATCGTTATCACTGGGCATCTGCACAGGATTGCCGTGCTTGTCGTATATCTGTGTAGGATAGGTGGAGCTATTGCTGTCGGAGTTGCTTTCTCCGTTTGCACTGCCGCCGTTGCCCGTATTATTTGAGTTACCAGTGTTTGCACAGCCTGTCATAGCCATAACAAGAATTAAAGCCAAGACAATGAGTAAAGCACAGAATCGGGTTGATTTTTTCATAGTATTTCCTCCCTGTAGCAAAGGCTACTGTGATTTTTAGATATCACTTTAATAATATCACAGATTTCTGTATTAGTCCAGCATAAAGAAAAAACTTCAGAAAAAAGCAAAGCCCGATGTTTGTAACACCGGACTTTGTGAGGTATGCTTTATGAATATGTAGAAAGGAATAGGTTAATTTATTCAGGACTGTTGTCGCTGTGGCAACTGTCCTTTGAGGCACAGCCTGAGCATCCGCAGGAGCAGGCTGAAGCCTTTGATGAAGCACCACAGGTGCCGCTGTCGGGACAGCCGATGCACTTCTTGCCGCTTTTCTTAGCTTTGATAACATAGAAAACAGCCAGACCTACAATCAGCAGTATAACAGCAATGATGATAATATTTGTAATAATAGTTTCCATAGTGAAAACCCTCTTGATTATTTTGTAACAGTAGCCTTTGCCTTTGTACCGCTGAGCGCATACTCTGTCTTGAGCTTCTTGTCAGAGTTAATACAAAGAGCCACAACAATACCAGCCATAACAGCCACAGCAACACCGCCGCAGATTGCAGGGATAACTGCAAGGCTTGCAGGATTTGTGAAGAGTGTACCTACTGTGTATACAAGATAGCCTACTGTGAAGCCGATACCAAGCTGGAGGCCGATACCGCCCCAGAGCCACTTGGAGCTCTTCATCTCAGAGTTCATAGCACCGATAGCTGCAAAGCAGGGAGGTGTGTACAGGTTGAACATAAGGTATGCAAGAGCGGCAACCTTTGTGATAGCCATAACTGCTGCAGTCTCTGCACCTGCACCTTCCATAAGAGCAAGCTCCTCTGTGTCGATGAGGTTCTCAAGACCAACGAAGCATACAGCCAGTGTACCAACAACATTCTCTTTAGCGATGAAGCCTGTAACAGCAGCTGCTGCCAGTTCCCAGGAAAGAACGCCTACAATGGGAACAAGGATATAAGCAAAGGGACCTGCGGTAGATGCAAGGATGGAATCATCTGCACTCTCTGCAACCTGGAAATTCCATGCGAAGGTCTGCATAATCTGAACTGCTGTGTTGCACAGAAGGATGATTGTAGCAGCCTTAACTATGTATGCCCAGCCGCGGCTGCACATAGACTTGAATGCTCTCCAAAGTGAGGGAGCCTTGTACTCGGGAAGCTCAATGATAAAGAAGGACTTTCTTGCTTTGTGACCTGCAATCTTGTTTACAAGCAGAGCACCAAGGAAGATAAGAACAATACCAACAATGTACATGGTCCAGCTTACCCAGCCTGCATTGTCAAAGAAAGCACCTGCAAAAAGTGAAATTACGGGAATCTTAGCGCCGCAGGGCATAAAGGGAGTCAGCATTGCAGTAGCTCTGCGCTCACGCTCGTTGCGGATAGTACGGCTTGCCATAACACCGGGGATAGCACAGCCGATACCGATAACAAAGGGGATAACAGACTTACCGGAGAGACCAACCTTCTTGAAGATGGGGTCAAGCACAACAGAAACACGAGCCATATAACCGCAATCCTCAAGGAGAGCAATCAGGAAGTACATTACCATAACCAGAGGCAGGAAGCCTACAACAGCACCAACACCGCCGATTACACCGTCAACAAGCAGTGCAGACAGGATAGGAGCGGCATTTGCACTCTCAAGCAGACCGCCGACCCACTCGCCGAACATCTCGATAAGAGTTACAAGACCGGGAATGGTTGTGCCGTTTGCAAGCTCACAGCCTTCAGCAATGAAGGGACCGACCCAAGTCTGAGAAATCTGGAATACAAGCCACATTACAACAGCGAAAATCGGAATTCCCAGCCACTTGTTAGTGAGAACTGCGTCGATTTTATCCTGTGCGTTCTTGTCCTTTGTGAGCACCTTACGGGTCTCTACACTCTTCACAATCTTGTTTACAAACTCAAAACGCTTTCTGTCAGCCTCAACAACAGCCTTCTTGTCGGTCATATCGATGTCGCCCTGTACATAGGGAGCAGCCTGACCCTTGCCATACTGAGCAACAGCGGCCTTGACTACATCTGCAAGACCCTCTGCAGATGTGGATATTGTCTCAACAACAGGACAGCCTAACTTTGCACTGAGAGCTGCAACATCAATTTTGTTTTCTTTCTTCTTGTTGATATCAGTCTTGTTCAGAGCAACAACCACAGGGATGCCAAGCTCAAGAAGCTGAGTTGTGAAGAACAGGCTGCGACTAAGGTTTGTAGCGTCCACAATGTTGATGATAACATCGGGATTCTCGTTCTTTACATAGGAGCTTGTGATGCTCTCCTCAGATGTGAAAGGAGACATGGAGTAAGCACCGGGAAGGTCAACTGCAATCAGTTCTTCGCTAGTGCCTGCAAAGCTCTTCTTGATAGGATGTTCTTTTTTCTCAACGGTAACACCTGCCCAGTTGCCGACCTTTTCGTTACGGCCGGTCAGAGCATTGTACATAGTGGTCTTACCGGAGTTGGGATTGCCCGCTAAAGCAATTCTCATTTTGGATTCCTCCTCATTAATATATTACAAGGTATTTTTAACAGTTGTATAAACACTGTGTAAAACAAGTTAAATGCAATAAATATCAGTTAGTTAATGCTAACTACAGGGTAAAAAGTAATCAGCGGATTACTTTGTTTTCTGAAAAATCAGACAATGATGGCCTCAGCAAGCTGATAATCGATGTTGTATCTGCCGTCCTTGATGGAAACTACACAGCCGCCCTTGATGTGAGAGATAACAGTGATGGGCTCACCGCTGTAGCAACCCAAAGAAAACAGAAAAGCATCCATTTCTTCATCATCGGTTTCTATCCGCTGAATGATGTATTCTTTTCCTTCCTCTGCAGTCATTAAGTTCATAAAGCTACTCCTGATAATTTATAAATTATAATGAAATATATATTAAATGAAGCGATAACTTCCGTAATTGATGATTAGCAAAGGCTAACCAATCGTTTGTATTAAAGGTTAGCCCACGCTAACCATATGTTATGATACTCGATTTTCTGCTTTGTGTCAATGCTTTAAGTGGAAAATTTTTGAATATTCTTAGATTTTCGTCATTTTGTGCAAGAGGTTTCAGAAATCCCAATGGATATTGTTAAGTTTTTATCCAAAAAATCATATGAAAACAGCGCCGCAGATATTCTCTCTACTTGAAAAAACATACAGGTTATGGTATCATTATAATCACAGATAAACAATATATAAAGGAGGTCGCGGATATGCACCTGCAGGAATCAGGCGAGATGTATCTTGAGGCCATTTTAATACTTCAAAGTAAAATGAATACTGTCCGCTCACTGGATGTGGCAGAGTACCGCAACTACTCTAAGCCCTCTGTCAGCCGTGCTGTGAAGCTTCTCCGTGACGGCGGCTACATCACCGTGGATGAAAACGGCTTTTTGCATCTGACCCAAATCGGCAGGGAAGTAGCAGAGAAAATCTATGACCGCCATCGGGTGCTGACACAGTTCCTCACAAGCCTTGGGGTTGACGAGGAGACAGCCTCCGCTGACGCCTGCCGTATGGAGCATGTCATCAGTGATACCACCCTTGAGGCAATCAAATCCCACCTTGAGAATAATTAATGTATTTGCACCGCCTCGTTTTTTACAAGGCGGTTTTTGCATATTTTCTTAATTTATGTGTGAGGTTTTACTTTTTTCTCCGTCTAATAAGTGAAAAGACAAATTAACTTTACAATACCGAAAGGAGAATGAATATGAAAAAGATACTTTCTTTTGTGCTTACCCTGACTATTCTTTTTGCAATGTGTGTTGTATGCGTGCAAGCTGATTCCGTAAGCAACACAGATGCTGAAGAAGTCACCGCGACCTATGATGAGGCGGTGCTCAGGGGTATTATTGCGGATTATATCACAGCTCGTCGCGATGATGTAAAGCTTTTTGATTCAACCTACGATGAGATTGAGTATACTGTTGTGTACTCTCACTGTACACTTGAGGGGGCTACTCCCGATTATGTATTGGTAGATGTTGATTTTCGCAGTAATTGCAATCCTGAATTCGGCGTACAGTTAGGAGACTACATCATTACAAATGATGCGTGGTATCGATTTAACCCGTTCTTCGTTCTGGGATACTTTGTTGTTATTCCTGAAACAAGCGAAGTTCTTATGTTAGAGCAGGCATATAACCGTCAGATTGAGGGCTTTGAGTGTATCTTTACCGAAACAGATATAGCAAGACGAATCGGTGACGCGGACAATGACAGGTCTGTCAACATAAAGGATGCTACTTATATTCAGAAGATTCTGGCTGAGTTTGAAGGATATGAGAAGGATTATTATCAACTGAATGCCTATGTTATGAAATACTACTATGCAGACTTTAACGGAGATTTTGATGTTAACATAAAGGATGCAACAGACATACAGAAATATATTGCAGGTCTTGAGTATTCGTACAGATATGATGAAGTTATCTTTTCTTCTGTTCCTGACAGTGCAAAGCCGGTGAATTTCACAGAGGAAAATGTTATGTATATGGGGGATAATCCATATAAACATTCCTATAATAAGTTGATTACCTCTGCCTCTGAGTATAACTCCTTCTTCCTGCAGTCAAGTGATGTGTATAACGAGGAATTCTTTGAGACAAAGAGTTTGGTTTATATATACAGATGTTACTCAACAGGTATGATTACCTATCAGGTGAATTCTGTGTATGCAGAAAACGATGTCATTTATATAAACAGTCGGGAAAATCACCCGAACCCCGACTCTATGGTTACCTGTGATATCGGAGTTTATGAAAAGTTTATTGTTGTGGATAAATCCGAATGCGGAGATGTCAGCAAGCTTGTGATAGATGAGAGATTTGTTTATTACGATTGATACAAACTGAAGCTAATAAAAACAGCCGTGGCGATAAAAGCCACGGCTGTTGTGTTTTGTGTTATGCTGTTTTGTTAAGCTTCAGCAGAGAGGGCTCTGCGCAGCCAGATGTCTGCAATGTCCATTGCAAGGAAGAGCCCGGGCTTCTCAGATACCTTGACAATCTGCTTTCTGGGGCTTAAGTCAGGGTCTGTGCACAGAAGCTGGATTGCAACCTTGTCTGCAACCTGCAGACCGTTTACATCCTTTTTGGATTTGATTTGCATACGGATAACGAATCTGTCTGCCATAGAACCGTAGTACAGTTCGTCACCGCAACGAACAAGGGGCTTGCCCTTGTAGGTAAAGAATTCTTTATTTGCCAAAGTGTATTCCTCCGTTAACTCTTGATGTATGACTTGACAAGAGCCTCCAGCAGGTCGTCTCTGTCAATTTTAGAAATGATATTCCGGGCGTTGTTGTAGGTGGTGATATAGGTAGGGTCCTCAGAGAGAATATAGCCCACAATCTGGTTAATGGGGTTGTAGCCCTTTTTCTTCAGTGCATCATACACAATAAGCAGAGCACGCTTAATCTCATCATCCCTGTCACCGCCAAGGGAGAATACCATAGTTTTATCCAACATCCGAAACACCTCCGTTTACAATATATTATAGGATATCGGGGCGGAAGATTATGTAAAATCTTATACCACATTAATTATACAATATATTTTCATAGAATTCAAGCCCAAATATATAACAGTTTTGTTGCAAATAGCAAAGAGGGGCTTCCCCTTGAGGAAATTCCCCTGTTAGGGGAAATGTCGGCTATGCCGACAAAAGGGTTGCCGTTTTCGCAGAAAAAAGCTCCTGCGGAGCAGGTGATAAGGTGTAGGACATGCGGTGTCCGTTGTATATGTTGCTATATCTGCAAAGTTTCCACCTCATCCACCGCAAGCGGTCCCTACAATAAGAGAAAAGCTACATTGTAGGGGCGATTCAAGAATCGCCCGAAAGGTTTCATATCGAGGCAAGGTTTCACGGGAGGTTCGTGAACCGCCCCTACAAATATGGTTCCCTCAAAAAAGTGGCTTTACGGGTCGTCGGGACGCCGGTCCCTGCAATAAGAGGAACACCGCATCTCAGGTGAGAAAAAAGGATTGCAAAAAGCAGACACAGGGATATTGCATCCCTATGCCTGCTTTCTGCTATATGTTATATGCTTTTATTGATAAAATTACAGAAGTCCTGCAATCTTCTTCTGGATAGCGGTAGCATCCTTGATGGTAACAACGCCGTCTGCATCGTAATCTGCAAGGAGCATTGCTTCGTCATCAAGTGTAATCAGCATAGCAATATGTTTTTGAATTGCTGTAGCATCCTTGATGTTGACATCTCCGTCCTTGTCAACATCTCCTAGGTCAAAGGCGGAGACGGATTTTGCAACTGCAAGTACATACAGGCTGAAGTGGTCGGTTGTGAACACCATAAAGCCGTCAACATATGTCGCATTCATATCAGTTAGCATGCCGTCAGATTCAACTCTGTAAACTTTTGCGTTTTCGTTATCTGTGGGAATTTTTACTGTAACAGTCCCCTCAGGTCGAACCTCTATGCCGTCCTTAGTGAGAGTTATGTCGTAAAGTGCAGTAACATCTACATTTGGAAGAACGAACTTTATATCATCAATTGTTTTTGTATCAGTAATTGTTTCAACCTGAAGCTGTACATCAGCTTCTGTAATAATTGTAATGTTTGTTGCTTCATCGGTTAACTGTATATCTATAGGTGTGGTTTTTGCGAAGTGTATTTCTGCCGATTCTAAACAGTCGTTTAAATCAGCAATTGATATTTTACTCCAGTCTGCTTTGCTCCCTAAGTAGTAAATATCTGTGAGGTTAGTACAATTATAAAATGCCGCGAACTGTATATCAGAAACACTTGCAGGGATTGTGATGGCTTTGAGATTAGTGCAAGAACCAAATGCGTACATGCCAATTGTTTTTACTTTTTCTGGTATAACAATGTTGCTAAGATTGCTACAACCTAAAAATGTACTATCTTCTATATTAATAATGTTTTCAGGGAGAATAAGGTCTTGTAGCTTTGTGCAACTACTGAATGTATTAGGACCGATTGTTTTTAAGGTGCTTGGCATAGAGATGCTTTCAAGATTCACACAATTAATAAAAGCTCCTTTTCCTATATGCAACATACCATCTGGAAGGGTGATGTTTGTAAGTGAAGTGTTTTCAAGGAATGTATAATTTGCAATAACCGTTGTTCCGTTTTTTACATCACAATTTTTGTTTATGGTGTTTTTAGCAGCTAACAGATATGAATTATAGTAAAGAGTTTCATCTTCCCAGTTGGTTGCGTTGTTATAATATGAAGTATTGTATAAAGCGTCCTTCCCGATTTCTTGCAAAGTCTCAGGAAGAATAAAGTTGCTAAGTTGTTTACAACCGCGAAATGCATTACTGCCTATACAAACAACACTATCAGGTATTACTACATTATTTAGGTTTATGCAATCTTCAAAGGTAGAGTATTCTATACTTGTAATATTGTTTGATAAAGTGATAGATTTTAGTTCATCACAACCGTTAAATGCACTGCTTCCTATGTAGCGTACACTATCAGGAATTGATATGTTGGAGACCTTTGAAAAAGAAAATGAACCAATAGAGATTATTGCTGTTCCGTCTTTTATTGTATAATTTTCGCTTAAGTTTTCTTTTGTAGCTAATAGATATGAGTCGTGATATAGAACACCGTTTTCCCAGTTGTCTGGGTTGTTATAAAAAGCAGTATTGTAAAAAGCATAACCACATATGCTTTTGTTGAATTCTGGTAGTATAATACTTTCAAGACTTGTGCAATTATAAAAAGCATCAAAAGCAAGTGTTTCAATGTTGTTGGGGATTACTATGCTTTTTAAACTTGTACAATTACAAAAAGCACTATTGTTTATAGCGTATACATTAGAAGGAATATTGATATTTGTTAGATTTGTACAATCGTAGAAAGCTCCTTCACCAATATATACAACACTATCTGGTATTATGACTGTTTCAAGATTAGTGCAATGACTGAAAGCTGAATCGGCTATACTCATAAAGCCATCAGGGAGAGTGACGCTCTTAAGATTTTTGCAGCCAGAGAAACCTTCCCAACCAAAACCTACTACACTATCGGGGACTATATAAGTATCACCTTCTTTATCTGCGGGGTACTGAATCAATGTTGTTATTTCTTTATCAAAAAGAATACCATCAATACTGCTGTAATTCATATTGTAGCTATCTACATTGAAACTCTCAAGATTAAAACAATTGTGGAAAGTATAGTAACCGATAGATGTAATGTGCTTTGGAAGTGTGATGCTTTTTAGACTGTTGCAACCATAGAAGGCATAACTGCCGATAGAGGTAATGCTATCAGGAAGTGTGATGCTTTTTAGACTGTTGCAACCATAGAAGGCATAACTGCCGATAGAGGTAATGCTATCAGGAAGCGTAATGTTTTTAAGATTATTGCATTCGTAAAAAGCGTAATCACTGATAGCGGAAATTCCCTCGGGAATAATAATGGTTTCAAGGCTTCGAGAATACCAAAAAGCATACTCGCCAATAGATGTAATGTTAGTTGGAATTGTGATGTTTGTTAGTGAACAGGCTTCGAAAGCCTTATCATCAATACCCGTAACAGGATAGCCAATGATTGTATCGGGGATTGAAAGTTCAAGCGCAATTCCTTGGTAATCAGTTATGATTATTTCTCCGTTTTGAACTTTGTACACTAATCCATCTTCGGTTGTGCCTGTTATTGGGTCGTCAGTTGTTTCTTCTGCAGCGACTGAAAGCACAGGCAGGGTGCCTATCAGAATTAGTAGGGATAAAATACACGCAAGGGTTTGTTTGAATGTCGGTTTTCTTTTCACAAAAATTCCTCCTGAAAATAAAAAGTGTGTGCAACCGAAGCTACACACACCGAAAAATGCATAGCCTCATTTGCTGCGACACAAACTTTCACTTCCTGTAAAGGTATGCGAAAAAGAGCATGCATTTTTACCAATAATAAAAATACACACCTGTACAGGAATTTATTCAGTTTGTGTCGCAACTTTAGTATACCACCTGATTTGAGTAAAATCAATATTTGTTGAGTAAATGTCTGTTGAAAAAAAGATAACTGCCTGAGAAACTTTTCGCTCTCAGGCAGTTTAAGTTGTTTTTGAAGTTAGTATAAGGCTTTGCCTCGGAGGGGAAGCTGTCACCGTAGGTGACTGATAAGGTGTAGGACACGGATGTGTCCGTCCAAAAAGTTTGATATCGAGGCAAGGTTTCACGGGCGGTTCGTGAACCGCCCCTACAAATATGGTTTCCTCAAAAAGTGGCTTTACGGGTCGTCGTGGCGCCGACCCCTACAATAAGAGAAAAGCTACATTGTAGGGGCGGTAACCTCCAACGCGTAGGGACGACCATTGGTCGTCCGAAACAAGGCACCCTTGTGTAAAGGGAGCTCCGCCAAAGGCGCTGAGGGATGAAAAATCAATAAAAGCCACCGCGTTCATTGATGATATAAGTTTAATACTCCTCCCGTCACGGCTATGCCGTGCCACCCTCCTCTCAGAGGAGGGCAGAAAACGGCTCCCTGTGAAAGGGAGCCGTTGAGAATATTAATTTATCAGCCTCTCAGGGTGACGCCTATTGCAGAAAGGTTTGCTACAACCTTGTCCATAATCTCCTGAATCTCTGCACTTGAGAGTGTTCTCTCAGATGAGGAGAACTCAAAGCGGACAGTGATGGAGTGAATCTCCTCGGTGTCGTAGGTGTCTACGATGCGTGTGCTCTTGAGGAGTCCTTTGCCTTCCTCCTGCCAGCACTTCTCAAGGCTTTCAAAGAGTACCCCTGCAGGAATCTCTACGCTGATATCGTAGGTCATAGAGGGGAACTTGGAGGGCTCGTCATATACAATGGGTGCAACCTCAGCCTCGGTGAATGCGCTCATATCAATCTCAGCAAATACAATGTTTGCCTTCTTGTCGATGTTTCTTGATACTACAGGATGCAGGATGCCGATTGTACCAATCTCCTCGCCGTCGATGAGGATTGTGTTCAGGTTTACGGGATGTTCGTATGCGTGACGAACCTGCTGTGCCTTGTAGGAGAGAGTCTTGTGCTTTAAGTCGCTTGCAATAACTGCAATAATATCGCGAAGCTCAAGGTACAGCTCCTTCATATCCTTTGTCTTGCTGAACAGTGTGATTGCGAGCATCTTTTGCTCATTGCAAAGTCCATTGTCTTTTAAGCCCTTGATAACTCTGCCTACCTCGAATACGCCGAAGTCAGCACCGTAACCTGTGTTAATCTTAACCTGACAAAGCTGTGTGGGAATGATAGAATTTCTCAGAGTCTCAATGTTGGGGTTTGTAGCGTTTGCAAGTCTGACATTATCCTCAACAGGGATTCCCAGAGCCTTCATCTCGTCATTATATGCCCATACATAGGAATGGAGCTCGTGAAGGTTAAATTTCTTTACAAGAATATCCTTGATTCTGTCCTCGTTGTTCTTCACTGCCTCTGCACGAACAGGGTACAGGGGAGAACGGGTGGTGTTGATATCAAAGTTATCATAGCCGTAGATACGGGTGATTTCCTCGATGATGTCAGCCTTGATGGTAACATCCTTGGTAGCTCTCCAGGAGGGAACAACTACAGAGAAGTTATCTCCCTCAAGTGTCACCTTAAAGCCCAGGTCGGTGAGAGTCTTGACGATAGTATCGTTGCTGATTTCAATACCTGTGTAGCGGTCAACAAACTTCTTGTCAAAGTCAAGAGTTACTGTGTCATACTTGTAAGCATACTCGTCTGTAAGAGCGGATACAACCTGAGCACCGCCGTCATATTTCTTCAGAAGATTTATAAATCTGCCGATAGCAAGAGTTGTCATCTCAGGGTCAAGGCACTTCTCATAACGCATAGAAGCGTCGGTTCTGTGTGCAAGACGGACTGTGGACTTACGGATAGAAACTGCATCAAAGGTAGCAGACTCAAGTGTAAGGGTTGTAGTGTCCTCAACAATCTCAGAGTCAAGACCGCCCATAATACCTGCGATTGCAACAGGTGTGTTGTCGTTACAAATCATCAGTGTGTTCTCGTCAATGTTACGCTCTACACCGTCCAGAGTCTGGAAAGTAAAGGGAGTGTCAAAACGCTTGATGCGGATTTTCTCCACCTTTCTGGAGTCGAAGGCGTGCATAGGCTGACCTACCTCAAGCATAAGGTAGTTTGTCAGGTCAGCAAGGAAGTTGATGCCTCTCATACCGCAGTAGTACAGACGGATTCTCATATTAACAGGGCTTATGTTTCTTGTGATGTTCTCAACCTGCATACAGGAGTATCTCTGGCACAGAGGGTCCTCAATCTTCATATCAATTTTGCGGAGATTGTCATACTGAGTAAGCTCCTCGCACTCAAGGGGCTTGAGCTCTCTGCCTGCAAGGGCTGCAAACTCACGGGCAAAGCCGTAGTGGCTCCACAGGTCGGGACGGTTTGTCAGAGACTTGTTGTCAATCTCAAAAACAATATCATCAATAGCATAAAGCTCCTTGATATCAGTGCCGTTTTTGACATCCTCGGTAATATCCATAATACCTGAGTGGTCGTCGGAAATGCCGATTTCTGCCTCGCTGCAGCACATACCGCAGGACATGAAACCTGCAAGGGGACGGGGTGCAATCTCAATCTCACCCAATTTTGCGCCAACCTTTGCAAATGCTGTTTTCATACCAACTCTTACATTGGGAGCACCGCAGACAACATCGGTGAGCTCGCCGTTGCCTGCGTCAACCTTGAGCAGGTGAAGCTTCTTTGACTCGGGATGGTCTGAAACCTCTACAATCTCAGCTACTACAACGCCGCTGAGGTCACTGCCCTTAAAGAATATCTCGTTTTCAACCTCTGCGGTTGAGAGTGAAAGCTTGTGTATAAGGTCGAGTCTGTCAAGGCCAGTCAGGTCTACGAAATCCTCAATCCAATTCATTGATAATAACATATCTCATACCCTCCTTATTCGTCGTCGGTGAACTGCTCAAGCACCTTGAGTCTTCCGGAGTTCAGGTCACGGATGTCCTTAACGCCGTACTTCATCATTGCAAGTCGTGTAAGTCCCAGACCGAAAGCAAAGCCTGTGTACTCCTCGGGGTCAATGCCGCCTTCGCGAAGTACATTGGGATGAATCATACCGCAGGGACAAAGCTCCAGCCAGCCGCTCTGCTTACAGGAGGGACAGCCCTCACCGCCGCAGATAAGACAGCTTATGTCAAGCTCAAAGCCCGGCTCAACAAAGGGGAAGAATCCGGGACGAAGCCGAACCTTGATGTCCTTTCTGAACACCTCGGAGAGCATAGTCTTCATAAAGTAGATAAGGTTGGAGATAGATATATCCTTGTCAACCATAACACCCTCCATCTGGAAGAAGGTGTTTTCGTGGCAGGCGTCGGTTGCTTCGTTACGGAAGCATCTGCCGGGGAAGATAGCCTTGATGGGAACGCCGTTCTCAGTGAGGTTCTTGCCGTACTTTCTGATAATTGCATTCTGTGCGGCAGATGTATGGGACTTGAGGAGCTGACCGTTGTCAAGGTAGTAGGTGTCCTGCATATCGCGTGCAGGGTGGTGCTTGGGGATGTTGAGAGCCTCAAAGCACTCATAGTCAGTAACTACCTCGGGGTAGTCGATAACAGCAAAGCCCATAGACTTGAAGATAGTCTCGCACTGACGCTGTACCAGTGTGATGGGATGATATGAGCCGCGGTCAAGGTTTGCAGGAGCTGTAATGTCAAACACGGGCATAGATGAAAGCTCACGCTGAATTTCCTGCTCTTTAAGCTCCACTGCTCTCTCGTCGATTTTTGCTGTAGCGAACTCCTTGAGCTCGTTTACCTGTGCACCAAAGGATTTCTTCTCCTCAACTGACAGGTCCTTCATACCCTTTAAGAGGGCTGTGATACTGCCCTTCTTGCCAAGGTACTCAACTCTGATGGCGTCAAGCTCTGCCAGAGAAGCGGCGGCAGAGACCTTGTCTGTGATTTCATTTCTTAATTCCAAGATTTTCTCGTTCATAAGTTTCCTCCGTAATAAAATAAAAACGCCCTGCGTGCTTATAACACACGCAGGGACGAATAATATCCGTGGTACCACCCTGATTTTTGCATCAAAAAGAAGCAAACACTCCTGTGACCTTTAACGGTGTCTGCCGTTGAAGCCTACTGAGAATACAAGTTCAGCCCCACCGCTCAGAAGTGAACTTCGCTGTACCTGCTGTGTCGGTGCTTTCAGCCTGCGGCAACCGCTCTCTTTGCACAGCATTGATAGAGCTACTTTCTTCGTCATAGCGTTTAATAAATATCAAGATTAATATTATCACTAATTTGTTAATTTGGCAAGTGTTTTGTTGAAAAAACAAAATCAGTGTGCTATACTACTTATATATTAACATCAGGACAGGTGATTTCTATGGATGGATTTTGCGAACAGGTTGTAAAGCGTCAGTCAGGCGCAAAGCAGAAGGTGCTTTCAGGTATGATTGTCGGTATCTTTGCTTTGTTGGAGCTTTTCTTTATTTTTGTATATGTTATTGTGCCTGACCCTTTCTGGTTGGTGTTCACTCTTATTATTGCGATTTTGGCGGTTATTGTGCTCACACTGGCACTGCCCCGTATCAATAAGGTGGAGTTTGACTACTCTGTTATGGGTAATAATTTCTACATTGATAAAGTCGTAGACAAGAAAAGCAGAAAGAAGCTTCTGCGTATTGAGATTAACTCCATTGAGGATATGGGAAAAATCCAGGGGGACAACATCCCTGCTGACAGATATGCCCGCACCAAAGATTGCTCAAGCGGCAATATGGAGGAGAGCTACTACTGTGTATACCGCGAGGCAGGCAAGGGTAAGTGCCTGCTCATATTCTCACCTAATCAGAATATCATAGACGGTATGCGTCCCCATATGACCCGTGAGATGGTGGTTAAGTTTTTCTACAATAAAAAATAAGGTGAGTTACTTATGACAGTTACAGATAAGAAAATTGTCAGGGATATATTGCCACAACGAACAGCCTGCGCCAATAAATATAGCGTGGGCTCTTTGCTTTGCATAGTGGGAAGTTACTCTATGGCAGGAGCGGCGGTGCTCAGTGCAAAAGCGGCACTGAGGACAGGTGCAGGGCTTGTCCGTGTGGCAGTACCTGAGAGTATATACCCCATTGTATCTGTGTCAGTGCCCGAGGCGGTGTTTTTAGTTTTGCCTGAGAGTGAGTCAGGTGCTATAAGCGAGAAGGCAACAAGGGAGATAATTAAGTACGCAAACAAAGCCGACGCAGTGCTTATGGGTTGCGGCTCAAAAATGTGTGATGATACAAAGAGCATTGTGATGTCCATTGTATCCGAGTGCAAGACTCCTCTTGTACTTGATGCTGACGGCATAAATGCAGTATCAAAGCATATAAATATTCTGAAGGAAAGAGTTTATCCCACAGTGCTCACTCCCCACGAGGGTGAGATGTCGAGGCTTACAGGATTATCTTCTGCATATATCCGTGATAACAGAGAAGCTGTGGCTCAGAATTTTGCTGATGAATACGGCGTCACCCTTGTGCTCAAGGGCAAGGACACCCTGATTGCAAGCAGAAACTCCGAGTGCTGTGTTAATCCCACAGGTAACGCAGGAATGGCGGTGGCAGGCAGTGGCGATGTGCTTGCAGGAATGATTGTGTCCCTTATTTCACAGGGCTGTGATGCAGTGCAGTCGGCTGTGGCAGGGGTGTACCTCCACGGACTCGCAGGGGACTATGCAAAGGATGAGCTTACCGAGTATTCAATGCTTCCCTCAGATATTATTGAGAGAATCCCAAAAGCTATCAAAGAATGTATTTTATAAATTAGTCTTTGATGCAGGAATTTCAAAGTATCTTTTACCCACCGAGGTTATCTGTGAAAAGAACTTTTGTATTCTTCCTTGCTATTATACTTTGTTTTCTGTCTGCCTGCAGTGCACAGCCACCAACACAGCCTGTGCTGGACTTTCAGGCAAAAGTCAGTATTGACGGAGAAAAAGCCTTTGATGGGCTGTTCTCACTACAGGCGGAGGTATCCTCCACAATGCAGGGTGCAGTGGTGATAAAGGTTACAACTCCCGATGAGCTGTGGGGACTTACCTACAAGTGGACAGACAATTTTGAGATAATATATGAGGGGCTCCACGCTCAGACCCAGAAGGGCTATCTGCCCAAGGACTCCTATGCAGAAGCTATATACAATGTGCTGTGTGCTCTGTCCCGTGAGGAGCAGTGCGACTCTTTCTCAGACGGTGTGGCAGTATTCACAGGAGATTGCGCAAGCGGTACTTACAAGGTTACAACGGACAGCAAAGGATATATACGGAATATTTCTGTAGAAGAAATAAATCTTTCTGCAGATTTTACATATGAATAGGGAACAAACAACAAACCCCACCTGACCTATGTGATATCAGGTGGGGTTATTACATATATTGTCTGTATTATCAATCAAAATCTTTGAAGAATTCGGTCATTGCATTCTCGTAGCCCTGCGTGTCCACAAGGAAGCTCATGCCATGGTCAGCACCGGGTACAACCAGCAGACGCTTGTGTCCTTTGCACGCCTTGTAATTCTCAAAGGTCATCTCTACAGGGACAAAGTGGTCGTCTGTGCCGTGGATGAACAGCACAGGGATTTTGCAGTTTTCCAGTGCTTGTGCACAGGAGAAGTCCTTGGAGCTAACCTGAATTTTCTTTCTGCACAGCTCGTCGGCAACTGCACTGTAAAGTCCGTAGGGAATCTTCAGGTTGTTCTGCACCACATACTTCCAGATTGCGTGGGGAGAGGTAAATCCGCAGTCAGCCATAATTCCATGGACTCGCTCAGGCAGTTCAAAGCCTGATGTCATGAGCACAGTGGAAGCACCCATGGAAATTCCTGCAAGGTATATGGGCAGGGAAGAGTCTGTGTGCTCCTGCACCCAGTTTACCCACCGGAGGCAATCGTACCGCTCAAGTAGTCCGAAACCCATATATTCTCCGCCGCTGTCGCCTTGACCTCTCTGCTCTGCATACAGAACACTGCAACCGTTCTTATGCCAGAACTGAGATATAATACCGAAGTCTCTTGACCAGTCACTACGCCAGCCGTGCATAGCAACAATGACCCTCTTTGCACCTTCGCAGGGATACCAGTGCGCAACAAGTCTTACTCCGTCGTCAGCAGTTATCTCTACTGTTTCGTGGTCCTGACTTTCAAGCTTTTCAGCGGCATCCATAAGCTTACCCATAATAACAGACAGCTCCTCAGAGCCCATAAGCTTCTCTCTGCCTTTGTTCATAATCTTAGGCTCTTTGCGGTCAAGGGCAAGCTTCATCATACTTTTGACAGTAAAATGATAAAGGGTGCCCACAGCGGCAACGCTCAGAGCGGTAACACCTGCGGCAATAAGTATGTTTTTGGTATTTTTATTCATTGCCATAGCTTCAGCCTCCCTATGGTATTACTCTGATATCTGTTTTTTATTATAAACAAAAGCCCGATATATTGCAATCGGACTTTTGTGAATTAAGTGTTAATTTGTGGATGCTTCTATGAACTTCTCCTGCATATAGTTGTAAATATCAGCAGGTGTGTTTGAGTACATATAGCACTTGTCAAGATATTCCTTTGAAGGATAGATGAGCTGGTTGTTTCTGATTTCCTCGTCAAGCAGTGCTACTGTCTCCTTATTGGGAGAAGCATAGCCGATGTACTCGCTGTTGGAAACGCCAACCTCGGGTTCAAGCATAAAGTTAATGAACAGCTCTGCAAGCTCCGGATTCTCTGCATTCTTGGGAATACACATAGCATCAACAAAGAAGTTTGTGCCTTCCTCAGGGAGGCAGTAGTTGAGGGAGTCGTTATTATCCATCATATAGTAGATGTCGCCTGCATAGTAGGGAGCAATGGCAGACTGGTCACACTCCATAAGGTCGTAAACCTGGTCCATTACATAATTCTGAACAAGAGGCTTCTGCTCCTTCAAGAGCTCACAAGCCTTGTCAATATCTGCCTTTGTGGGATTTGATGGGTCAAGTCCCAGTCTCTGCATAGCAATGGCAAGAGCATCGCGGCTGTTGTTGAACATCAGAATCTGACCTTTGTTTGCCTCATTCCACAGGGCGTCAAAGCCTGTAACCTCGCCCTCAACCATATTCTCGTTGTAGCACAGTGCCACAACACCCCATGTGTAGGGAACAGAGTATTCGTTGTTTGGGTCATAGGGCAGGTTCTTGTATTCATCTGCAATGTTCTTATAATTGGGGATATTGTCAAAGTCCAGCGGCAGGAGCATATCCTCTGCAATAAGCTTTCCTATCATATAATCCGAAGGGATGATGATATCGTAGCTTTCGTTCTGGAGCTTTGCGTACATTTCCTCGTTTGATTCGTACTCGTTATAGTTGACCTTGACATTGTACTTCTTCTCAAATTCAGCTATAACATCCAGTGTTCCGTCCTCACCGTTTGCGATATTCTCGCCCCAGTTAAAGACATTGAGTACCTGAGTCTGGTTTGAACATCTTGAGTAGCCCACAAGACCGCCCAGAAGTATAATCAGAGCCAGTGCCAGACACAGCATCTTCTTGCCGTTTTTGCCGTTGTTCTCTTTGGTGTTTTTATTTTTGTTTGCACCTGAGATATTGGTGATGATGAGTACCGCAAAAATAACAACAAAGAGGATTGTGGACAGGGCGTTAATCTTGGGGGAAACCCTCTTTTTGAGCATAGTGTATATCTCAATGGGAAGGGTCTGGAACTTACCGCTTGTGAAGAAGGAGATTATGAAATCGTCCAGCGAGTAAGTAAAGCTTATCAGAAAGCCCGATACAATGCCGGGCAGAAGCTCGTGAATTACAACCTGAAAGAAAGCCTGCAACTGAGTACAGCCCAAATCCTGTGCCGCCTCAAACAGATGATTGTCCATCTGTCTGAGCTTGGGTGTTACCGACAGGATAACATAGGGAGTACAGAAGCCGATGTGAGACAGCAGCAGGGTAACAAAGCCGTTCTCAAAGTGGAGAATCTGACCCAGAAATACGAACAGAAGCATCAGTGACATACCTGTTACTATCTCAGGGTTGATGATGGGAATGTTGGATAATGTCTGGATGATTTTCCTTTTAGCACCCTTGAAGTTGTACATTCCCAAGGAGGCAACAGTACCCAGAATTGTAGAGAACGCCGCTGCCAATACCGCCACAAGCAGGGTATTGCCCAGAGCTGTCATAATAGCCTGGTCCTGAAACAGCTTTATATACCAGTCAAAGGTAAAGCCGCTCCATACAGAGGATTTGCTGTCGTTAAAGGAGTAGGCAATAAGCACCGCGATAGGTGCATACAGGAACAGAAAGATAAGTCCGATGTAGAACTTCTTACCAAGAAAAAGCTTTTTCATACTCCTACCGCCTCCTCATCGCCGAAGCGGTTCATTATAACCATAAATACAAGAATAACAATCATCAGCAACAGAGCGATTGCAGAGGCTGTGTGCTTGTCGCTCTTGTAGAGCATCTCAATAACATCGCCAATCATTCTGTTGTTGGGTCCGCCCAGATATTGCGACACAAGGAATGTACTGGCAGAGGGGACAAACACCATTGTAACGCCTGAGATAATGCCGGGAACAGAAAGAGGGAAAACCACCTTTCTGATAACATTGAATTTGCTGCAACCCAAATCCTGAGCCGCCTCAATGAGGCTCTTGTCGATTTTACCCATAACTGTGGTAAGGGGCAGAATCATAAAGGGCAGGAACTCGTACACCATACCCAGTACAACAGCACCTGTGTTGTACATCAGGGGGATGTCGATTCCTATCATATTCAGAAAAGAATCAATGGGGCCGTTTGTCTGCAGAAGCAACACCCACGCACGGACGCGCAGAAGGAAGTTCATCCACATAGGCACCATAATCAGCATAGTGTAGGTGCTCTGAGCACGCTCTGAGCTCTGGGATATAAAGTAGCTCAGGGGATATGCCAGCACAAGGCAGATGGATGTACTCAGAAAAGCAACCCAAAGGGAATACAGAAATTCGTCCTTGTAGTTCAGCGCCTTCTGCAGGAACATAAGTGTAAAGTTACCGTTATTGTCTCTGCAGGTGTTGCTGATAATAAGCACAAGGGGAATAAGTGTAAACACAACCATCCAGAGGATGTAGGGAATTATCAGCTTCTTAGTTTTCATCGGCGTCCTCCTGAGTGTTTACAGGTGTAACGACAGCCTTTGAAAAATCAAAGCAAATAGGAACATAGGTAGCAACCTGTTCGTCCTGAGCACTGTGCATAATCCACTTACGCTCGTCGGACTCAAGGATGATTTCGTTGTGAGCACCCTTCCAGATAACTGACTCAACGAATACATCAGTAAGCTGACCCACACCTTCGCCGTCAACATAAAGACCGTCGGGAGGAAGCTGGATACTCAGGATAGTTCCCTTGGGATAGTAGCCGTTTTCAAGTTCTAACTCCTTACCCTCTACGGATATTGTAACCACAGGAGAGTCCTCAGCGGAGTCCACAACCTCGGCTGTGAATTCGTTGTAAGGAGTGGGGAAGAGCTTGTTCATAATATGTATATTGTCAGGGGATACACGCATACCGATGCGGCTGCCTGCAGGGGAAGATACTGTGGAGTGAATAAGCAGTGTGCATTTGCCTACCTTTACTTCCATCTCGTAGTGAACGCCCTTGAACACAACACCTGTCACATCGCCCACAACTGTGCCTTCCTCGGGGGATGTAACCTCAATATCCTCAGGGCGGATAACAATATCCACAGGTGTGTTCTCGCCGAAGCCCTTGTCAACGCACTTGAAGTCACTGCCCAGAATACGCACTCTGTAGTCCTTGAGCATAAGTCCGTCAAGGATGTTTGCCTCGCCGATAAAGTCTGCAACGAAGGCGTTGGCAGGCTCGTTGTATATATCGATAGGAGTACCTATCTGCTCAATTTTACCGTTGTTCATTACAACCACGCGGTCGCTCATTGTCAGAGCCTCCTCCTGGTCGTGAGTAACATATACAAAGGTTTTTCTGGTCATCTTCTGAATACGCTTGAGTTCAATCTGCATATCCTTACGGAGTTTAAGGTCAAGTGCACCCAGAGGCTCGTCCAGAAGCAGTACATCAGGGTCACATACCAGTGCACGGGCGATGGCAACTCGCTGCTGCTGACCGCCTGAAAGCTTAGAGACAGCACGCTTCTCGTAGCCCTTCAGGTCTACAATAGCCAGCATCTTGGTGACTCTGGCTTTTATTTCCTCTTTGGGAAGCTTCTTCAGCTTCAGTCCGAAGGCTACATTCTCATACACATTCAGATGAGGAAACAGTGCGTACTTCTGAAAAACGGTATTTATATTGCGTTTGTTGGGAGGAGTACCGTTGATACGCTTGCCTTCATAGAATACATCTCCGCTGTCAGGCTCCAGGAATCCGCCGATGATTCTCAGCGTGGTTGTCTTGCCACAGCCTGACGGACCCAGCAGGGTAATGAACTCCTTGTCCATTATATCCAAATCTATATTGTTAAGTATTACTTCACCGTCAAATTTAACGTTGATATTCCTAAGTGAAACAATTGGTTTCTGTTCCAAAAAACAACACCCCCGAATAAATTACAATTACTTTTTGTAAATTTGAGTACAAATCTGTTCTGATGTGTAGATTTATACAGTATAGAATTATATATTCAATGAGTCTGTTTGTCAATTTATTTTCAGATGTAAAAAGATAAAAATTTTATCACACTAGCATACGAAAGTTTATCGTGCTTTCCAAGATACAGGACAATGCCTTGATTTGCGTGTATATAATGGAAAGAAATAGTTCGTAAAACACATAGTAAATCTGATAAAATTTGCCCTGATATACATAATAATAAAAATTGGATAATTTTTTGCCATATTCTCGTGTGTTTAATGCCTTGTTATTCTGCACTTTAGTTTGCTATAATGTTATTTGTAAGGGTTTAGCTTTACAAAAAATTAATGTGAAAGGAATGTTATCTATGAAGAGAGTAAAAAGAATTATGTGTCTCCTGCTTGCAATGCTGACAATTGTGTCTCTTTGTGCAGTAGGCTTCACAGCACAGGCTGCTGTAGTTGACACAGCAGAGACTTCTGTGGCATACCCCACAGCGGCTAACGATTTTACTTGAGATAACGCAACGGTCTACTTCCTTCTGACAGACCGTTTCAACAATGGAAACACATCAAACGACCACAGCTACAACCGCGGTCTTAACCGTGACGGTTCTGTTGCTTCCATCAATAATGTAGCTTCTTTCCAGGGTGGTGACTTCAAGGGTATCACTCAGAAGATTAAAGACGGCTACTTCGATGACCTGGGCGTAAACGCAATCTGGGTTGCAGGCTGGTTTGAACAGATTCATGGTTATGTAGTAGGCGGTGACGGTAAGAAGAGCTTCCCTCACTATTCCTACCACGGATACTACGGACTTGATTTTACCGAGCTTGATAAGAACTACGGTACAGAGGCTGAGTTCAAAGAGATGATTGACACAGCCCACGCACACGATATCCGTATTGTCCTTGATGTAGTTATGAACCATCCCGGCTACAACTCCATCTACGATATGAACGAGTACGGCTTCGGTACACTTAACGGCGATGCTATGGATGTTTACTACAACTTCAGCAGCATTAACCAGACCAACTACCACGGTGCTATCAAGTACAATGAAAATGCCAATAACTGGGCTAAGTGGTGGGGCACCAACTGGATTCGTGCAGGTCTTGCAGGATATCAGGGCGGTGACGGCTCTGACCTGAGAGGTGAGGTTACATACCTTCCCGACTTTAAGACCGAATCCACTTCTACTGTAGACCTCCCCGAGATACTCAAGACAAAGTGGACAAAAGAGGGTACATACAGTGTAAAGGTAAGCGAGATTAACCAGACCTTCTCCAAGTATAACCTTGGCAATAAGACAGTTACAAACTACCTTGTTGCATGGTATGCAAAGTGGGTTGAGGAATACGGTATTGACGGCTTCCGTTGCGATACTGCAAAGCATGTTGACCAGTCCTCTTGGAAGAAGCTCTCTGAGGCTTGTACAAAGGCACTCCAGAACTGGAGAAATGATAATTCCTCTGCTGTAGGTGCAGACTGGGACGAGGAGTTCTGGATGACAGGTGAAAACTTCGGTCAGGGCGTTTCTAACAACCAGTACTATCAGAACGGCTTTGACTCCATGATTAACTTCTCCTTCTCAGGTGACAGCCAGGGTAACAACACCAACGGTATGAAGAAGGTTGGTAACCTGAACAGCACCTATGCTGATTATGCAAATCAGATTAACAACAACGCAAACTTCAATGTTCTCACATATATCTCCTCTCACGATACAGGTCTGTGCCGTGATGACCTCTACTATCAGGGCTCTGCACTTCTGCTTCTGCCCGGCGGCGTTCAGATTTACTACGGTGATGAGACTAACAGACAGTATGTAGACTGCACTATCCACGACCACGAGAACAGAAGTTTCATGAACTGGTCAAGCATTTCAAATGCTTCCTCCAACGATGCACAGATTCTGGCTCATTGGCAGAAGGTGGGTACCTTCCGTAACAACCATGTTGCAGTTGGCGCAGGCGCACACACAAATCTCACTGCTTCTTCAGGTACAGCTTTTGCCCGTACTTATAACAAGAACGGCGTTACCGATAAGGTAGCTTGCGTAGTAGGCGCTTCCAATAACGCTAACATCACAATCACTCTGAACAACACCTTTGCTAACGGCACAGTTGTACGCAATGCTTACGACGGCACAACTGCTACAGTTGCAAATGGCAAGGTTACATTCAACTCAGGTGCTCACGGCACAATCCTTGTTGAGCTTGCAGAGGGTACACCTGTTACTACTGCTCCCACAACAGTCAAGCCTACAACTCCTGATCCCACAACAGTTAAGCCCACAACTCCTGATCCCACAACCACAACTGCTCCTGTAACACCTGCAGTATATGTAATCCTCGGTGACTCTGACCTTAATGAGATTGTAAACATCAAGGATGCTACCCTTATTCAGAAGGTAGTTGCAGAGCTGGAGACAATTGATGGCAATGCAAAAATCGCTGCTGATGCAGATGAGAGCAGTGTCGTCAACATCAAGGATGCAACTGCTATACAGAAGTTCGCTGCTGAGCTTGACGCAGGCTGCAGAGTAGGCGAGAAGATTAAGGTGTCCGGCTCTGATGCTCCCACACCTACACAGCCCGTTACTACTGTCCCCGGTGATGACCCTGTAGAGACTACAGTAACAGATGCTCCCGATGATAACACAATCGACCTGACACAGATTGAGGGTCAGATTATCATCCTTGCTAACAACACCTACGCCACTCCTTATCAGCATTGCTGGACAGACGGCGGCGACGCTTACAACACATGGCCCGGCGAGGCTCTTCAGCAGATTGGCGGATATTATGTAGCAATTATCCCCGATGCCGCAAATATGATTATCTTCAACGATAACAACGGCAATCAGACAGCAGACCTTTCTATTCCCGGAGAGTTTGCTATCTATGATATGTCTACAGGTTCTTGGGCAGGTTTCCTTTCTGACTTCGTGGATGTTACCAAGTTCCCTGCAGACGGACTGAACATACCCACACCCGGTCCTACACCTACCAATCCTGTTGACCCTGACCCCTCAGGCAACTACATCTACTTCAGAGATGCCGCAGGCTGGGGCACAGCATACTGCCACTATTGGTCTGACAACAGCGGCTCTGTATGGCCCGGCGACCAGATGGAGTCCTTAGGCAACAACCTCTACAGATTTGCTCTGCCCAATGATTCCACAGGTGCTATGTATCAGAAGGTTGTATTCAACAACGGCAACAACGGTGCTCAGACAGTCGACCTTATAGTAGAGCTTGGCAGAGCATACAACAACCAGACAAATCAGTGGGAGGATGTTAACTGATAATCAGTTTAGCATTTTCAGATTTGTAAAAGCCAAATAAACATTAAAAGAACAGCCTCTTCCGTATTGGAAGAGGCTGTTGTGTTGTGTATACTTTAATTTACTTTTTGATTTTGTACTCGTCTTTTCTGAACCAGTTAAGCACAGGAGCGAGTATCTTATCCCAGTGCATACAGGGATACAGTACATATTCAAAGTGCTTAGTTGAAAGTAAAAATATCAACGCCAGCGAATATACAAGAAGAATCGGAAGCAGGAATCTTGGCAGTGTAGTACTGAACATCTCGTCAAAAAAGGAGTACCCGATAATATACTGAACAGCTCTGTGCAGTGCATATACGGTAAGTGTCCTTGAACCTGACCAGGTTATAAGCGGAATCCGCTTGTTCGGAATAAGGGAGAGTATCGCAGTTCCTACAAGAAAGCTGATTGTATAGCTGCAGATTCTCAGGGGACCGCCCAGTATATGCCATATACCGCCGAATTCGTAGTAGGGATTGTTGCCTGTGAACAAGCGTCTGAGGTAGTAGGACTTGTCCAGCGTAATGTAAAAGCCTGCAAATATTGCAATCAGAACAAGCACAGAGCATATACGCACCCAAGGCTTTTGTAGAAATGCAAGAAGCTTATCAGGGTCAAGCATATAACCAAGATAGAATATAGGGAAGAAAACAATAATACGGGAAAGCACAAAGACATTTCCTATTTCGTTCACATAGCCTGCAAGTATGGCAATCACAAAGCTTGTGGCGAGAATCTTCCATGGCTTGCAGTTGCGAAGCAGGTGTGCAATCATAATGTGTATGGCGGTTGCAAAGATATACCAGGATACGCTGTTGTCGCTCAGCAGAGAGAAGCTTGCCTTTCCTAAGCAAATCAGCTTGACAACATAGTTGAGAATTTTCATAAACAGGCTCAACAGCAGATAAGAAATAACTTTTTCGTATCTGAAGGGGACACTGTCAACGGTTTTCTTCGCAAACAATCCGCCGATAAAAATGAACAAAGGCATATGGAAAGAGTAAAGTATTACCTCCACCCATTTCATAGACTCTCCGTTGCCCATAAAGCTTGAGGCCATTGAGTGTCCGAGCACAACGCACAGTATCAGAAAGAACTTGGCGTTGTCCCATTTAGCAACACGGGCTGTGGGCTTTGTGAGTGTGCTCATAGGATTCCTCCATTTTTTGAAGTAATAGGTAATAGTGAATAGTGAATAGTGAAGAAGTGACTCCCTCTGAGAGGGAGTCTGTGGCTGTAGAAAAAGTCCGTGCCTCCCTCTGACGAGGGAAGACTCCCTCACAGTGTGAGGGAGATGTCACGGAGTGACAGAGGGAGACAGGCTCAGTTAGAGGTGGATTTTGCCGAAGGCAAAATACGGAGGGAGAGAA
>JAFUJH010000080.1 GCA_017473775.1 Ruminococcus sp.
GAACACGCCGTCCAGGGAGTTAACATCCAAATCCCACAGGTCTTCGACCGAAATCTGACCCTTATAAGGGAATCTCATCTTGCTTCTTACGGCAATCTCAAACATTTTATCCGTATTCATACCTTGCACTCCTTTTAGAATTTGATTTTCAGGACGCGTTCTGTCGCACCCTTAACTTTGACGAGAACATCTCCTCGTCTGGTGGAGGAGAATCCGACGCCGGACAACTGGTCTGCAGAATCTGCGACAGCCATCTTGCTTCCGAGTGCCTCGAAGACACGCTTATGTTTCAGCAAGTCTTCCTTGAGGTATTCGTTGAACATACCATTAGGTCTTTCGGGGTTGACGCAGTCCTTTAACATAAAGAAGTAATGGCGATTGCCAACGCCGGTCTGCTCATCCCAGTAGTTCGGGGAGTAGCAAACCACAGACACAGGGACAAACTGATTTGTCTTCAGACCCCAAATATCACGACTGGACACGCCAGACGGAAGTTTCTCAACGAGACGGAAAGTTTCGCCGTCAAACTCGACATTGGCGACATATACATTTTCGCCGTGACGAAGCTCTCTGTTGTAGTCAAAGGAGTAAATCTGACCATCGAACTCGATTTCAGCCTTAAAACCACTTCTACCACCTCTGTTGCTGTAACAGTTTACAAGGAACTGGTATGTACCGCGAGGCATTCTGCTCTTATTGAGCCAAGTGATATTCTCGACAGCAGCTCTGCCACGAGTGGGGGTGATGATATCGACATCGAGTTCACCGGTTGTGGAATTGTCGCGTTTGCTACCGAAGAAAATTGTATTGCCGTTAGGCTGGATGCAGTGTGCATCAAAGTCGTTGGGGTTATAATCCTCGTCATTCCACTGAATGGAGAAACGAAGGATGCCGTCAACCTTACCACCAGCAGCTTTGACATTTTCTTTCATTGTACTGTCGGCAATGTTACCTGCGTAAGCCCAGCTAAAACCGTTGTTCCACTTGAACATACTCTTGCTGGTTTTGTCCTGCGGTGCAATCAAAGACATTAGGTTGCCGGAGTGACGGCTTTCGAGGAATAATTCAACCTCTTGAGCGTTGGGCAGAATGCTGGACACAAAGTCAGCAATAGCGACCTCTTCTACACGAGAGAATTTCTTCGGGTTCACAGGCACATCTTTCTTCATATCGTCGAAAATCGACGCACCGGCAATTCTCTTTGCGGAATCCTTGTTGGAGAACAGGATGTTGTTTGCGGTAATGTCATCGAGAGTAGCATAACGACGACCAAGAGCGGTCATATAGCCGAGTTCCTCGATTGTCCTCTGTGCTTCCTCTAACATCTTCTGTGTGAAGATTGCTTTGGGGCGCTTGTAGTTTGCAGGAGCAACAATCTGCTCATATTTGCGAACCGCAAGGTCTAACTCCATTCCCTCGCTGATATTCACCAGCAAGGTGCCGATGCTGTGATTGCGAATTCTGCCAATAGCACCGCCGACTTTGACAGACATTTCCCAGGCATACAGGTCTCTCAGTCTGTCGTCACCCAGTGCCGTATATGCACGCTTATGCTCGAGGAAGATATTGAGCGGGTTCTTCCACTCTTCGCCTCGATACAGCGAATTTTGAGAAATCAGTTCGAGTACAGTCAAGAGGCTGTCCTCAGAGATTTCATCGAGCGAACGCTTGAACACGCTCTTTGTTGCCCTGAACTCACCCTGAACATCACCAATAGAACGGCGTCTCTCGACTGAGATAGCGGGAATTTCCGCATAGAAATGTTCCCATTTCTTGCTCTCGCCGTTAGGTAACAGCTCAAAGTTATGAGAAGTTCCGGCTCTCTGTTCTTTGCTGAAGAAAACATTCTCAACAGCTTTGGATTTGATATATGCAGATAGGGCATCTGCAACCGGCTGATATGTTGTATCACCGATATTGACATCCCAAATCGTGGACACAACGCCGTTCTTGATTGCAACCACATTGCCGATATGCTTTACGAACTGACGGCAACAGGAGCAATCGTGCTCGCGTCTTTCACGATAGATGTTGTTCGTTCCCTCGGGGAAACTGTCTAAGTACAGGTTCCACATTTCATCCTTGTCTACCTCGACGGCAAACAATCGGATGGAGTCCTGTATCATCGAAGCAAACTGCTCCTGGATTTTGGTTCTGAAATTAACAAATCCCATATTGCACCTCTTGTTTCATAGTTTGGCGGGCAAGCCGCCAGATAGATTTTTATTCACACTCTATTGTTCCGGGCTAATCTTAGATAGAGAAGCAGGGGCAGACGCCAATCGAGTAGCTGGCGCCGTTGCCGTTGCAGTTGCCATTGCCGTAGACATGCCAGAAGTAGGTGGAGTTGCCCACATGAGGCGAACGCAGCCACCAGTACCAAGTGTCTTTGTTCAGCATCTTTACACGCTTCTTCGGCGTGTTAAATGCAGGGAACTGCTTGTCTCCAAAATCGCAATCTCTGTATCGCTCCTGCTCACCGAGAACCTCGGTCAAAGACGGGAGCCAGAGCTTGTCGGTAGACTCATATCTGCGACCGCCCAAAATCTGGGTGATGGTACGAGGCTTGATAGCCTCGACCAAATCATCGGGCAACAGCTTAATGAAGTCTTCGTTCAGCTTCTTACGCATCTTGGAGTCGTGCCAACCGCCCGCGTTGGTGTTGCGGTCATTCATTACAGACTCCGTCGGACAATCCACAAACGCAAACAGCATACTGTTGCGTTCATAGTGGTCAACAGCAACGACCTGAACTGCCGCCTGCTCACCATTTTTCAGAGTGAATGTCACGATGTCGTCCTGTCCGAGCACTCTGTATCCGTGACCGCTTCTGATTTCTGCTGCGATATCAGACCAGGAAGCACGCATACTGGAATGTTTTGTGATAGTGGCGGTCGGGTTGAGTACCTCTTCGCCAGCGTCTACATCGACATCGAACTCATTCAAGCAATGAGGGCAAAATACTTTCATAGTGTCAGCCAAAATACACACCTCCTGTGTTAGTCCCAAAGATTAAAGAACCATTTAGAAAACAGTTCAAAGAATCGATTTTTCTTTTCTTCCATCAACTCGCCGACCTTTTTATAAGACTCGGCAGAGTAATCATCTTCTGCGATGCCGAGGTGAGCCTGAGCTTTGTCCTCGTCCATCAGTTCAAGACAGTCAATCATCTCTTGTAGAATGGCTTCCCATTCTTCATTCTCGATGTTGCAAGGATGACCCCAGTGTTTCTTGAGCAGGTGCTCAAGCATAGGCTTGGCGGTGGAGATAAACCAAGCATCCATATCCCAGACATCGCCCCAAGCAAATCCACGCTTGAAACGCTGACATCTCTGACGGAACTCCCACCACTTTTCGCGGATAAAGTTACGCACTCTATAAAAAGGCATCGTAATCTTATCCCACAGAGTTTGATGACTTTCAAAATAATCTAACAGCTTCTGTACGCTATCGACTTCGTCGGGAATTTTGCTCATATTAACACCACCGTTCGTTATTATTAAAGGGAAATGCTTGATGACACCGTGCAGCCGTGTGTATATGTGAGAAAGGAGCAATGAACAAACAGAAAAGAGGTGAGAAAACTACACGGTGCCACCAAGCTTAGAAAGGGGAAGTCTGGTGCGGAAGATAACCACTAACTCCCGCACCCAATTATGGAGGGAAGGAGCTCGTGTAAAAAAACAAGAAAAAACCACGGCTCCTGTTGGTGCTGATGACAGGACTTGAACCTGCACGGTTTTACCCGGTAGACTCTGAATCTACTGTGTCTGCCAATTCCACCACATCAGCGAATAAATGGTGCGGGCAATGGGACTTGAACCCATACGCTCAAACGAGCACAAGCACCTCAAGCTTGCCTGTCTGCCAATTCCAGCATACCCGCATATATACTCCCGAACTCGACCAACTTTCGTTGTCTGGGCGCATCCAGATAGGTCGGCTCATTACCTGTCGTCTCTTACCTGTAGATTTGATTGCCAAACCACAGTCTGCCGGTGCGTTCTCGGGAGGGTTTATAAAGCTCTGGCAATCAGAGCGATATAGCAATTTACAACCTTGGTGGTTGTAGAATTTTCAAGAACCCGTTGTGTTGCAACGGATTAGCGAAAGTGCCTTAAAAGAGAAAGACCATCTTTAGTCAATAGTCCAAGTTGGTCAAAATAGTAAGTGCCACAAGGCACGGATTGTCTTCTTCCACTTCTTGCCTGTCCATTCGTAACCGCCGATGAAAACCTTGTTGTTTATCACCGTTACGCAGTTGCTCTTGGCAGGGCAAGGTGGTATCTTAACACCGTTGATGGTAACTCGACCATCGATGATGTAAACGCTGTTATTACAACAGTAACTACAAGCCATAAGTTCAACTCCTTACATATTGCCTGTGAGCATAAGGATTAAGCTCCATATCGGGAGCACTACATTGAACGCGATGCCATTCAAAAGAGTGTATATCACTGCCTGTATCATCTTGCACCTCCGTTCACGAAGGCTTACATAGCCTATTTGGATTGATTGGGAGCCTTGGCTGACTCATACCATATCGCCAACCACCAGCTCGTATCTTTGACATCATAACAGTTGAGCCTTGTTTAACTGCATATGTATTTATCTTGTGTGTTTGGATATATTGCTGTAGTTCTTCTTTCGTGTTGAACTCCTTAACAAAGTTCCAACGACCAAAGTCCCAACAGTACCACACATACAGTTCGTATTTCATATAACATCAGCTCCTCTGCGAAGCAATTCTGTTTTATAGGTATTAGCGCGTTGACTTGAACCGACGCTTAAACCTGACGCATAACTTGTTTTTACATACGCACAGTGAATAGAGTCTGCTTTGAACTTAGTGTAGAGAATATACAAATGGCTATCTGATATACTTCGGACATCGTTATCTTTTTCTTTCATAGCCGCATTGAATTCTTCAATGCTACACTCTTTATAGTTAAGCATATATGCTTCCACCTCTATTCCGTATAAAATTCAAGTTTGATTTATCCAAAGAACCGCTACTTGTGCAATCTGCATTGCAGAAACCAGCCAAAGCCGGAATCAAACAAGAAAGAATTCAGTCATGATAAACTCGAACAAGAGTTATTAAGAGCTTAAAGGTGTTGGGAGACAACGCCTTTTAGAAGGAGGATTAGGTTGATGAACTTAATCTGGTTCCGAAGGAGGTCTTCCTGGATGCCTCAAGCTTGGATGGAGTCCTTCCTCTTTCTTCTCGAGTTGATACATCCCGCTAACAGCAAGGAGCATATCCGTAAAAACGAATATAATAACATTGCAGTAGCGGTTCTCTGGACTGTTCTGTAATCCACATACAGTAAAACGCCGCAGCCGCATCGGGCGGAAGCTAAGCGACGCGTTAAAGCGTGCAATAACGGGTTGGTTACAGGATTCGGATTTGCTGGAGGCTGTTGCAGGACAACGGCTCATCGGAAATCCAACTGCCGAGAGCGGGGTGCGACCGTGCTGTGACTGGGTACTATAGTGGTCACCTCGTGTGTCTCCCAGATATCCTTTTACCTACCTTTGCGTCACTTCTGCTAACAGCAAGAAGCACCGGAGTCGAAACTACGGTTATACATTACAGAAACATTTATGCTCTTAAGTCATCCTTGATTAACTGGACGACATCGACGCCGAATTTCTCACCGATGTGGGCAACCATCTTATCAATGGTATCGCCCTCAATCATACGATAGTAGTTACGATAACCTTCCATCGTCTGAACATCGGACTTGTCCCAGTCCTTGCCGTTCTTCTTGTCCATAATGTAGGACGCAAGCATTGCCTGGAACTGACGCTTCTTCTTATGACCAACGGTGATTTCGTTGTCCTTGTTTAGCATCACACCGAGGTTCCAATTAGAACCGGCAGAAGAACCATAACGAGTCTTCTCAGACTTAATGGTGAACGGAGCACCGAAACTCTTGAGTGTATCCACGATGAACTTTTCAACTTCTCTGAAGCTAAAAGTGTACTTGGAGGATACGAGGAAGTCGTCGGCATATCTGGTGTATACGAAACGCTGATGATTGAAATCGCGGAAGCCGTTTGCCAGCTTGTAGTCCACGGGAATCATCATAATGTTGGTGATGAGCGGGGAAATCGGAGTACCCTGGGGTAAACCACCATCCAAGAACGCAAGCTCGATTGCTTTGCGAAGCTCACGCTCGCCGACAGTGGACTTGATAACCTCGGAGAACGGGAAAACCATACCGAGCATCTTGATTGCGAAGTCGATTGTGGTACTTCCGAAGAAGTCGGAGAGGTCGTACTTGCCGAACCACTTGGATTCGTTTGCCTGATGTCTCTTGACCGCATCCACAGTGCTGCGGTGCTTGACATAGGCAAAGGCGCTGGTATGATACAACGCCTTGAAATCTTCCTCGAAGATTGTTTTGAGTCTGCGGAGTGCATCCATCAACTCAGGTTCCGGGGCGTCAATCTTACGCAGACCGCCGCTTTTCTTGGGGATGTGGAATGTACGATACAAATCGTGACGAGGCTTTGCACGAAGTTCCTCGGTCGATGCGTTGAACTGTGACAGTTTGGTGACCAACTTTGCGACATCGAAACGCTCCAAGAACTTTTCGCTGATACGCTCTACCTCGTATGTACGAGTGTTGGTCAGGTTGGGATTTATCATAGCCTGCGGTTTAGTATCAACTTCAAACAGGAACTCTTCCAATGTCATCTGTCGATACATCGGGGGTTGCATTACTGTGATGTAAAACATACGCTTACCTGCCTTTCTCGTTGATTAACTGTAATCTGTATTATGGAAAGATACCGGCGATGTGACTCGAGGAGATGACGAAGTCGTCGAAATCGAGTTCATCAGATGTCAAGTAGAAATAAAATTTACTGATAAATGTGTTGCGAGACAACACATTTAATTAGAAAAATGTGTGATACCTCTTGACAACCAGCCCAAGATGTGTCAAACCTTAGAGTAAGCTCTGAAGGCAGCAGGATACAGCTCGCCTGCCCGCCATCGTGCGGCTCCTCAAGTTGTTACTTCCACTGACAGTGAGAAGCTACCTCGTAAGAGATAAATAACATTACAGTTAATTAAACAAATTTAATTTCTGGATAATTAAAAGGCATCCAGCATAAAATTGAAGCCATCGATGATAACAAGCTTCTTGATGCCGTTGCCTTTCACAAAGTTGATGTAGTTGTTAACACCCAGGGCACAAACCAGGCGAACCGTGGTTGCCACGCCGAGAGTCACACCACACGCGGATACCGGAGTTTCCGCCGCCGCTTCCTCGTGGGAGAACTGCATAGATTTCAGCAAATCCTGCTTCATCTTGTAGTCAGACCAGTCGGCTGCGTAGTGCTGAGCACTTTCGAGCAGAGTACGGAAATCAAATACCGCTTTTACATACGGGCTGTCCATATGCTTCTCCACAATCTGTCTACGGAGTTCGATGTTATCCACACACAGGAAGATATAGCCAGACATCAGCTTGCCCTGCCAACCATCGGGCTTCAACTCGACGGTGTCGACGATTTCGGGATTGATGTCGCAAAGGATATCTTTCAATGCTTCGACCTTGGACTTGCCGACATCCTGCTGGCGGAACATCTGATTGACGATGTTGTGAGCCTCGACCGTATCGAAATCCCACAGCACCATATTCTTGACACCACATCTCGCAAGATTCTCTGCGATAGTGGAGCCAACGGAGCCACATCCTACGATGTGGATTTTTGCGTCGTCCTTTTCAGGCTGAAAGAAGTCATAAGACTTACTCAAATCCATCATAACTTATTCTCCCTCCACGATAGTCACGCAGCCTGCGACGAAGACCTCAAAGGCTTCGTCGTCTGCTGCTGTTTCTGCTTTCTTATCGGTGCCTATCTGTTGAAGCTGACTGTTACATACGCCCATCAGCTCGCCGATAGAAATAGGCTCATCGGCAACGAAGTCGTCGTCCTCGTCTTCGTCATCTTCGGGTAACGGCTCTTCTTCGTCGTCTTCCCAAATTTCTTGGTCGTCAGCCCATTCAAGAACATCGTCCTTGTATTCGTTGAACTCGTAATCGCCGAGACCAGACCATTCGCCGTAATCATCTCGACGGTAATAATCGTATCCGGTTGTGATATCGTTGAGGGTGTCGAGTAACTCAGACCAACTGTCCGCGTTGCGAGCCATATCAACAAGTTGCTCGTTAATATAGTCGTCTCTGCTTTCTTCGCTGTAAACATCGTCGCAATAACTGCACCCTTCGTCGTTACAGAAGTCAATCAGTTCCCACCAATCATTGACCTCATCAATAAATTGCTGTCGAGTCATCTACCGTCACCTCACTTTCTTTATTAACCCCAGTAGCCCTCGCCTCGGTAGCCGAAAGCCCCGTAGGGGTCGTCCATATCGTCGTAATCACAGCCAGTTCCATTGAA
>JAFUJH010000081.1 GCA_017473775.1 Ruminococcus sp.
TAACAAGTATCTATGCATTCCATATAATGCTTACATTCCTTGCAACCGTTTTCCAAATTGATTGTATCGCGGCAATCCTCATACTGTGGAAATTCATCGTCGTATCTTGGATAGGGTTTCGGTGTAACATTCAAGTAATCATTCATACCCTCTTTAAACAAAAAGCGGTATGAAATCCTTTTAAGACGGCACTTTTCAACAGGTCGCCGTATGCCACGGATGGTATTTCCATTAGACAGCTTAATGCCGTTTCCAATATGTAACAAAAAATTGCGATATTGTGCCGGTATCTTAACATTATTGTTTTCTTCAAAAGAAATAACTTCATCTTCTGTCAAACAATCATCTAAACGCTCAAAAGACAATTCATTGAAAAACAAATTGATGTTATCCATTTTCATCTTGAATTCTCCTTTAATGTCTTGCAATTCAATATTAGTATTCGTCTGATATTTGTATAAACTCAGGTTGCCGAGAACAAACAAGTAAATAATTTTTGGGAATAATATCACTTTCCTTGTGATGATTATAGCATTGATTTATAAACAAATCAATGCGAAGCATTGTATATTATCAATTCCGCAAGGAATTGCATATCATCAAAACTTCAGTTTTGTATATCATCATTGCGAAAACTGCTGATATACACGCAGTGCGATAATATACAGTCCTGCAGGACTGATGAGATACACCGACATATTATGTCGGTGATGATATGCCATTGCTTTCGCAATGAATAAAAAAACGACTTGTCGAAACAAGTCGTTTTTTCTGGCTGGGCTGGCGGGGTTCGAACCCACGAGTGACGGAGTCAAAGTCCGTTGCCTTACCGCTTGGCTACAGCCCAATATTAACTTTATAGCCTGTATATCATACCACGAGCAAAGAAAAAAATCAACATAAATATAGATATTTAATTTTATACAGCTCATTATAAATATATAATCTCTTGATTCAGCCTGCAAAATGTGATACAATTCTAATGTTTTGTAATTTTCAGGATTTGTTACCTGTATAGTTTACATAAAATCCATAGTAAAGGAGTAGATTTTATGACAGAAAAACGCAGTAGTTTCACAGGCAAGATTGGCTTTGTCCTTGCGGCGGCAGGCTCTGCTGTAGGACTTGGTAATATATGGAGATTCCCATACCTTGCGGCTAAGTACGGTGGCGGAATATTCCTGCTTGTTTACCTTATACTTGCAGTTACCTTCGGCTTTGCATTGATGTGCGGAGAAATTGCACTGGGAAGAAAGACCGGCCAGAGTGCAATCGGTGCTTTCTCAAGTCTTAATAAAAAGTTTAAGTTTGTAGGTATACTTGCATCAATTGTTCCTATGATTATTCTGCCTTATTATTCGGTTATCGGCGGATGGGTAACAAAGTACCTGGCAGTTTATCTGACAGGCGGGGTAGAGGCAGCTGCTCAGAAGGGCTACTTTGACAGCTACATTGCACAGCCCCTTGAGCCTATAGGTTGGTTTTTGCTGTACTTCGGACTAACTGCACTCGTTGTACTTTTCGGAGTAGAAAAGGGAGTAGAAAAGGTCAGCAAGTTTATGATGCCTGTGCTTGTTGTGCTCACTGTGGGAATTGCAGTGTACACACTGTTTATCCCCGGTGCAATGGACGGATTTATCTATTATATTAAGCCCGACTTCACCAAATTCTCTGCCACAACCGTTCTTGCGGCTATGGGTCAGCTTTTCTATTCTATGTCCCTTGCAATGGGCATTATGATAACCTACGGCTCCTATATGAAGAAGGATGTCAGCATCGAATCCTCTGTAAGTCAGATTGAATTATTTGATACAGGTATAGCCTTCTTTGCAGGAATGATGATTATCCCTGCTGTGTTCTCCTTCTCAGGCGGTGACGAGTCAGCTCTTGGCAAGGGCCCGGGACTGATGTTTGATACTCTGCCCAAGGTATTCGCAAGTCTTGGCAATGTGGGCGGCACAGTAATAGGTGCACTGTTCTTTCTGCTTGTGCTTTTTGCGGCGCTTACTTCCTCGATTTCACTTATGGAGACTATAGTTTCCATCTTCCGTGATAAATTCGGCTGGAGCAGAAAGTTTACCTGCATTGTTGTTGCAATCGGCTGTGTAATTCTGGGACTTCCCTCATCATTAGGCTTCGGACTTCTTAAAGATTTCTCCATCGTTGTGAGCGGTTCCACAATGACAATCCTTGATATATTTGATTTTCTTTCTAACAGCATCCTGATGCCTGTAGTAGCCCTGCTGACCTGTATCTTTATCGGCTATGTAGTAAAGCCTCAGGTGCTTATCGACGAGGTGGAGTCAAGCGGCAAGTTCAAGCGTAAGAAGCTTTTTGTAGTAATGATTAAGTACATCGCTCCCATATGCATTGTGCTTATCCTCATCTCCTCAGTCCTCGATTTCCTCGGCATCGCACGAATCTGATTTATAAAAAGCCTGACAGTATGAAATTTCAATCTGTCAGGCTTAAACTTTTGTGAAAATAAAAACTCCCTTATCCGATAGGATAGGGGAGTTGCTGTTTGTGGCTATATTAATTTAATACAAAACATCTTAAAACAAAAAGACCCGAACATTTTGTTCGAGACTTTTGTGGTGATCCATCGGAGATTCGAACTCCGGACACCTTGATTAAAAGTCAAGTGCTCTGCCAACTGAGCTAATGGATCATGTGGGGTGGCTAGCCGGATTCGAACCGGCGGTCTCCAGGGCCACAACCTGGCGCTTTAACCAACTAAGCTATAGTCACCATATTGGCGCGCTAACAGGGACTCGAACCCCGGACCTACTGCTTAGAAGGCAGTTGCTCTATCCAGCTGAGCTATTAGCGCATATGCTGTCTTTTTCAGACAGCTTTATTATTATATCGTAAGGTACAAAAAATGTCAATACCTTTATTTCCACTAAATGCACAAATAAAGATACAAATTAATTGTGGATTTTTACCCTTAATTTTTCAGTGCCTGAATAGGAGCAGGGATTCTGCCGCCTCTTTCAATGAACACCTTGGGTGAGCCTTTTCTCAGCTTCATAATGGGAGCATAACCGAAAAGTCCGCCGAAGTCAAGGCACTCGTCATCGTTTTTACCTACAGCAGGAATAAGACGCACCGCGGTAGTCTTTGTGTTAATCATACCGATAGCCGCCTCGTCTGCAATAATTGCAGAGATAACCTCTGCAGGAGTGTCACCGGGGACAACAATCATATCAAGACCAACAGAGCAAACTGCTGTCATAGCCTCAAGCTTTGTAATGTCAATTGCACCCTGCTCTGCGGCGGCAATCATACCAGCATCCTCAGATACGGGAATAAATGCACCTGACAGACCTCCAACATGGGATGACGCCATAACTCCGCCTTTTTTAACTGCATCGTTAAGAAGTGCCAGTGCGGCAGTTGTGCCGTGGCATCCGCATATCTCAAGTCCCATTTCCTCAAGGATATGAGCAACAGAGTCGCCTACAGCAGGAGTAGGAGCAAGGGACAGGTCTACAATACCAAAGGGAACACACAGACGCTTGGAAGCCTCCTGAGCTACCAGCTGACCCATTCTTGTAATCTTGAATGCAGTTTTCTTTACAACATCTGCTATGTGAGAAAGGTCCTCTTTATCGTCAACCTTAGCCAGCGCCGCTCTTACAACGCCGGGGCCTGATACACCAACATTGATAACGCAGTCAGCTTCGCCGACGCCGTGGAATGCACCTGCCATAAAGGGGTTATCATCGGGAGCGTTACAGAATACGACCAGTTTGGATGCACCTGCACAGTTGTCGTCCTTTGTAAGCTCTGCGGCTTCCCTGACAATTCTGCCCATCATCTTTACAGCATCCATATTGATGCCTGCCTTGGTGGAGCCGATGTTAACAGAGGAGCACACATGGCTTGTCTCAGCAAGGGCTCGGGGGATGCTCTCAATGAGGGCATAGTCACCTGCAGAAAAACCCTTCTGTACAAGAGCTGAGTATCCGCCGATAAAGTTTACACCCAGTGTCTCTGCGGCTCTGTCCAGTGCATAAGCAAACTTGATGGGGTCTTTGTCCTGACATACAGCGGCAATCATAGAGATAGGAGTAACCGCGATACGCTTGTTGATAATGGGAATACCGTATTCTCTGGAAATTGCCTCAACAGTGGGAACAAGGTCTGCAGCATATCTGCAGATTTTGTTGTATACATTCTCACAAGCCTTGTCAATATCAGGGTCGATACAGTCAAGCAGAGAGATACCCATTGTAACAGTACGAACATCAAGGTGTTCGTTGTCAATCATATTTATGGTTTCAAGAATGTCTTTTGTTTCAAGCATTTGTCGCCACCTCAGATCTTATGCATGCTGTTGAAGATATCTTCGTGCATAATGTGGATTTTGGTGCCGATTTCCTCGCCAAGCTTGTCAAAGTCCTTGTTCAGCTTCTCGAATGAGGGAGCTTTGTCCTTCTCAAACTCAACCAGCATAATCATAGCAAACAAATCCTGCAGAACGCTCTGTGTAACCTCAAGGATGTTGAGGTTTCTCTCGGCGCAGGCACAGGATACCTTTGCCAGAATTCCAACATTATCTTTACCAAGTACAGTAATTACTGCTTTCATTTTATTTATCTCCCTTCAAAATCCGTGGACAGCAGAGCACCTCGTACTGTCCACATATATGGTTATTTATTTTAACATTTCAGGTTTGTCAAGAATCCCTGAGTTTGTCAGCTCATAGAGATACTGTCTGAACTCCTCGCCAATCTCGGGATGATTCAGACCAATCTCAATTGTAGCCTTCATAATGCCGAACTTGTTGCCTATGTCGTAGCGTGTGCCTGAGTATTCAACAGCAGTCATACCGCTGGTTATAGCAAGCTCTCTCATAGCATCTGTCAGCTGTATCTCGTTCTTTGCTCCCGGGGGAGTGCGGTCGAGAATATCAAATATCTCAGGAGGCAGAATACATCTTCCCAGAATAGAGTAAAGTGAGAACACATCCTCGTCTCTCTGGGGTTTTTCAATCATATCTGTGCATCTGAAGATATTGTCTTTTACATGGTCAACCTTAACACAGGAGTAGTTGACGATTTCTTTCCTTGTAACAGGCTTGATGCCGATAACTCCCTTGCCGTATGTACCGTAGGCGTCAATAAGCTCCTTTGTAGCAGGTGCATTGCCGCCCACAACCACATCATCGCCATACAGTACAGCCACAGGGTCATTGCCTGCAAACATTCTTGCTTTGCTTATAGCGTGTCCCAGACCTTTTGTCTCAATCTGACGGACATAGTGAATGTTGGCAAGCTTGTCCAGATGGCTTATGCTCTCAAGTAAATCGTACTTTTTGTCTCTTTCCAGAATACTCTCCAGCACAGGAGCCTTGTCAAAGTGGTCCTCAATGAAGCCTTTGCCGCGGTTTGTGATGATAAGAATATCAGTGATACCTGACTGCACAGCCTCCTCAACAATGTACTGGATAGCAGGCTTGTCTACAATGGGGAGCATCTCCTTGGGCATAACTTTGGTTGCAGGAAGCACCCTCGTTCCGAGTCCTGCCGCAGGGATGACAGCTTTTGTAATTTTCATTTTTATCCTCCGTTAGAAAAACATAGACATAATGCTGATTATCCAGAAAGTGATAATCAAACTTATAGCCACAGCGGTGTTAACTCCGCCTTTTGTCTGTAATTCCGCATCGGCAACTTCTTTGCTGGCAGCAGCGGATTTGATTTCTGATATTTTTTTGATGCAGTGGTTTCTGTACCACTTATTGCCGAAGATACCGCAAAGTACACTCAGTGCAAGCCGACCTGTACTTGCGAACGAGTTGATTGTCAAAACAACGATATCCTCGGTATCAAGCCCTGCTAAAAAAGCTTGTGGGGTAATTGTGCTTTCTGTCTGTGTAAATGAAAAGCTTGTCAATTGGTTGTACTGTGTCATCAAATCGCTGTAAAATGTACCTATATAAAGCTGTGTGAGCAGCAGAATAGCCATGGCAATTGCTATCACAGCACCAATTTTGTACATTTCCTGTACAGAAGCCATATACCGGAGAACAGAAAACCTGAGAACGAAAACCTGAATCCGCCTGTTTTGTGCATCTGATGAAACAGCCTTGAGTAGAAGGGTGTGTTGTTTTTTACAAACTTTGCACATTCACCCACAGTTACACCTTCGCCGATTTCATCCTCAGCTTTGAGCCCTCCCATAGGGTCAAAGGTAAAAGTTGTGAAAGGGGTTTCGTCCTTTCTTTCACCCTGTGGGGGAGTGTAAGGTGTACCTTCACGGCTCTCAGTTTCCTGGCTGTGTCTGTCAAAGGCTGTGTGTTCCTCAGTAGCGGTACCGCACTGACTGCAGAATCTGCCGCCTTTTTCAATCTCTGAACCGCACATACGGCAGGTAAGTGCATCTGCCTTTTTCTGTGTCTGTTGTGTTTCGTATTCTGTTTTGTAGTCAAATCCGTCTTTGTGCCTGTCCTGAAAATGACATTTCATCTCAAGCTCGTAGCATTCTCTGTGGTGAGGTGCTCCGCACTGAGGACAGACCACAATATCGCTGCTGTTTTCAAAAGGTTTATCGCATACAGGACAGCGATGATTATAATAATCCATATTATCACCTTTAGCCATTATACCAAATAATCTGCCCCAAATCAACATAATAATTTGTAATTTATATATTTATATATGGGTTTACATTTTTTGTGTTTTGGAGTATAATCTAATGAGTTTATTATGAGTTTATATAAAGAGAGGTATATTTATGCTTCAATTTGAAGAGTTACGCCTGAGACTTGAAGGCTCCAGACCTGATATCGACGATTACGCCGATGCACTTGGTCTTGACCATATGCGTTCTCAGATACAACAGCTTGAGAATCGAGCAACCGAGCCGGGCTTTTGGGATGACCTTGAGAATTCTCAGAAGGTACTCAAGCAGACCAGTGACCTTAAAGCAAAGGTTGAAAGATACGAAAAGCTGGATACTATGTACTACGATGCCCTGACACTTATCGAGCTTGCTGACGAGGCAGAGGACGAATCCCTCTATGACGAGGCTCTGGCTGAGGTTGAGGCAGTGGAGACGCTCCTTGCCACTGCAAGACTTGAGACCCTCCTTACAGGCGAGTACGACAAGAACAATGCAATACTTACATTTCACGCAGGTTCAGGCGGTACTGAGGCTCAGGACTGGGCTCAGATGCTCTATCGTATGTACACCCGCTGGGCAACTGCACACGGCTTCAATGTCAAGGAGGTTGACTACCTTGACGGTGACGAAGCAGGACTCAAGAGTGCAGTGCTTCTTATTGAGGGTGAGAATGCATACGGCTATCTCAAGAGCGAGGCCGGCGTTCACCGTCTGGTGCGTGTGTCTCCCTTTGACAGTGCAGGCAGACGCCACACAAGCTTCTCCTCTCTGGAGGTTATGCCCGAGATTGAGGAGGACACTTCTGTTGTAATTCCTCCCGAGGAAATCAAGATGGATGTTTACCGTGCGTCAGGTGCAGGCGGTCAGAAGGTTAACAAAACCTCCTCTGCTGTTCGTCTTACCCATATCCCCACAGGTATCGTTGTAGCATCTCAGGTAGAGCGTTCACAGTATCAGAACCGTGATGTAGCTATGAAGATGCTTATCTCAAAGCTGGTTGAGATTAAAGAACAGCAGCACCTTGAAAAGATATCCGACATCAAGGGCGTCCAGAAGGAAATCACCTGGGGCAGCCAGATCCGAAGCTATGTGTTTATGCCTTATACTCTTGTCAAGGACCACCGCACAGGCTTTGAAATGGGCAATGTTAACGCAGTTATGGACGGTGAGCTTGACGGCTTTATCAACGCATATCTGAAGGCTCTCTCTACAGGCGAGCTCAACCAGAACAACGGCTAAACGCGTAGGGACGGGCATTGCCCGTCCGTAACTTTTACTTAACTTTACATAATAAGGAAGAATGTATATGAAATATCTTGTAATGCTATGTGACGGTATGGCTGATGAGCCTAATACCAATCTTCAGAACAAAACTCCTATGGAGCTTGCAAATAAGCCCTGTATGGATTCACTTGCAAAGACAGCCGAGGTAGGTATGGTCAAGACCGTGGCTGACGGAATGTCTCCCGGCTCTGATGTAGCTAATCTGGCTGTATTGGGCTATGACGCCAAGAAATATTACAGCGGCCGTTCACCTCTTGAGGCGGCATCAATCGGCATTGACCTGAAGGATACAGATGTTACCTTCCGTTGTAACCTTGTAACCCTCTCTGACGAGGAGAATTACGCTGACAAAACTATCCTTGATTACTGTGCAGATGATATTTCTACCGAGGAGGCAAGAGTCCTCATCGAGTATGTGCAGGAGAATATGGGTACAGATGAGTTTGCTTTCTATGCAGGTGTGTCTTATCGTCACTGCCTTGTATGGGCAAACGGTAACTCAAAGCCCGGAAAACTCACACCTCCTCACGATATCACAGGCAAACCTATCAAGGATTATCTGCCTACAGATATGGCAAAGGATGTACTCCTTCCTCTTATGGAGAGAAGTTATAACCTCCTCAAAGACCACCCCGTTAACCTTGAGCGAATCGCAAGGGGCAAGCGTCCTGCTAACTCTATCTGGCTGTGGGGCGAGGGCACAAAGCCTCTCCTTGACAGCTTTATGAAGCTTTACAGCCTCAAGGGCAGTATGGTTTCTGCAGTTGACCTCCTCAAGGGTATTGCTATCTGTGCGCAAATGTCCAGCGTTGATGTTGACGGTGCAACAGGCTACATTGACACTAACTTCGAGGGCAAGGCTCAGGCGGCAATGGCAGAGTTTGACCGTGGTCAGGACTTGGTATATATTCATGTTGAAGCTCCCGACGAGTGCGGCCACCGTGCAGAGTATGAGAACAAGGTCCGCTCTATCGAGCTTATCGACGAGAAGGTGCTTGCACCTATGGTTGAATATTTCAAGAGCACGGGGGAGGACTACTCTATTCTTGTTTGTCCCGACCATCCCACACCTCTTGTAACCCGTACTCATTCCCGTAATCCTGTTCCTTACCTTATCTATCGCAGTAACACAGAGAATAAGGGTGTTGAAAAATTCACCGAAGCAAATGCAGAGACTACAGGTTTGTATGTAGCAGAGGGCTACACACTTATGTCACGCTTCATCGGCTGATATCAAAGTAAATAAATAAAAAACAGGCGGTACAGTTTTGATTAACTGTACCGCCTTTGCTTTTGTAAAATAAAATTATATCAAATCGCGTAGGGACGAGCAATGCTCGTCAGAATTCTCGCGTAGGGACGAGCGTTGCTCGTCAGAATTAATCAGATATCCAACGCTTCCTCAAGTGCTGTTGCCAGCTGGTCGGGGCAGGATGTAGACCTTCCTCCGCAACGGATACCCTTGAGTCGCTCTATTGCTTCGTATGCGTTCATACCCTTCACAAGAGCAGTGATTCCCTGTGTGTTGCCGTGGCATCCGCCGAGGAATGCAACCTCCTTGATAATATCTCCGTCAAGGTCAACCATAATCTGTCTGGAGCAGACGCCGTGTGTTGTGTATGTGTATTTCATAATAAACACTCCTTGTAGTAAGATAGGGGAAAGCCCTGGTTTTAATTACATAAAAGAAAAATCCGCCGAACTTAATCAGCGGATTTTTGGAGCGGATGACGAGGCTCGAACTCGCTACCTCCACCTTGGCAAGGTGGCGCTCTACCGGATGAGCTACATCCGCAAATACCATACAGAAGAAAATCTGTAATTTCGATTGCTTGACTATTATATATCAAGCCTTCTCAGTTGTCAAGAACTTTTTTACAAAAATTTTAAATTACTCTATTGCTGTTGCTGTGATTTCTTGGTATAATAAAAATGTATATTTATAGGCTTCTCCTTGAGGAGAGGCTCCGCCAAAGGCGGTGGTGAGGTGTAGGACACTTGTGTCCGTTACTTTTTCACCAAGATTGTTTGGAGGTAAAGCAATGAACTCTATGGACCGCAAGCAGATAGCACAGGGTGTCAATTTCTCTGCTGTCAGCGATAACCGATTCAAAACCATGAAGATTTCAGCCACAGTGCTGGTGCCTTTAAGTAAAGATACTGCATCAGCTTATGCACTGCTCACTCAGGTTATGACACGCTCCTGTGAGGAATATCCTGATTTTACAGCACTTTCCAGAAAGCTCAGCTCTTTGTATGGAGCATCCCTTTCAGGCGGAGTACGCAAGATAGGCGAGTCCTTGGCACTGACCTTTTCTGTGTCAGGACTTGATGACCGCTATGCTCTCACAAACGAGAGTATATCAGAGGAGTTGTCCCGTATTCTCTGCTCTGTTATTTTCAAGCCTCTGCTTCAGGGTGAAGCATTTAACAGCGAGGAGGTAGAGCAGGAGCGCCGTCAGCTTATAGAGCTTGCAGAGGGCGAAATTAACGATAAGCGTGCCTATGCCAACAACCGTCTCCTTGAGCTTATGTGCGGTGACGAGCCCTACGGAATCCGCCGTTACGGTACTGTAGAGGCTATAAAAGGAGTCACAGCAGCCGAGCTTTACTCCACTTGGCGGACAATGCTTAACCGTGCTCATTTTGAGATATTCTTCATTGGTGATTCCTCTGCCGATACAGCAAGAGCCGTATTCACAGAGGAGTTTGCAAAGATTGACCGCAATCTCTTTACACTTTCTACCGATATTGTCCGTAGTGCAGACAATGTTCGCGAGTACGAGGATAGAATGGAGGTTGCACAGGCAAAGCTACTCTTGGGCTTCCGCACAGGTTGCGGCGGTGCTGACGAGGGTGTAACTGCTATGCGTCTTATGTGTGCAATCCTTGGCGGAAGTGCTCACTCCAAGTTCTTTATCAATGTCCGCGAGAAGCAGAGTCTTTGCTACTATTGTGTCAGCCGTTATCAGCGTGCAAAGGGTCTGATGATTGTTGAAAGCGGAGTTGAATTTGATAATATCGAAAAAACCAAGCAGGCTGTCCTTGCAGAGGTTGACGCTATCCGCAGGGGAGAGGTCACCGAGGACGAAATTAACTTTGCAAAGCTCAGCGTTGCAAACGATTTTGTCAGCATCTGTGACACTGTCTCAGGTATCGGCGAGTGGTATATATCTCAGCTTTCAGACGGCAGACTCCTGTCTGTAGAAGAAGCAATTGCCGAGTTCAACGCAGTTACCAAGGAGCAGATTGTTGAGGCCGCAAACAAGCTCACCCTTGATACTGTCTATGTTCTCAGGGGCGAGTAAGGAGGGTTTATTATGCAGATTAAAGAAGTCGTTTCACAGAAACTTAACGAAAAATATTACGAGATAGAGCATCCCACAGGTCTGAGGGTTTTTGTCTGGCCTAAGGAGGGCTACAATTCCACCTATGCAGTGTTCGGTACTCCCTTCGGCAGTATCTATAACCACTTCACAGCACAAGGTAAAGAGATTAAAGTTCCCGACGGAATCGCTCACTTCCTTGAGCACAAGCTCTTTGAATGTGAGGAGGGTGACGCGTTCACTCTCTATGCCTCCACAGGTGCTAACGCAAATGCTTACACAAGCTTTGATAAGACCTGCTACCTTTTCTCCTGTACAGATAACTTCTCCCGCTGTCTGGAGATACTCTTAGGCTTTGTGACAAATCCCTATTTTACCAAGGAAACCGTTCAGAAGGAGCAGGGCATCATCGGTCAGGAAATCCGTATGTACGATGATTCTCCCGACTGGCGTGTAATGTTCAATATGCTCCGCGGTATGTACAAGGTGCATCCTGTCAGAATCGACATTGCAGGCACAGTTGAGTCTATAGCACAGATTACTCCCGAGGACCTCTACGCTTGCTATAATTCCTACTACAATCTTCACAATATGGCACTCACCATCGTGGGTAAGGTTGATGTCAACGAAGTAGCAGAGATTTGCGACCGTGAGCTCAAGCCCTGTGCAGAGGTAGATGTGCAGAGCCATTTCCCCACAGACCCCTACGAGGTGTCAGAGCATTATGTTGAGGACAAGCTCCCTGTTGCAGTTCCCATCTTCAATCTTGGATTCAAGGGCGACGCTTCAAGACGCCTCAGCGAGCAGGAGATAGCCTACACCGATATCCTTCTGTTCCTCCTTGCATCCTCCACAAGCCCCATGTACCGCGAGCTTATGGATACAGGACTCATCAACGCCTCCTTCTCTTACGAGCAGTTTGAGGGTCCCGGTTATAACAGCATCTTCTTCGGCGGTGAGTCCAAAGACCCCAAGGCTGTAGAGGCTGTTATCAAGAAATATATCAAGAAGCTGAGAGCAGAGGGGATTTCTCCCGAGGACTTCGAGACAGCACGCAGAGCCACCTACGGCGATGCACTGTCCTCTCTTAATTCAGTTGACACCACAGCTAACCTGACAGAAGATTTCTTCTTCAGCGGCCGTAAGCTGTTTGATTATTTCGATGCAATTGCAGGCGCAACTGTACAGGATGTGGAGTCCCGACTCAAGGATATTCTTGATACAGATAACACAACTCTTTCAGTTGTTGTAGGTGAGTAATATGCATCAGGTATCATTCCCTGTATTGGGGATTGAGTTTACCATTAACGAGGTTGCTTTTTCTATAGGCAACTACGATATACGATGGTACGCAATCCTCATTGCTACAGGCTTTTTGCTTGCGTTCTTTTATGCAATGCATCGGGCACCGTATTTTGGTGTTGATGCAGATAAGCTCTTCGATTGTGTAATCGTGGGCTTTTTCACAGCAATAATCGGTGCAAGGCTATATTATGTTATATTTTCTTGGGAGGACTATAAGGACAACCTTATAAGCATCCTATATATCCACAAGGGCGGACTTGCCATATACGGCGGACTCATCGGTGCACTCCTCGGCGGATGTACAATGGCAAAAATCCGCAAGGTGAACATCCCCGGTTGTCTCGACCTTGTAGCTCTCGGCTTCCTTATCGGACAGGGCTTGGGCAGATGGGGCAACTTTATGAATCAGGAGGCATTCGGCACAGAAACAACCCTTCCTTGGGGAATGCTCAGCGATACCACAGGCGGCAAGACAGTACATCCTTGTTTTCTTTATGAATCCCTCTGGTGTCTCTTAGGTTTTGTGCTTCTGCACTTTTTCAGCAAGAAGCTTCAGCGTTATAAAGGACAGATTTTTATTCTGTATATTATCTGGTACGGCTTCGAGCGTACTATAGTCGAGGGACTTCGCACAGATTCCCTGTATCTGCCTTTCTCTATAGGCGGATATACTCCCAGAGTATCACAGGCATTGTCTTTTGCTTTGGTTATCACAGGTATAGTATTGTTAATTTTATTCAGAAAGAGGAGAGAATCCATGGGTGCAGTATTAATGGACGGCAAAGCCGTATCTGCAAAGGTTAAAGAACAGGTAGCACAGGAGGTTGCAGTGCTCAAAGATAAGGGCATAACCTCAACACTTGCAGTTGTTATCGTAGGGGATGACCCTGCCTCCAGAGTGTATGTAAATAATAAGAAGAAGGCTTGTGAGGCTTGCGGTATTACCTCTGAGGAGTACGCTCTGCCTGCAACCACAACCAACAGGGAGCTTCTCACACTTGTTGAAGAACTCAATCAGAGAGCGGATGTAAACGGTATCCTTGTTCAGCTTCCTTTGCCCAAGGGTCTGGACGAGAAGGCTATTATTTCTGCAATCCGTCCCGATAAGGATGTAGACGCCTTCCACGCTTCCAATGTAGGCAAGATTATGATAGGCGAGTATGATTTCCTGCCCTGTACACCTGCAGGTGTTATGGAGATTCTGCATCACTATGATTGTAACCCCGAGGGCAAAAACTGCGTTGTAATCGGCAGAAGCAACATTGTAGGCAAGCCTATGGCGATGCTCCTTCTCCACGATAACGGTACAGTTACCATCACTCATTCCAGAACTCTTAATCTCAAGAAGATTACTAAAGAAGCAGACATTCTTGTAGCCGCTGTAGGTAAGCCTAAGTTTGTCAAAGCTGATATGGTAAAGGCAGGTGCCGTTGTTGTTGATGTAGGTATCCACAGAACGGAGGACGGCAAGCTCTGCGGCGATGTAGACTTTGAGAAGGTCCGCGATAAAGCATCTATGATTACACCTGTTCCCGGCGGTGTAGGTCCTATGACAATCGCCATGCTTATGAAAAACACCCTCAAAGCCACAAAACTTCAAAATAATTGTTGACATTTACCCTTTGTTGTGGTATAGTGTATGAGCCGCTTATTGTGGGTCATAAGTTGACTTTGGTCACACCCAGCGATAGCGAGTCTATAAAAAGGATAGGTACTAACTATGTACGCAGTAATCGAAACCGGCGGCAAGCAGTACAAAGTAGAGAACGGCGATGTTATCTATGTTGAGAAGCTTGACGCAGAAGTAGCTGCAACTGTTGAGTTCAAGGTTGTTGCTATCTCCACAGACAACGGTCTCGTTGTCGGCACCCCCTATGTTGATGGTGCAAAGGTAACAGGTGAGGTTCTTAAGACCGCAAAGGGCAAGAAAATCACAGTTGCTACTTACAAGCCCAAGAAGGGTGAGAAGAGAAAGCTCGGACACAGACAGCCTTACACAAAGGTTGAGATCAAGTCCATCGCCGGCTGATTATGACAGCCGTCTGCTTCATCACATCAGAGGAATTAATCATAGGTTTTGAGCTCAAAGGTCACAGCGACTATGCCGAGGAAGGCAGTGATATCGTTTGTGCAGCAGTCAGCTCAGCAGCTTATATGACAGCCAATACCATCACTGACATTCTTTGCCTTGAGGCAGAGGCTACAGCAGATGACGGCTATATGATGATGAGGCTTTCTTCACAAGATGCTTTGAAAGCACAGGATATATTAAGAGGCTTTGAGCTTCATATGAAAGAGCTTTCACAGCAGTACCAAAACAACATTAAAGTAGTATTTCGGAGGTGTAAAGATAATGCTTAAGATTAATATCCAGTTATTCGCACATAAGAAGGGAATGGGTTCTACCAAGAACGGCCGTGACTCTGAGTCCAAGCGTCTTGGTGTTAAGCGTGCAGACGGCCAGTTCGTTCTCGCAGGCAACATCCTCGTAAAGCAGAGAGGTACTCACATCCATCCCGGCGCAAATGTTGGCAGAGGCAAGGATGATTCTCTCTTTGCACTCGTTGACGGTGTTCTCCGCTTCGAGCGTATGGGCAGAGACAGAAAGCGCGCTAGCGTTTATCCTGTTGAGCAGTAATAACGAAGCATTCGGGCGGATTTCTTAATCCGCCCTTTTTATTTTGTCCTGGAACAGGTCGTAGATATTTGCTATCTCCGTGCCTCCCTCTGATTGAGGAAGGTGGCAAAAATCTTTGATTTTTGACGGAGGGAGAGATATTTTTCTTTAAATCCTGTGACTTGAATTATACCTTTCAGGAGGGATATAATGTTTGTCGATGTAGCAAAAATCAGCATAAAAGCAGGTGACGGAGGTAATGGTGCAGTCTCCTTCCATCGTGAGAAGTATGTAGCCTCAGGCGGTCCCGATGGCGGTGACGGCGGCAAGGGCGGCGATGTAGTTTTCGTTGCCGATACCAACCTGTCAACTCTCGCTGATTTCAGATATAAAAGAAAATACGCAGCCCCAAACGGTGCGGCAGGTATGTCAGGCAGAAAGAACGGCAGAAAAGCCGAGGACCTGATTATCCGCGTGCCTACAGGTACTCTTATCAGAGATGCAGAAACAGGCAGAATTATTGCGGATATTTCAGGCAAGGAGCCTGTTGTTGTAGCCAAAGGCGGCAAGGGCGGCTGGGGTAACTCCCATTTTGCCACACCTACCCGTCAGACTCCCCGTTTTGCCCGTCCCGGTGTACCCGGTGAGGAGATGGAGGTTCAGCTTGAGCTCAAGCTTCTGGCTGATGTAGGTCTCGTAGGTTTCCCCAATGTTGGCAAATCCACACTTCTGTCTGTGGTTTCTCAGGCAAAGCCCGAGATTGCCGATTATCACTTCACTACCATTACACCCAAACTGGGTGTTGTAACCGTCTCCGAGGGCAGGTCATTTGTAATGGCTGATATCCCCGGTCTTATCGAAGGCGCTTGGGAGGGTACAGGTCTTGGCCATCAGTTCCTCCGTCATGTTGAGCGTTGCCGTATGCTTGTTCACATCGTTGATGTAGCAGGCAGTGAGGGCAGAGACCCCAAGGAGGATTTCCGCATTATCAATGAGGAGCTGAGAAAGTTTAACAGTGAGCTTGCCGACCGTCCCATGGTTGTAGCAGGCAACAAATGCGACCTTGCAACCGACGAGCAGATTGAGGATTTCCGCACCTTTGTCGAGGAGCAGGGCTATGAGTTTTATCCCATTATGGCGGCTATCCGCTATGATGTAGACCCTCTCCTTGATAAGATAACAGAGATGCTCCAGAAGCTGCCTCCCGTTACCGTCTACGAGGCAGAGCCTGCACCCCAGATTGATGTGGATGCACTCAATAGCAAGGAAGTCAAGATTTCTGTTTGTGACGGCATCTATTTCGTTGAGGGCAAGTGGCTGTACCGAGTTATGCAGTCTGTTAATTTCGATGATTACGAAAGCCTCAACTACTTCCAGAATGTGCTTATTTCCTCAGGTGTTATCGACGCTTTGAGAGAAGCAGGCATCGAGGAAGGTGACACTGTTTCCATCTATGAGGTACAGTTCGATTTTGTTGAGTAATTTCGGTTTATAAAGGATTATTTATGGATAAACTATTTTTATCAGATATAAATCCCAGAGAGCTTCCATCCCTGAGTCTTGCTTTTATAGGTGACAGCGTCTACGAGCTTCTTGTCCGTGAGTACCTGCTGTCAACAGGCAAGCGTCAGGTGGGGGAGCTTAATAAAGATAAGGTTGCTATGGTTTGCTGCAGTGCTCAGACCAAGGCGCTTGATAAAATCAAACCTCTCCTCACAGAAGAGGAAGAAGCTGTTTTCCGCAGGGGCAGGAATGTTCAGGTTCATTCAGTGCCGCGTAACAGCTCTCTCAGAGATTATCATACCGCCACAGGTCTGGAGGCTCTGTTCGGTTACCTTTATCTTTGCGGTGAAACAGCTCGTATCAGAGAGCTTTTCAGCCTTATTATCAATACTGATGTTAATGAATAAATATGCATAATCGGTGAATATATATGAAAAGAAAAGCCAGAGAGAAAAAGATTGAAAAAATCGGCATTTCGGATATTATCATAATCTTTGCAGGGTGTGTACTGTATGCCCTTTCGATTGTTCTTTTTATATCTCCCAACAACATTGCCCCCGGTGGAGTCATAGGTATCAGCACCTTGATAAACTATACTTTTGATTTTCTCCCACTGGGTACAATGAGCCTGATTCTGAATATCCCTCTTTTCATCTGGGGCTTCGTTGTTCTGGGGTGGAAGTACCTGAGTCGTTCTGTTATCTGTACTGGGATTTCCTCAGTGTTAATCGACCTTTTCAACTTTGTTATTGACCTTGGATATATCAGACCCTATACAGGTGACGGACTTCTGGTGTCTATTTTCGGCGGACTGTTTTGCGGTGCAGGTCTTGCACTGATTTTCTATCGTGGCGGCTCCACAGGCGGCACCGATATTGTGGCACGCATTATGCACGAGAAAACACCCCATATTTCTCAGGGTAATTTTATGCTTTCTGTTGATGCTTTGGTTGTCCTTGTGTCTGCCTTTGTGTATGGCAATATCGAGAATGCACTTTATGCAATAATATGCATATTTGTTATGAGCCGTACTATCGATACGATTCTCTACGGAGTATCCCGTAATAACGGCAAGCTCCTGTTCATAGTTACCTCAAAGTACGATGAGGTTACAGATACAATCCTCAGGCGTGTGGATAGGGGAGTTACTCTCCTTAAAGCAGAAGGCGGATTCCGTCGTGACGATAAGCGCGTTATACTTTGTGCAGTCCGTTCCAATCAGGTGCACCTGACAAATCAGCTTGTGCATCAGATTGACCCTGAGGCTTTTGCTATAGTCACCACTGCAAATGCCATCAAGGGCAGAGGCTTCTATTCCTACGACGAATCTCCTAATCCTGCCGTGCACGAGAGCCTTGATGTATCAAGTACCGATGCAGAGAATACTCAGCAGAATTCCTGATTATTTCTCAAAATTATTCCATTTTATTCTTGACAACCGAACAATTTATGTTATAATAAGCCTGTTATGTGTATAAGTATGCACATAGCAGGCTTTTTAGTTTAAAAGCCGCGCTGCGGTCAGCAGCGTTTATCCTTGCACTGAACGCGCAAGCGTCATTCCAATCAGTGCCAATAGTCCAGAAGGAGGTGCAAATAATGGCAGTTATGGCTAACTACGAAACCGTAATGGTTCTCTCACTGAAGAACGGTGAGGAGGCTGTGCAGGCTATCGTTGAGAAGTTCAAGAATACTATCGAGAAGCATGCAACACTGCAGAGCATTGATGAGTGGGGCAAGAGAAAGCTCGCATATCTCATCAACAAAGAGTCTGAAGGCTACTATGTTCTTATCAACTTCGAGTCCGACGCAGCTTTCCCTGCAGAGCTCGACCGTAGATACAAGATCACAGACGGCGTTCTCAGATCTCTCATCATCAAGAAGGAAGACGAATAATCACATTTTTTCGCATCATCACTGATGCACAACGAAAGGACGAGTATTTATGATTAACAGAGTAGTTCTTATGGGCAGACTTGTTTCTGACCCTGAGCTTAAGACAACACAGTCAGGCATCAATGTTACTACATTCCGTATTGCCGTTGACCGTAGCTATGTCAAAGCAGGCGAGGAGCGTCAGGCAGATTTCTTTGATATCGTTGCATGGCGTTACACCGCAGATTTTGTATGCAGACACTTCAGAAAGGGCTCTCTCATCGCAATTGATGGAAGCTTACAGAGCCGTACCTATCAGGCAAAGGATGGCACAAACCGCTATGTTGTAGAGGTTATCGCTGACAGCGCATCCTTTACAGGCGAGCGCCGCGATTCAAACGGCGGCGGTTACAACCAGCCTCAGGCTCCCCAGCATCCCGCATATTCTGAGCAGACTCCCTCCTTCGCAAGCGGCTCCGCTTCCGATTTTGAGGAGATGCCCGCAGATGACGACCTGCCCTTCTGATAATACTCATATTCGATTTTTTTGAAAGGAGACTTTAAAATGGCTGAAAGACCTATGCACAGAAAGTCCCGCAGAAAAGTATGCGCATTTTGCGTTGACAAGGTAGAGAAGATTGATTACAAGGATATCAATCGTCTTCGCCGTTACATGTCTGAGAGAGCAAAGATTCTCCCCAGAAGAGTAACCGGCACTTGTGCAGCACACCAGAGAGAGCTCACAGTAGCTATCAAGCGTGCTCGTTACCTTGCTCTGCTTCCTTATTCTGCAGACTAATTTTATATTAACAGATTTTACCCATCGGGGATTATTCCTCGGTGGGTATTTTATTTGGCTCCCTCTTTGAGGGAGCTGTATTTGCTGTAGGCAAATACTGAGGGAGTGAACCAGGCTCCCTCTTTGAGGGAGCTGTCTGCGAAGCAGACTGAGGGAGTAGATCCCTCCTCACAAAACCTTTCCTTTTCGCATAGGGACGACCAATGGTCGTCCGCTCATAGAACTTAGTTGCAATCAAAAATGTTGCCCTGTCAACAGGCTGAATCGTTATAATTCTCCAAAAGATTTTAGTGGCTTTATAATTCTAAATTGCAATATTAAATTATGCAAACTGCCCAATTAAATAGTCTTTTTTTGACCATAATCACAGTTTGCTAAAAACTGCAAAATTGCAGTTGATTTTTGCCATATATATGTATTATAATATTATGGTAAATTATAGATGGGGTAGTATACCCTTTTGGCATTTGTTGTGTGTTACGGACTGCTAAGTTTTGGCAGCCCATAACACACAACAGCAACGAAGGTCAGTCGCTGTTTCTGCACAATCGGTATACACTCCCTCTTACTGCAATGCAAATTGTAATATAGGAGGTTATATTATGAAAACTCTTAACAGAGGTTTTGCAAAGCGTGCGTTGTCAGTTCTTCTGACTCTGATGATGCTTTTCTCACTGTGCACAGTAGGAATCGTATCCTCAAACGCTGCTGACGTAGACCTCGCACCCTCCGGTGCAAACTTTGAAGGTGGCACTACCATATACTTGAAGCCTAATGTTTGGGATTATACCAGTGCTTGGTTTGCTGCCTACTTCTTTAACTCATCTGGCAGTCAGTGGGTTAAGATGGAAGCAACAGCAGAAGAAGCATATGTTTTTTATGCTGAGATTCCTTCAGGTTCATGGACAAATGTTATTTTCTGTCGTATGGATCCTGCAAAAACTGCTCTTTCATGGGACAGCAGATGGAACCAGACCAATAACCTGACTTGTGACGGTGATCTCTTCGTTGTTGAATCATGGGGAGCTGATGGTAGTAATTCCACAGGTTCATGGTCAACATACGTTGCTCCCGGTGACAGTGAGGAAACAGGTTCTAACACTGCAACAATTTATGTAACAGGTCTTGACAATACATCCTACTACGATGAATCATCTTACCTGTATGTATGGGAGTCAAGTACAAATACCGGTATCGGTGGCGGTTGGCCAGGCAAAGTTCTTGAATATGATTCAACTACCGGTTACTATTACCGTACTTTCCAGTACGATTTAGCATATAAGTTTATCGTTAACAATAACAATGATAAGCAGACTGACGACCCTACTGTAAAGTTCACAGCATCTGAACTCCTTGTAACTTTTACAGGTGATAATACTTACACAACAGAGGAGCTGTCAGCACAGACAGGCGGTAAGTTCTGGGTAGATGTTGATGGTGATATTTCTACCACTACTGATATCATCTATCCTTCATCTAACACCTTTTACCTGCCATCTGGTGTTACCAGAACAGAGGTTACTCTGGTGTCTGATGACGATTCAACCGTCACTGTTAACGGTACTGGAGTTACAACTGCTGGTGTAACGGTTGACCTTTCAAGCTCAACCTGTACTGTAAACGATGTTTCCTACAAGGTTATGCAATCTGCTAATGTTTCCTCTATTCACACCACCACTGAGGAGAAGATTCCTCAGGGCACAGGCTACGGTGCAAGCAAGGATGACTACAATAGCGAGAACAACTCCGATGGTACAGGTGACTCACAGTTTATTACAGTCATTGGTCCTGACGGTACAGTTAAGCTTGAGGAAGCAGTCCTCAAGAAAATCAAAGGTAGAGGTAACTCCTCTTGGGAAGCATCCAACTCCATTATCGGTAAGTATGCTTTCAACATCACTCTTGGTTCTAAGGCTAAGCTCCTTGACGAAAGTACAAAGTCCAAGAAGTACTGCCTTGTTTCCTATAATGCAGACGAAGCTCGTATGCGTAATATGGTTATCTATGAGCTTGCACAGCAGATTGGCGTTAAGTATGTAGCAGACTACGAGCCTATCGACCTGTACAATAACGGTTACTATATCGGCTCATATCTCCTTACAGATAAGGTTGAGATTGGCGATCCTCTGGTTGCCCTTGATGTTAACCTTGATGATATCAACAAGGATGCCACAACTGATACAAACAGTGACGGTATTCTTAACGCTACTCTTTATGATGATGATAGCCAGATGGTGCGTGCATACGCCGGTAGTTCTTCTATAAACGAAACAGCAACTGCAGGCTTCTTCAAGTTTATCACAAACCTTGATGAGCCCGATCCTTCAGAGTATGCAGACTCAGGCTTCCTTCTTGAGTTCGAACTTAATGAGCGATTCGCCGCTGAAATTTCAGGCTTCATCTCCACAAAGGGTCAGCAGATTGTTTGTAAGTACCCTGAGTACGCTACATATAAAGAAATTCTTTTCATTATGGATAAGTGGAACACAGCCGAGGCTCTTATGTATGACGATACAGCTACCTACGAGGAACTTGATGCTGTTATTGATGTTGAGTCTTTCGCTAAGATGTACCTGATTCAGGAGCTTTCCAAGAATCTGGATGCAGGTGCTACTTCCTACTATGTATACTATGACGGCGGCAAGCTCCACGCAGGCGTTGCATGGGACTATGACTGGACTCTTGGTCAGTATATCCAAAGCGGTGATACCAACAAGAGTGTTGCTAACCAGACAAGCGGAAAGTTTGATTCAGAAGCTACAAATACGCTCGAAAATCCAGAAGGTTGGTGGGCTAACTCCAAGGAGATTTATCCTAACACTAATGTTCTCAATGCACAGGCAGCTCTCTGCCAGAACGAAAACTTCTGGGCTGTAGTTGCCGCAGAATGGAACGAGCTGTTCTACTCCGAAGCACTCAAATTCGCTGATAGCACAATTTCTTCTGTATCTGAGCTTGACGGCAATATGCTTGAGTTCTACAACCTTGTTCATTCTTCCACTGAAATGGACGAAGATAAGTGGGGACTCATCTGGAAGGATCTGCTTGCAGGTGAGAACGGTGGTGAGAACTGGGGTTCTAAAGATACAGGCGATACTCACGATGCCGCTGTTGTATCTCTTAATAACTTCTTCTACAAGCGTCTTGTATGGATGAACGGCAAGCTTTCTGTTGTCGATTACACAATCCAGCCTCCCACAGTTTCCTTTGATAAGGAGCTTTATCAGGCAGGGGAGACAGCAACTCTTGTAATCGACGATAAAACCGATGGTGATTATACATACACTATCTACAAGGATGGCACACAGGTTGACACTACTACTGAAAAGACCTACACCATCACAGCAGAAAAAGCATGTGTGGGCAACTACACAGTAGTCGCTACATCAAATAATGATTCAAATAAGGTTTCTGCCGCTTCCAATGCATCAACCTTTGCAATCGATGGCTTCAACTTCACTCTTGATGTTACAGCTCCCGAGTCTGTAATGGTTGGCAACTCAATCGTTATTGATGCAACCACCAACTCCACCGAGACTGTTACATATACACTCAAGGATTCCGAGGGTAACACTGTTGATACTAACACAACAGGTGATTTCAGCATCACAGTTACAGCTGATGATATCGGCACAAAGAACTACACTCTCGATGCTGTAACCACAGTTGACGGCGAGCAGTTCACAGCTACCAAGGATATCACAGTTGAGGTAACAAAGTTCACATTCTCCGTTACACTCTCTGCTCCCGAGTCTGTTGAGGCAGGTATGGTTATCACCCTGAATGCTACTGCTGTTTCTAACTCTACTGTTACATATACATTCTATACAGAAGACGGCACACTCGTTGCTGAGAACACCTCAGGTATTTATACTGTAGACGCAACTCAGGCTGATGTGGATACCATCAAGTCCTACTATGTAGTAGCTTCGACTACAGTTGCAGGTGTTGCATACACCGATACCTCTGATACTGTAAATGTTCAGGTTACAGCAGTTAAAGAGACCTACGAGGTAACTCTCTACTTCAAGAGCACATCTACTCTGGGATATAAGCCTCTGCTTACCACAGAAGGTGCAGTTGTAAACTTCACAGACTTCGAGATGACAAAGGATACCTTTATTTGCAAGAATGCAACCGATACAGCTTCTTATTATTGGTATTCAGCTGTTGTTCAGGTTTCCAAGGCTTCTCCCACACTTTCTGTCAGCATCCTGTCCTCCCGTTACGCAATGGAGGGTGACATCGACCTGACAATCACACAGAGCGGTGCAATCTACCTTGCAGTTGATAACCTCAACGAAGGCTACGAGATGTTCAACCTCACCGATTGGACAGAGACAGAGCGTAACTGGACACAAAGTGCAGTTCATATGGTATACGACGCTCAGTATGATACCGAGGAGTCTCTTGCTGAGGTTTCAGCCCGTGTTAACCTGACATCTGTCGGCGATGCAAACGGTGACGGTATGGTTAACATCAAGGACGCAACTCTTATCCAGAAGTTCCTTGCAAGCCTTGAGACATTCACCGCTTTTGATAAGGAAATCTCCGACATAAACGACGATGGTTTCGTCACAATCAAAGACGCAACTGCTATCCAGAAGAAGATAGCAGGTTGCCTTTGATAATCCTATACTATTAATATAGGAGGTTTTTAACGACATGAAAACTAAGAAAATTTTCAAACGCGCACTCACCCTGCTGCTGACCCTGTTGATGTTGCTTTCAACATCCTCTCTGGCACTCTCCGCCGCACAGGTAGAAGTTGCCGAGACAGGTGCAACAATTGTTGCTGGGGATATTATCTGGTATAATAATTCTAATAATTGGAGCACTCCTTACATTTATGTATGGGGTAGTGATTCGTCAGACTGGCCAGGTTATCCTATGACTAAGGATGATACCAGCGGAAATTACTACTGGATATCCAACGGTACTTATACAATGTGTATCTTTAGTAATAATGGTTCAAACCAGACAGGCGATCTGACAATTGGAGGTGCTGGTTACTTATACAACGGTTCTTCTTGGTCCTCTTATTCAAATGAGGCTCCCGTTGTGCCTGTAAGTGATGATCTTCTTTCTGTATTAAAAGGTGAGAAGATTATGTTCTACATTGGTATGCCTACGAGTTGGGGTAACAATACAACAACTATCTATCTCAAATTGAACGGCTCTAATGTAGCTTTAGGTGCTTCCTCATTTGAATATTCAAGTTCATTTTATTTACCTGTATGCGCTGCTGCAACATCTGGTTATTATGTTTCCAATAACAATAGTTGGGGCGGTAACGCAATAAGCGGTACACCTGTATCAGGTGGTGCTTATCTTGCAAGTGGTTCTGCAACGGTATCAACAGCATATACTGTTTCTGCTTCTTTGGAAAGCAACAGTATAACAGTTGGTTCAAACGCTACTATTAGCAATGTATCAGCTTCAGATGGACATCTTGGTAAAACCACACAGGTTAAATATTATGTCACCTCTGATGGTTCGGAATTCACAGAACTTTCTTGTTCTAATACAACTCTTGAGACTTCCGAACTTGAGGTCGGTACATATACCGTATATCCTGTTCTCTATGATGGTTATGTATATACAAGAGGAAACGCGATTAGTTTAACCGTTGCAGATGCAGTTTCTGAGCACACTGTAACTTTCGTTAACTACGATGGCACAGTTCTTGATACTCAGACTGTTAAAGACGGCGAGTCTGCCACAGCTCCCACAGTTTCTCCCCGTGAGGGCTACACCTTCACAGGCTGGAGTGACGGAACTAACACATACAAATCCGACACTCTGCCTACTATCACAGCAGACACTACCTTCACAGCACAGTATACTATTAATACTTACGATGTAACTGTTAATTCTGCAACCGGTGGTTCTGCTTCTGCAAATACAGCCACAGTTACTCACGGTAGCACAGTAGAGCTTACTGCTACTGCTGATACCGCAAACGGCTATGCATTCACAGGTTGGGATATAACCGGTACTTATGATGTTGTTTCCGGTACAACATCATCAGCATCTTTAACCATCAAGGTTTATTCCAATATTACCGCGAAGGCCAATTTCCAGCAGATTCCTACTAATACAGTTCAAGGTGTAGTAGGAACAGGAGAAGGTGAGGTTTCACCTGTACAGCAGGAAATTGCAGAGGGTAGTTCAGTTATCATCACTGCAACCCCTGCAGACGGTTTTAGATTCTCAGGTTGGTTAATCAGTGGTGACTATACACCCGTGAATTACAGCGAAACTTCTCCCTCTATTTCCATCATTCCTCTGAGCGATGTTACTGCTACAGCAAACTTCATCAAGACCTACACTGTTACCTTCGTTGATATGAACGGTGACACAATCAGCAAGGTTACAGTTGATGAAGGTGCAGATGCAACTGCTCCTTCAGCCCCTGCAGTTGACCACTATACATTTTCTAAGTGGGACACAGACTATACTAATGTAACCTCTGACTTGACTGTAAAAGCAGTTTATACAGCTAACACCTACACAGTAGCTGTTACTGCAGGCACAGGCGGTACTGCTCAGACTTCCGCTGAAAGCGTTACATATCCTAATACTGTAACTCTTACAGCAGATCCTTCCTCCACCGATTATGTATTCGCAGGTTGGGAGATTACAGGTGATTACGAGGAAGTTTCTTCTACTGCTAACACTATTACAATCCGACCCGAGGGCAATGTAACAGCAAATGCTACATTTTCACTTGGTCAGTACCTCACAGTTTATACCTACTCCGATGATGGCTACAAAAAGCTGACTCTCACAGAGTCCAACGGCACAACTGACAACACTGTTATCAATGGTGTTGCACAGCCTTCAACAGAAACCTTCAACGGCGTAACATGGGATAAATCCGAAGAGGCAGAGCTCAAACAGGGCTACTCCAACTCCGTAACAGCAGTCCTCGCAGGTGAGGGTACATCTTCCGACACGGTTATCTATGTTGATTTCAGCAAGGCTACAAGCTGGAGAAGCGGTCACTATCTTTCAATTACTGCTTCTTCCAACTCAGGTAAAACCATATCAAGTTCTGACACCTCAGGTGCAGGCTCTTATGCTCCTAAGAACGATGCATGGCTTGGCTCAGGTACACTGGTATCCGGTTCTACCTATATGTGGACTATTCCCAGTGCTAACCTTTCTAACCTTAAGAGTTATGGTTTTACTGTTTGGTCAGTAAATGAGAGTTCCCATGATCAGGTATGGCAGACGGATGTTTCTCATATCGCTTATAACGCTTCTTATAATACTTATGAGGTAAGTTCTTCACGCACATATCATACAGACCGTCAGTCATACTGCTTCACACTTACTGCAAGCAGTAACACAATGAGCCAGTCCGACTCCATCGACCTGACCTCAACTCTGTACAACGGTACAGCTTGGAGAGGGGAGAGCGAGGTCTGGATTTACCAGTCAGGTACAACTGAGGTTGTAACTCTCCGTCGTGACCTCCTTAATCTTGTAACTGATACTACTACAGAGTACAATGGCGGCACAAACTCCGTCGGCTACACCGACGACTCCTGGTCTGCTTTCGTTACTGCTTACGATAACGCTTACAGCGTTTCAGGTGCGGCAGCTTCTACTCAGAAAGCTATCGACGATGCTTACACAGCACTTGATGCTGCCTACAAAGCACTCGAGCTTGAGGCTTACTTCATAGTATCATACACTCAGAACGATGTACCTTACAGTGCATCAATCGGCACAACCCAGATTACAACTGCTACAGGTACAGTAAATGTAGTTCAGAACAAGGAAGTTACTGTTACCTTCACAGCTCCCACTAACTACTACATTGTATCTGTGAAAATTGGCGAAGAAGTGGTAGCTACCAACTTAATGGCAAGCTATTCTGCAAATTACACATTTACAAAAGATACCACAATTGAGGTTGTCTATGCTCCCAACCCCACACTTTCCTATCAGGAGAATGGTGCAACTGGTGGCACAGTAACATTTACAGGAAACACACACACAGCAGATGATGGCACAGTATCTGTTTCTTACGGCTATGATACTACCCTCAATATCACTGCTCCCGACCTGTACTATATCAACACTGTTGTTATCGGCAGTTATACTTACACAAACACCGTTGAGTCTAAAACAACCTATACATCTACAATCACAGAGATAACAGCAGACACAAAGGTTATCATCACCTATATAAAGCGTGAAACCTTCAATGTTGAGGTTCTCGCATATCCCACAACAGGCGGTACACTTTACTACGGTGAGACCGAGATTCCTGCAGAGGGTACAACAATCGAGGTTCTCGCAGGCGAGTCTGTTACCATCACCGCAGTTCCCAACTCAGGCTACGGCGTATATTATTGGGTTGCAGACACTGTATCAAACAATCGCGAAAGCTCCTATACCTTCTCAAACATCAACGCAAATCACACTCTTGATATCGAGTGGATAGAGCTGGAGCAGGTAACTGTCACTACTAACTCAAAGCCCGGCACTGCAGGTACTGCTACAGTTGACGGCTCATCCTCTGTAACAGTTGATGAATTCACAAAGGTAACACTTTCTGCAACTGTTACCGATACTCGTTACGCTTTTGTCAGTTGGACTATCGAAGGTAGCTACAACACAGTAGACACTACTACCCGCTACGATGCAACCTTCAATATTTCCGCTAACAGCAACATCAAGGCAACAGCAAACTTTGAGCAGGTAAACCGTAGAATTTACCTGAAGAATGTTGCCGGATGGAGTAGTAGTAGTATATATATATATTGCTATGACGGTAATGGTGATGTTGGCAAGTCTTGGCCCGGTTATAAAATGACTTATGATAGTACATTAGGATTCTATTATGCAGATGTTCCCCTTGAGACGGTAAATATCATTTTTAACAAGGGTCACAACGATGATCAGAGTCAGGTAGAGTATAAAAACATCGGTAATGAGAACTTGTATACTAACGGTTCTGACAAAACAGGTTATCCTACTTCTTATGTTGAGCCCGGTTATTACCTCCAGGGTAAATGGAATGGTGCTACCTTCGATGGCTATGATCTTGTTATGTTCACAGATAACGGTGACGGCACCTACACCTTAACCCTCACAGTAACCTCTACAACTGACGGTTATATCTATGTTAACCCCACTAACGAGAAATCATACTTCTGGAATGCCGCTACTGCACATGCAACCGGCAATCCCCAGACTCTTGTTGCTACAGGTGCATATCAGTCTTCTCCTAACTTCGTAAAGGTTGAAATCGATACATCTGATTATACAAAGGCTTACGATGTAACCTTTACCTTCAATCCCACAACAGGTGAGTTTAGCTGGACAAAGGCTGAGAATGTTCCCACTATCTCCATTATCGGTACAGATGGTCGCGGCATTAACCAGGCTGATGCTGATATGAGTTCCTCTAATGACAGAGTAGGTGACACCTACTTTGATGCAGACACAGTTAACCGTGTAAATGAGCACACTTACTACGCTGAGGCTCAGGTAGTTGCAGGTAGCCCTGTAACCTTCTATACTCAGGTCAACGATAACGGTGCAGGCGGCTACGACTACTATGTTGCAGGCTGGGTAGTAAACGGCACAGAGTTTGTTTCTGCAACTGCTCTGGGTAAGGGTCTCTACAGCGGTTCCTATGTATTCACAGAGGATTCCGACATCGTTCCTATTTACTTCCACACCAACGATTGGCTTACAGCAAAAGGTGTTAAAACAGTTACTGTTTACGCAGTTGCAGATAAGACCATCACAAACTGGGATGAGTATTTCGCAGCTTATACATGGTATAAGACAGGCGGTACAACAAAATACGAGCAGTTTGGTAATTGGCCCGGTCAGCTTATGATTCCTGTTGCAGGTCTCGATGGCGTTTACTACACCATCATCGAAACCACTTCACCTGACGGCGTACAGATTTCAGGTATTTCCTTTAATAACTATTCCAATGGCGATACAATCGATGTTGTTGTACATGACCACAGCAATATCCAGACCTACGACTACTACGAGTTTATCGCTCTCCTTGAGGACGGTAAAGAGAACATCACCTTCGTTATCAAAGATACAAACGATACCTACAATTCAAACAGAGTTTCAACAAGCTCAATCGACATTACAAACGGTAACTGGGACTTTGTTCAGTATACCGACTACTCCGGTCTCAAGACCGATATCTTCGGTAACAACATCGAGTCAATCGACTCCACACTCTCTGATGATAACGCACTCTACATCATTCAGGCAGGTAATAAGAATGTAACTGACAGTACTCTTGATGGTCAGTACTATGTTGAGTGTTATCTCTACAATGCTTCAGGCACATACCTTGGTAAGTGCTACTCCTACGAGCTTCACGATGAGGATTCTGCAATCTGGACTACACTCTCCGCTTACAAGAATCAGAGAGCATACATCTCCTACGAAACCGTTAACGGCGCTCGTTACGACGGTGAGTGGTACGGTGACTCTGATGTGTCCGTAACAGTTAACCTTGCCGTTAATGTTGCACTTATGACAAACGGCTCTTTCACAGCTAAGACAGATTCTCCTGTGAATGAGGCTGACTACGGTACAGGCTATATCAACGCTACTTATCAGAATGTAGATGTAACCCGTGGTGCTACAGTAACTATTACAGCAACTCCCAAGACAGGTTACAAGTTCGTTGGTTGGTACTCAGCTGACGGCTCACTGTTCACAACTAACACAACAATTACTGTTACAGCAGCTATCGGTACTACCTACACAGCTGTATTCGAGGCTCTGGAGAAGGGTAACTATTATGTTAACCATTACATCTATCAGGGTGTAGGTACATCTTCCTATGTTCCTTCTGCACACGGCGGCAACGCAGTTCTCTATGTTGGTATCGATAACCAGACAAAGGGCACAACAGCAGGCTTCAGCGCTCGCGAATCAGCTTACATTGCAGCTGAAGAGGGCGATATGCTCCTCATCACAATTGCAACTGATGCAACAGGCGCAGATAAGTTCTACGCTTGGTACACAAATGCAGTTGATAAGTACGGTCTCACTACCTTCGAGGAGGTTGGTGTTGACTCCGTAGATAACATCTACAATAACAACGGCACAGTAGTTGGTCGTAACGATATCGTTTACTTCCAGTTCTACTACACAGTTAAGGATAACGACAGCTACAGTATGACACTGTACTCCGACCTTATGCCCGTATCTGTTAATGTAACTCTTGTATACCAGTACACAGACCGTTACGAGAATGTTAAGTCCTACTATGTTCCTTATACTCTCACAACTGAGGAGGTTGAGGGATTCGAGGGCAACGGCAACACTCCCTACACACCTGCTTATATCAGCGGTGACGGTTGGGTTAACACAATCATTGCCAATGCACCCCGCGTTGAGGACTACTACAAGGATACAACATGGAAGATCAACAGCGCTATGTACGATACAATGACCTTCCACCTGTGGGCAACTCAGCCTTACACAACATACACAGTAACCACTACAGTTACAACTGAGACCGGTTCCAATGTTGTTGTAAATAAGGTTCCCTACAACACAGTTGTTGACCTTGATATCCGTGAGATTGCACCCGATGCAAGCTACACTGGCTTCTGGTACAACGATGTTAACAACAACGGTACATACGAGAGCACAGTTGATATTATGCTCACATACGGCCCCTACTACGGCTACCGTGTAACTCAGAATATGGCTGTTAACTATCAGCCTGTTAACTCAGCAGAGGATTACGAGTTCAATGTTTCACTTGACGCTCCTGTTTACGGCCGTGAGCAGACAACTGATGATAAAGGAAACAACAAGACCGATGTTGTAGTAGTTGACTATCTTATCAACATCATTACACCTTACTTCTATCTGGGCTCCGATTTCACTCCCATCTATAAGGGTGAGGTTATCACTGATGCAGATTGGAACAAGACTCTTGTAACAATCGAGTCACTTGAGGATGCAGGCTACACTGTAGAGTATGGTGTAATCCTCCAGCAGGTAGGCACATTCAAGGTTGACGCTGACTACGCAGGCGACTTTACAGCAGCAGAGGCAGCAGCTAAGGAGAAGGGCTACGGCACAGCAACAGATGCTGAGATTCTCAAGTCCTTCCTTGCAACTGACAGCACAAAGGGCTGGATTGGTGAGACAGGTACCTACGGTTACAAGTACGATGCTTCTAACCATAATATCACTAACAAGAACAGAGTTCTCTTTGTCTTCGAGCATAACAACACAGAGTCAAATCAGAACAGATTCTACAATGTATATTCTTATCTGACTGTTACAACACCTGATGAAGTTACAACAACATACATCAGTAATGTACAGACTCTGAATATTTATACTGAGGGCAATAAGGACGCTGTTGTAGAAAACAACACATCCTTTGCATAATAAATTATACTTGACAATGGTAAAAAATTGTGATAAAGTATAATCGTGATTTTGTAAGGAGGTTATTGGTATTATGAAATATGAAGCACCAAGTATGGAAATTATCAGATTTCAGCCTATGGCAAGCGTACTGACTGCGAGCGTATTCGTTACTGAAAGCCCCGTTGAGGACAACACACGAGTCACTATTGATGACGAAGACCCCTTCGCAGTTATTCAGAACAACTGATTTTCCAAAACATAATCAGGGTGGATGCATACAGCATCCACCCTTTTTATTTTATTTACCCCTTATAAAGATTGCTCTTGTGTATTGCAATTCCTGTATGGTTTTGGTATAATTATTATTATCAGAAATTATGTCAGATAGGGGAGTTTACTGTGAAAAAAATATCTTACAAACCTTTGTTAAGCTTGCTTTGTCTTGCAGTTATTATTGCAGTTTCTCTTGTCCCTGTCTTTGCTTCAACTTATGCGGTTGACGGAGACTGGCGTTACGAGATTACAGGCAGTAATGTGTATTATATCGACTTATATCTGGGCTCCGGCTCAAGAGTTAATATCCCTGCTCTTTATCAGGAGAAGAAGGTAACTCAGATTAACAGCGAGGCATTTATGAATAACACCACCATGATGTATGTTGAGATTCCCGCTACTGTTACCTCTATCGGTGCAAACGCCTTCTATGGTTGCACCGCTCTCAAATCTGTTACAATCCCCTCAACAGTTACTTCTATCGGTAATAATGCTTTTTATGGTTGCAATTCACTTGTTTCTGTAACCTTTAATTATAAGTCAGCGGTCAAGGTTATACCTGCGCATTGCTTCAATAACTGCCTGTCTCTGACTACCGCAGTTGTTTCTATGGAAACCGAGAAGATTGATTCATACGCTTTTAGCGGATGCTCCTCACTTTCAACTGCAATTATCCCTCCCTCAGTTACAACCATTGCAGACACAGCCTTCCTCGGCTGTAAGTCCCTTGTAATCTACGGTTGGGAGGATACCTATGCTCAGCAGTATGCACAGGATAAGGGAATTCAGTTTGTATCCTACGGCCCATATGTTGAGCCAACCGCTCCAATATTTACAACCGCTCCTGTTACCACTGTTCCTGAATCTGTAACTGATGTAACACAGCTTCCCACAACTATACCTTCCACATCAGCATCAACTTCTGCCGATACAGACCCTACAGAGTCAACTGTACCTACAGAGTCCTCTGTTCCTGCTTCCTCCTCAGAGTCCACCGACCCTGTTGAGTCCTCTACAGCAGGCGTGACCTCAACCTCAACTGACCCTGCAGAGTCCTCAGGCAATTCAGAGGTTACCACTGTTACCTCATCAACCGTTGAGACATCATCTTCAACTACACCCACAACCTCAATCGTTCTGCCTACAACAGGCAAGGTGTATATCATCGGTGACTGCGACCTTGACTCCAAGGTTACAATCAAGGATGCCACTATGATTCAGAAGGCGTCTGCTGAGCTTATCACTATGGATAATATACAGAAATTCCTTGGTAACTGTGACGGCACCGAGGGTGTAAATATCAAGGATGCCACCCAGATTCAGAAGTATTGCGCAGGTTTCCTCAACATCCTCTTTGTAGGCACAGAGGTACAAATCTGATGCCCCGATATAAAATAGCGGATGTGGTAGTATCGCTTGCTACCGAATATGACGAGACTTCTCATTGGTACGAGCCCTACATAACCTCTGAGCCTCTGTCTTTTCCAAAGACTCTGGCGTGTAATAAAAAAGACATAGATTACCTTGTTACGCAGGGAGTGGGAATCACTGAGCCTATTGCTGAGAATGTACTTCTCTGTAACCTTTTCAACCGCCTGCTTATCCGCTTTGATGGTAGCTTTATCCACAGCTCAGCCATTATGATTGATAACAAGGTCTACCTTATTTCAGGAAACTCAGGGGTTGGCAAGTCCACGCTCACTCGACGCCTTCTGAGGCTTTATCCCCAAGGCTCAGTTATTATTAATGATGACAAGCCCTCATTCCGTATTATAGATGATAAATGTATTGTTTACGGTACACCCTTTGCAGGTGGCACTGATATCCAATGTAATATGAGCGGTGAGCTTGGCGGTATTGTTTTTCTTGAGCAGGCACAGGAGGATAAGCTTGTTACACTTACTTCGGCTGAATCCCTGTGTGAGCTGTTACAGCAAACACCGCGGAAACTCTCAAGGGGAGAGACAGACAAGCTCTTTGAGTTTTATGAAAAGATTATTTCAGCCTATCCCATCTACAAATTATTCTGTACTGACAGCGACAATGCTGCCCATACAGCTTATAAAATTACACAGTAAGTCTGAAAGGATGTATTAATATGAAAATTAAAGATAATTTTATGCTCAGAAAAGTTGCCGATTGCTATGTGGTTGTTCCTATCGGCCCTGCAGTTGCTGACTTTAACGGTATGATTAATCTTAACGAGGCAGGTGCCTTCCTGTGGCAGTTGCTGGAGAATGAAACAACAGAGGACGCTGTTGTAGCCGCAATGCTGGAGCACTACGATGTAGATGAGGCTGTAGCCAAGAACGATGTAAAGAAGTTCGTTGCACAGCTTACAGAGGCTGACCTTCTGGACTAATATTTTGACCTATATCTTCAAGCCGTACAGTGTACTGTGCGGTCTTGTTTTATTACAGAAATTATCACAGGCAGGTGATATTTGTGGATGATAAATTCACCTTTAAGAAGTTGTTCAGGGCACTGACCGACAGCAAATCACTGAAGTGGCTTGTAAGGAGTGCCAGACCCCAGTGGTTTAATATTATAGCTCTGACTGTACTCAATATTATTCTTGCGGCAATTGCAGTGTTCAATTCCTATATGCTCAGGAATGTTATCGATTCCGCAATCGGTAAGAGCAGCTTCGGTGCACTTGAGGCTGAAAGACTCAGAGGAATCCTGTTCTGGGGTGTGTTGTTTGGTGCACTTGTTCTTACAAGGGTTATCCTGTCAATTGTCAGTAACCACTTAGTGTTCAGGATTAACGCAAGGCTGACCATTGAGCTTAAATCAAGTCTATATAAGAATATTCTCAAAAAGAACTATTCCAGCATCACAAAGTTCCACACAGGAGAGATGCTCAACCGTCTCAATAACGATATCAACACCATCGTCGGTGCAATTACCTCCCTTATCCCGGGACTTACCCTTGCACTTGCCCGAATCGTTGGTATTTTCTTTGTTCTTTTGTCAATTGACCCGTGGTTTACAGTTGCATTCCTTGCAGTGGGTGTCTTTGTGTTCCTTGTTTCCTCCTTCTTTAAAAAATATATGAAGGAGTACCACAAGCAGATTATGGAGACCGATGGTAAGATTCGCTCATTTATGCAGGAGACCCTGTCAAGTCTGCTTGTTATCAAGGTGTTCAGTTCTGAGGATAAGGTTTGCGAGGCAGCCTCTGAGCTTCAGGAGGCAAACTATAAGCGTAAGGCAAAGAGAAATATCATTTCTCTTGTTACTAACGGTTCTTTCTCTGTAGCTTTCAATGCAGCATATTTGTTTGGACTTATCTATTGTGCTGTCAAGATTGCACAGGGAGATCCCTTTATTACATACGGTACACTTTCTCAGGTTCTTTCGCTTATTTCTCAGATAAGTGCTCCCATTAACTCTCTCTCCGGTGTTCTGCCTATGTATTATTCAGCTATAGGCTCCGCAGAGCGAATTATGGAATTTGAGGCAATTGAAGATGAGATTGCAGTCAACGACAGTAACATCGACTTCAGCTCCCTCTACGAGAACCTTGATACAATTGAATTCAAAGATATCACCTTCAGATACGATAGAGACCTAATTTTTGATAGGACTTCTCTAACCATAAACAAAGGTGATTTGATTGTTATGACAGGTATCTCAGGTATCGGTAAGAGTACTCTCACCAAGCTTCTGTTAGGTGTATTTCCTATTGAATGCGGAGAAATATACCTGAGTCTCAAGGATGGTAGTAAGATTACAGTTGATTGCAACCTCCGTAAACTTTTCTCCTATGTACCTCAGGGCAACTTCCTGCTCTCAGGCACTATCAGAGAAAATATTGCGTTTATTAAAGAGGATGCTACCGAGGATGAAATTCGCGAGGCAATTGGTTTTGCTTGTGCAGATTTTATTTATACATTACCTGACCGGCTTGAGACAGTAATAGGCGAGAAGGGTATGGGTCTGTCTGAGGGACAGATTCAGCGAATCGCCATTGCACGAGCCTTCCTTTCAGGTGCACCTGTTATACTTCTTGACGAGGCAACTTCTGCACTTGACGAGGCAACAGAGCTCCGACTTCTTGAGAATATCCGCAAGCTCTCTGATAAAACCTGCATACTTATTTCTCACAAGAAAGCTGCAAACTCCCTTTGCAATAAAGAGGTACGCATTATCGACGGAAAGATTGTGGTGATTGACCTTGAACACAAGAGCTAAATCCGAATACAAGGCTTGCTTTCCGTATCTTCTCACCCTGTTGTCCTGTTCGCTCAGAGGGTGTAAGCCACCTGTTCCCGAGTCACCTGTGGATTGGGCTTCGCTTCTCAGCTTGTCTGAGTTTCACTCCTTGGCAGGTATGGTATCATATTCTGTGAGTCAGCTTCCTGCAGAGTATCAGCCCTGTGAGGAGATTAATAATATCTTTCGTCAGCATCAGGCTTTATCCCTTGTCTCTGAGTCAAACATCACATTTGAGACAGAGCGACTCCTGAAATCGTTAAGTGACAAGGGTGTACGGGTACTGCCGGTTAAGGGGTATGTGCTCAAAAATGACTACAGAATTCCTGCAATGCGGACTATGACGGATGTGGATATTATCTACGACGCAAACAACAAGCAACAGGTTATAGATGTTTTTACAGATTTTGGTTATACTCTTGATGAAACAGGCTCAGAGCTTGATTTTACCAAAGATAACCTGCATCACTACGAGCTTCACGCAAGCTCAGCGGATGCTTACGATACAAGCCATACCTATTTTTCTGATATCCTCAGCCGTGCTGTGTACAGCTCCGACTCCCTTGTAGGGTGTCTCAGGGATGAGGATGCCTACCTGTATTTGCTCTCTCATCTGTCAAAGCATATGCTCTCAGGCGGAGCAGGAGTTCGTATGATTATGGATGTGTTTGTTTTTTACGAGGCACACGGAAAGACTCTTGACAGAGCTTATCTCTCAACTGAGCTTTCAAAGCTGAAGCTCATTGATTTTGAGGATAAAATCAGATGCCTTTCATACAACTGGTTTTCAGGAGGAATTCCAAACACCGATTCACTTCTTGCAGATTTCATACTCTGCGCCTGTACCTTCGGTATTTCAAGGGATTCTCTACTTCAATCAGCCTTGAAGGCAGAGAAGTCAACAGGGAAGAAGCAAAATCCTGCAAAGGCATTTTTCAGAAGGCTTTTTCCTTCCTATGGTTTTATTTCCGATTTATATCCCATCTCACGAAAGCATAAGTTATTTTATCCCTTCTGCATCGTAGCCCATTGGTGCAACCGAATTTTCAGAAGGCGTAACATCAATACAAAGAATCTGAAGTATTATATGACCTCAACAGATTCTGCGCAAGCTCAGCGAATCAGCCTCATTATGGAGCAAGCAGGGCTTTCGCCATTTATCTGATATCACAGGAGTCTTAATGAAGAATTACACAACTATAATCTGGGATTTCAACGGCACCCTCGTTGATGATGTTTATGCGGCACTTGGTGCTGTCAACGATATGCTCATCCGTCGTGATCAGCAGACAATTACAATTGATGATTATTACAAAGCTGTGGATACTCCTATCTGGCACTTTTATGAGCAGGTGTTTATCCCCGGCACTATCACACCTGAGGAGGCAATCGCAGAGTTTGACTCGGGCTATGATAAGCATCTCAATCCCAACCCTCTGATGGATGGAGCAGCTCAGATGTTGTCTTACCTTGCTTCTCTCAACAAAACCCAGCTTGTAGTGTCTGCTTCTCATATCCACAAGGTTACATCAAAGCTTGAGTCCTTAGGAATAATCGGATATTTCCACAATGTCCTTGCACTGACAGATTATCATGCAGGGGATAAGACCTTTTTGGCTCAGCAGTATCTTTCCGATAATCAGATAAATCCGAACGATGTAATTGTCATCGGCGATTGCGTAGCAGATTGGCAGATGGCTCAAGCTCTCGGCTGTGATTGTATTCTTAATACAAAAGGTCACCAGAGTGTCAGAGAGTTTGCCGTCACAAATGCAGTGATTATCGACTCTCTGTATGAGCTTAAAAACATCATAAAATAAAACAAACCCGTATGTACAAACCAAAGTACATACGGGTTTTCTCATTGTATTTTAATCCTGAGTGTCGGGTTCCTTATTTGTAATAAGATATCCCAGTGTCATCAGGCTTTCGCTCAGATGCACATCATTTGACACGCAGTCAGGATAGTGAGCAGTAATGTCAAAGTGGCTGAAGTTCAGATAATTCCTGATGCCTGCATCATACAGCTTCTTCACCACATCCTCGGCACTTACTGTAGGAATACACAGGATTGCAGTGGTAACTGAATTCTCCTTCACACAGTCCTCAATGTCACAGTTGTCCTTGATAGTAAAGCCTGCTAGCTCTGTGCCCACAAGGTGGGGGGCAGTGTCAAACAGACCGCAGAGCTTAAAGCCGAATTTCTCAAAATCAAAATGAAAAAGCACAGCTCTGCCCAAGTTACCGATACCGTAGATAACAGTATTTTTTAGTTCATCAATACCCAGTAGCTTCGCAATTTCTTCACGGAGGGTTTTGGTTATATATCCGTATCCCTGCTGACCGAATCCGCCAAAGCAGTTCAGGTCTTGTCTTACCTGAGAAGCAGTGATGTTCATTGCTTCTGCAAGAGCGCGTGACGAAATTTTCTCTATGCCGTTTTGTTCCATAGTGCAAAGACATCTGTAGTATTTAGGTAATCTGCGGATTACAGGCATAGAAATCTGTCCGTCTGTTTTGCTCATAATAACCCTCCGTTCAGTTTAATTAAATTTGTTAAGCTTACGCCATAAGTGTAGCAAGCTTCTTTCCGATTTCCTTGAGGAAGTCCTGAGTGTTTACCTTCTGCTTGTTCTCAAGAGTAGAGATAAGGTACAGGTCGCCTGTCATAATGCCGCTCTCGATAGTGTCGATTGTAGCCTTCTCCAGCATATCAGCAAAGTGTACAAGCTCAGAGTTTTCGTCCAGCTCACCGCGTTTTCTCAGTGCGCCGCTCCATGCAAAGATTGTTGCAACAGAGTTTGTGGAGGTTTCCTCACCCTTCAGATGCTTGTAGTAGTGACGCTGTACTGTGCCGTGAGCAGCCTCATACTCGTAAACGCCGTCGGGAGATACCAGTACGCTTGTCATCATAGCCAGTGAGCCGAAGGCTGTAGCTACCATATCGCTCATTACATCGCCGTCATAGTTCTTGCAAGCCCAGATGTAACCGCCATTGCTTCTGATAACACGGGCAACTGCATCGTCAATAAGTGTGTAGAAATACTCGATGCCTGCAGCCTCGAACTTCTCCTTGTACTCATTGTCATAGATATCCTGGAAGATATCCTTGAAGTTGTGGTCGTAAATCTTAGAGATAGTGTCCTTGGAGGAGAACCATACATCCTGCTTTGTAGCAAGTGCATAGTTAAAGCAGGAGCGTGCAAAGGATGCAATGCTCCTGTCAGTATTGTGCATACCCTGTACAATACCGTCACCCTTGAACTCCATAATTGTAGCTCTTGTCTCGTTGCCCTGTGCATCAGTTACACACAGCTCTGCCTTAGAGCCTGCAGGAGCCTTCATCTCAGTGTTCTTGTATACATCGCCATATGCGTGACGAGCAATTGTGATGGGTTTAGTCCAAGTGGGGATAAAGGGAACAACACCCTTCACAAGGATAGGAGCACGGAACACTGTGCCGTCCAGAATTGCACGGATTGTGCCGTTGGGGGACTTCCACATCTTTTTAAGGTCATACTCTGTCATTCTTGCGGCATTGGGTGTGATTGTAGCACACTTAACAGCAACGCCGTACTTCTTAGTAGCCTCAGCACTGTCTACAGTAACCTGGTCGTCAGTTGCGTTTCTGTTCTCAAGACCTAAATCGTAGTACTCACTGTTCAGGTCAACAAAGGGGAGGATAAGCTCCTCTTTGATAAGAGACCAGATAATTCTGGTCATTTCATCTCCGTCCATCTCAACGAGGGGAGTTGTCATTTTAATCTTAGCCATTGTTCTGCTCCTTTGTGTAGTTTAAGAGTCCGCCTGCAAGGATGATAGCCTTCATTCTGTCTGTCAGGTCGCACTTTGCAACAATAGTCTTGCCTGTGGTCATGTTCTCGATGATAACATCGCCGCCATTCTCAATAATGCTTCTGACTGAAGGCATAACGATTTCGTTACCGAGGGAGAGTGCATCGTAGTCAGCCTCGTTTGCAAACTCAAGGGGCAGAATACCTGCATTGATAAGGTTAGCTCTGTGAATTCTTGCAAAGCTCTTCACAAGTACAGCCTTAACACCGAGGTAGAGGGGAGCGAGAGCAGCGTGCTCACGGGATGAGCCCTGACCGTAGTTGTTACCGCCTACAATGATTGATGAGCCCAGAGCCTTAGCGCGAGCAGGGAACTCCTTGTCGCATACAGTGAAGCAGTGCTCAGAGATTGCAGGAATGTTTGAACGAAGGGGCAGAATCTTTGCACCTGCAGGCATAATGTGGTCGGTAGTAATATTGTCGCCTACTTTAAGTGCAACAGAAGCCTCGATGCTTTCCTCCATAGGCTTGGTTGTGGGGAAGGGCTTGATGTTGGGTCCGCGGAGAACCTCAATAGTATCCATAAGTTCTGCCTCAATTGGCTCGATAATCATATTGTCATTAACAAGGAACTTCTCAGGCAGTGCAATCTCTACAGCCTCACCCAGAGTTCTGGGGTCTGTGAATACACCTGTCAGTGCAGATACAGCCGCAGTCTCAGGAGATACAAGGTAAATCTGACCGTCAGCAGTACCGCTTCTGCCCTCAAAGTTACGGTTAAATGTTCTAAGGGATATGCCTGCAGAGTTGGGGGACTGACCCATACCGATGCAGGGACCGCAAGCACACTCAAGGATTCTTGCACCTGCTGCAATCAGGTCTGCCAGAGCACCGTTTTGTGCCAGCATATTGAATACCTGCTTGCTGCCGGGAGCAATTGAAAGGGAAACAGAGGGACAAACAGTCTTGCCCTTGAGGATAGCTGCAACTCTCATCAGGTCAAGGTAAGAGGAGTTTGTGCAGGAGCCGATGCAAACCTGGTCAACCTTCTTCTCGCCAATCTCCTCAATAGTCTTGATGTTGTCAGGGCTGTGGGGACAAGCAGCCATAGGAACAAGGGAAGAAAGGTCAATATCAATTATCTTGTCATATACTGCGTCCTCATCTGCAGAAAGCTCTGACCAATCGTTACCTCTGCCCTGAGCCTCAAGGAATGTTTTTGTAATTTCATCAGAGGGGAATACAGAGGTAGTAGCACCGAGTTCTGCACCCATATTTGTGATAGTAGCACGCTCAGGTACAGACAGAGTCTTAACACCCTCGCCGCCGTACTCGATAATCTTGCCTACGCCGCCCTTAACAGAAAGGATGCGGAGCACCTCAAGGATAATATCCTTAGCAGATACCCAGGGGGAGAGTTTGCCTGTAAGGTTTACTCTTACCATCTCGGGCATTGTGATGTGATATGCACCGCCGCCCATAGCAACAGCAACATCAAGTCCGCCTGCGCCAATAGCCAGCATACCGATACCGCCGCCTGTGGGGGTATGGCTGTCAGAGCCGATGAGAGTCTTGCCGGGGATTCCGAATCTCTCAAGGTGTACCTGGTGGCAGATACCGTTACCGGGGCGTGAGAAGTAGATACCGTGCTTCTTACAAACAGACTGGATAAATCTGTGGTCGTCAGCATTCTCAAAGCCTGTCTGCAGAGTGTTGTGGTCTATGTAAGCAACACTTCTCTCAGTCTTAACTCTGGGCACACCCATAGCCTCATACTCAAGGTAAGCCATAGTGCCTGTTGCATCCTGAGTCAGAGTCTGGTCAATTCTCAGTGCAATGTCAGTACCCTTAATCATCTCGCCTTCCACAAGATGAGCTTTAATGATTTTTTCCGCGATAGTATAACCCATACGGATTCCTCCTTTTTAATCATAAAAATACATAATATATTATATACTAACAGCCGTCAGTTGTAAAGAAGATTTGAAAACTAATATATCTGTCTTATATAGAATAATTTTCATATAATATTACCATAGTATTTGCTGTCGTATTGTGCTATAATCATACATTGGAAATTTACAGAAGGATATGATATTGTGAGTGTAAACGCAAATTTAAGAAATGTAGCAATCATTGCTCATGTTGACCACGGCAAGACAACCCTGGTTGACCAGCTTCTTCATCAGAGCGGAATCTTCCGCTCCAACGAGGTAGTAGCTGACCGTGTTATGGACTCAAACGACCTTGAGCGTGAGCGTGGTATCACCATTCTCTCCAAGAACACAGCTGTAATGTATAACGACATCAAAATCAACATTGTAGATACCCCGGGACATGCCGACTTCGGCGGCGAGGTTGAGCGAATTCTCATGATGGTAGACGGTGTTCTGCTTCTTGTAGACGCCTTTGAGGGCTGTATGCCCCAGACCCGATTTGTTCTGAAAAAAGCTCTCAGCCTTAAAAAGAAGGTAGTAGTTGTTGTCAATAAGATTGACCGCACAGGTGCTCGTCCCGAGGAGGTAATCGACGAGGTTCTTGACCTGTTCATTGAGCTTGGTGCAGACGATGACCAGCTTGAGTTCCCTGTAGTATACGCCTCAGCCCGTGAAGGCTACGCAATGCTTGATTATCATGAGCAGGGCACAGATATGCAGCCTCTCTTTGAAAAGATTGTTGAGGAAATCCCTGCACCCGAGGGGGATTCTGATGGCGGACTTCAGCTTCTTCTTTCCAATATCGACTACGACGAATATGTAGGCAGAATCGGTATCGGCAGAGTTGAGCGCGGCTCAGTTAAGTCGGGTATGCAGGCTACTCTCTGCTGTGCAGACGGCACAAGTAAGCGTGTGAAAATTGCAAAGCTTTATCAGTATCAGGGACTCTCCCGTGTAGAGACCGACAGTGCCACAGTAGGTGACATCGTCTGTATCAGCGGTATCGGTGAGATTAACATCGGCGAAACTATCTGTGACACAGAAGTAATTGAGCCACTGCCCTTCATCAAGATAGATGAGCCTACCGTATCTATGAACTTTATCGTCAATAACAGCCCCTTTGCAGGCAGAGAGGGCAAGTTTGTCACTTCCCGTAATCTTCGCGACAGACTTTTCCGCGAGATAGAGACCAATGTGGCTCTCCGTGTGGAGGAAACCGACTCCACAGATACCTTCAAGGTATCAGGCAGAGGTGAGCTTCACCTTTCAATCCTTATCGAGACTATGCGCCGTCAGGGATATGAATTTCAGGTGTCCCGTCCTCAGGTTATCACCAAGGTTATCGACGGTGTCAAGTGCGAGCCTATGGAGTATCTGATGATTGAAGTTCCCGACAATTATGTTGGCCCTGTTATGGAGAAGCTGGGCTCCCGTAAAGCAGAGCTTATCAATATGGGAGCAAGGGTCGGCAGTAATATGACTCACATCGAGTTCCGTATTCCCTCCCGCGGACTTATGGGATATCGTCCCGAATTCCTGACAGATACCAACGGCAACGGTATTATGAACAGTGTGTTCGATTCCTACGAGCCTATGAAGGGTGAGATTATAACCCGCCACAAGGGTTCTCTCATTGCTCACGAATCAGGCGAGAGTGTAGCCTACGGACTCTATCAGGCACAGGAGCGAGGCAGACTTTTCATCGGCCCCGGTGTTGAGGTTTACGAGGGTATGATAGTAGGCGAGAATCCCAAGAGTGAGGATATGACAGTAAATGTCTGCAAGCGTAAGCATATGACCAATACCCGAGCATCAGGCTCCGACGATGCATTAAAGCTTGTTCCTCCCACAATTATGTCTCTGGAGCAGTGCCTTGAGTTCATCGCAGACGATGAGCTTGTAGAGGTAACTCCCGAGTCAATCCGTATGAGAAAAACAATCCTTTCCAAAGAACTTAGAATGAAGAAGGCTTTCCGTAAATGAGTTATGTAATTCTCGACCTTGAGTGGAATGCTGCTTTCAGCAAGAAACGCAAGAAGTACATCAACGAGATATTTGAATTCGGCGCAGTAAAAATCGATGATGATATGAACATCATCGGTGAATTTGCTGTGCTCATTCGCCCTGTAATCGGAAAGTTTATGAATCCTTATGTAAAGAAGCTGACAAACATCACCTTCGACGAGCTCAAGGCGGCAGAGCACGATTTTCAAAGTGCAATGAGGAGCTTTGCTGATTTCCTCGGTGACAGTGTGCTTATGACATGGAGCACCTCTGATTTGCTGGCACTTCTTGAGAATCAGAGCTACTTCACAGGGGGAGAACGACTTAATTTTATGAAGCGCTATTGCGACCTGCAGAGCTATTGTGAGCATTGCCTTGGTGTAGGCAGTGCTTCCAGACAGCTCGGGCTTTCTGCTTGCGCAGAGCTTCTCTCTATTCCTGTGGAGGGTGACCAGCACAGAGCTCTTGCTGATGCACAGCTTAGTCACAAATGTTTCAAGGCTCTTTTCAGAAAATCCGTCCTTGATGAGTTTATTGAGGATACCACCGATGATGAGTTTTACCGCAAGCTTACATTCAAGTCCAAACTCATCACCGATATACGCAATCCCTTGGTGGACCGCTCAAAGATGTTCTTCGATTGTCCCGAGTGCGGTGCCCGTTGTGTACAGAAGTCCAAATGGAATGTAAGAAGCCGAAGCTTCAAGGCGTTCTTTGTCTGCCCTGAATGTAAGAAGGAATTTGCAGGTCAGGTATATGTAAAGCAGAAGTACGAGGGCATAGTCTTTACTAAAAAGATAGTAGAGCCCAAGCCTCAGACAGAGGAAAATCCTGATAATAAACTTTCTTCATCAGATTCAGCTGATAATTAATACAGGCATCGCAGTTTTCACTGCGGTGCTTCAGCTTGTCGATAAAGTATAAATCGTGGCTCCCCTTGTCAGGGGAGCTGTCACCGTAGGTGACTGAGGGGTAGTTAAAAAATTGCATTATATCTGCGTTTTCTCTCCCTCCGTATTTTGCCTTCGGCAAAATCCACCTCCCTCGTCAGAGGGAGGCACGGACTTTTTCTACAGTCACAAA
>JAFUJH010000082.1 GCA_017473775.1 Ruminococcus sp.
AGGACTCTGTCTGCACCTGCTGCTGTGATAAGGTCAGCGCAAAGCTTAGCTGAGATGGGATCTCTTGCCTTAGCCTTACGGTCCTGACGAGCATAGCCGAAGTAAGGAATAACAGCAGTAATACAAGCGGCAGAGGCTCTCTTCATTGCGTCAATCATAATGAGCATTTCCATCAGATTGTCGTTTACGGGTGTGCAGGTAGACTGAACGATAAAGCACTCACTGCCTCGAACAGACTCGTGCAGAGAAACTGCAATCTCACCGTCAGAGAACTTGTTACAGCTGCTCTTTCCCAGAGGCAGACCCAGACAGCCTGCTATACCCTGTGCAACTGTGGGATTTGAGTTACCCGCGAAGATTTTGATGTCTTTTCCGTGAAAATTCATTTACTTTTCCCCTTTTCTTGGATTAGTTAATTGGATTTTGAAAATATGTAAAATTAATTAACTCACTTCTTTGCCTCCCTCTGACGAGGGAGGTGGCAAAACCGAAGGTTTTGACGGAGGGAGAGAAAAGTTGTATTTTACTACCCCTCAGTCGGCTTCGCCGCCAGCTCCCCTGACAAGGGGAGCCACGAGTTTATTCTTATGGCTTTTATTTTATTCAGCAGGCTTGTAGCCCTTCTCAAGAGCGATTTCGTTAAGCTGTGCAAGCTGAGCAGGATCGTTGGCACCAAGTGCTACATCGGCACTCTTTGCCACAAAAGCACCCGCCTTGTCACCCTGAGCAATAATAAGCTTCAGTGCATCGGGCAGATAATATTCCTTTGCCTTGTTATCTGCTGTGATATTATCCAGCACAGACAGCAAAGCCTGTGTATCAAACCAATATGCACCGGAGTTGATTTCCTTAATCTGTCTTATCTCCTCAGATGCGTCCTTGTGCTCCACGATTGCCTTGAGCGAACCGTCGTCATTTCTGACAATTCTGCCGTAACCTGTAGAGTCAGGCACGCTTGCACTGATGACAGTTGCCTTGGACTCAGACTCCATATGCTGACTCAGGGAGTCGCTGATAGTATCTGCATCCACAAAGGGAGCATCACCGCCAAGGATAACAACACTGCCACCTCTGTCCTCAAGAAAGCTCCTTGCCATCATAACGGCGTGACCTGTACCAAGTCTCTCAGCCTGCAATACGGTCTCAACCCGAAAGGGCAGTGTAGTTACATACTCATCAATATACTCTGCACGATAGCCCTTGACTATACAGATATCGTCAATGCCTGCGTCCTTCACAGCATCGATAACCCAACGGAGCATCGGCTTACCTAAAACCTCACACAGGGTCTTGGGCTTTTCACTGCCCATACGCTTACCTTCTCCGCCTGCAAGAATAACCGCACATTTTTTCATAGTATACTACCTTTCCTGCCTGATTTGTGATAACACACTAACAGTTATATTTATTATCTCATAAATCGATAATTTTTCAAGTCATTCGGGCAAAATATCTCATCTTTGTAACTACTTAACAAATTGTTAAAATGAAATGACGAATATTGGTAACATTTTATGACAAAATAAATTTGAAAAAATATGGCATTTTTATTTTAAATTTGATATAATACCTATTAAGCGTGAGTCTGCTATGCAGGCTCAGAGCATCAAAAGCAAAGCGGAACACTCCGCTTTCGCATATTACACATTTTTTAGGAGGTCTTTAAAATGAGCCACAAGTTTGTTTACCTCTTTAAAGAGGGTAACGCATCAATGCGTGAGCTTCTGGGCGGTAAGGGTGCTAACCTTGCAGAGATGACATCTCTCGGTCTGCCCGTTCCCCAGGGTTTCACAGTAACCACAGAGGCTTGCACACAGTACTACGAAGACGGTCGCAAGATCAACGATGACATCCAGGCACAGATCATGGAGTACATCGAGAAGATGGAAGAGATCACCGGCAAGAAGTTCGGCGATCTGGAGAATCCTCTCCTCGTTTCTGTTCGCTCCGGTGCAAGAGCATCCATGCCCGGTATGATGGATACAATCCTCAACCTCGGTCTTAACGAGGATGTTGTTAATGTTATGGCAGAGAAGTCCGGTAACGCTCGTTGGGCTTGGGACTGCTACAGAAGATTCATCCAGATGTACTCCGATGTTGTTATGGAAGTAGGTAAGAAGTACTTCGAGGAGCTCATCGACAAGATGAAAGAAGAAAAGGGTGTTACTCAGGATGTAGACCTTACAGCTGAGGA
>JAFUJH010000083.1 GCA_017473775.1 Ruminococcus sp.
ACAGGTATATTACTACTGATATGCTTTGAAAAATAGGGAATTGTGGAATGTAAAAAACACACATTCAGGCAAAAACAGAGAATGTTTTATGTTCAAAACATAAAAAAATCCAGTAATTTTCAAAAAAATATTGAAATTACGCCGTGAATATGTTACCTTATTATAAAGTGGATTATAATGTATAGTTGTGTCCGCTGAGTAACAAAACAAGTTTTGCAACTTATATAGACGATTTCAAGGAGGACAAGTAAATGGCTTTTGAGTTAGAGAAAGAGTATGTTGATTATTTACCCGTAATTAAGGTTATCGGTGTCGGTGGCGGCGGCGGTAACGCTGTTAACCGAATGGTTAAGATGGAGGTTAAGAATGTAGAGTTCATCGCTGTTAACACAGACGAGCATGTTCTCCGCTTCTCCAAGGCTTCTCAGAAGATTCAGATCGGTGAGAAGGTAACACGCGGTAAGGGTGCAGGCTCTCTGCCCGAGGTTGGCATGAAGGCTGCTGAGGAGAACCGCGAAGAGATTGCAGCACTCCTCAAGGATACAGATATGGTGTTCGTTACCGCAGGTATGGGCGGCGGCACAGGTACAGGTGCAGCTCCCGTTGTTGCAAAGATTGCTAAGGATATGGGCATCCTCACTGTTGCTGTTGTTACAAAGCCCTTCGCGTTTGAGGGTAAGAAGCGTATGGCACAGGCTGAGCAGGGTATCGAGCAGTTAGCTGCTTGCGTTGACTCTCTCATCGTTGTTCCCAACGAAAGACTCAAGTTCGTTTCTGAGCAGAGCATCACTCTCCAGAACGCATTTACTATTGCTGACGATGTACTCCGTCAGGGTGTACAGAGCATCTCTGACCTTATCGTTGTTCCCGGTCTTGTTAACCTTGACTTTGCAGATGTTACTGCAATTATGAAGGATGCAGGCTATGCACATATGGGTATCGGTAAAGCATCCGGTAAGGACAAGGCTGTTGTTGCTGCTGATGCTGCTATCTCCTCACCCCTGCTCGAGACTACAATCGACGGCGCACAGGGCGTTATCATCAACATCACTGCATCCCCCGATGTCAGCCTTGATGATATCGATGTTGCTTCCACAATCATTTCCGAGAAGGCTGCAGAGGATGCAAACATCATCTGGGGTGCTGTTGTCAACGAGGATATGAAGGACGAGATCAGCGTTACAGTTATCGCTACAGGTTTCAGCTCTGACGGCAAGACAAAGTCTGCAAAGAAGGCTGACGCTTCCTCACAGGCAGAGCCCGCAAAGGCAGAGTCCACAGATGACGATGACGACAACTTCTACGACATTATGTCCATCTTCAACAAGTAATTAATAGCTTTATACAATAAGAGGCTGACTCATTGTGAGTCAGCCTCTTATCTTATTTCCTGTTCTAAATTATTGAATAAATCTGAATTGAAAAAATCCTGAATTGTAATACCTAATCCGTCACAAACTTTTTTGATTGTAGAGATTGTAGTGCTATTATTTCTCATGCTGATGATATTGTTTAGTGTAGATTGGGTTATTCCGCTAACTGTACTTAATTTATTGACAGTTATATTTCGGTTTTTACAGAGTTCTATTATTCGCAACCTTACGGCTTCTCCTATATTCAAAATATCATCTCCTTAATATATACTTTATATTTATGTTACTTATATTGAGTTAGAAAAGTTACCTCAAAAGAGTTGACTTTTAGAAAACCGTATGATATACTTTTTTTGAAAAATTGTATGTTACAGGAGGATTTGATAATGAAAAAGTTAGTTGCTTTTCTTTTAGTTGTTGTTCTTTTTTGCTTTTCTGCATGCGGAGAAAATAATGCTGTTAACAATACTGATGTTGACACCTATGGGGACTCAGTAAATCTAACACAGACCACTGAATATGAAGAACGCGAAACTTTTCTTACTGAGATAACTTCGACTGGACAGATTCCTTATGATAAGTTTAATCATAGTTCGTGGTATGATTCATATACTAATAATGATTATGCTGATTATTTTGAAACAGAGCTATTTAGGTTTTATTATGACGGGAAATACGGTTATTGCGATGAATATGGTAATATTGTTCTTAACGAAAACTACGATCAGGCAGGGGTTTTCTCTGAGGATAAAGCTGTTGTAAAGGTTGACGACGAGTGGAAAGTTATTGATATAAATGGAAATGTACTGACTGAATTACCAGAAGGCTATGCCTATGAGTATTGGAATGTTTTGTTTCAAAATGGAAAATTATTTGCATTTGAAAAGGCTTATGTTCGACAAGCTTATATTGGATTATCAGGCGTTTATGATTTGAATGTAATCACTGTTGATGATAAAATGCAAACACATGAGTTTACAATTGATGGTGGAGAAGAACTTACTTACAGAGCTATCAATACACCTGAGTTTAGTGGTGTATTACTTAATTATTGTCATTTTAATAAAGATACGCTTGAGTATGACTATGATTATAAACTAGTTGATTGTTCAGGCAATGTGATTTGGCAACAGGTTATTCCTGACAATAATTTTGTTTCTGATAAAGTGGATAATGTGCTCGGAAATATGATGTATTTCCGCAATGCGATGTGGAATACGCCATTAAGAACCTTTATTGCAAAAAACGGATATATGAACATCGTTGACGAGAATAAAAAGTGGGGCCTCATAGAGTTAGCTACAGGAGAAGTTGTTCTTCCTTGCAGTTATGACTATGTAGGTGCGTTTTCTGATGATGTTGTTCCTGTATGTAGTTATGGTAAATGGGGTTATGCTGATGTGTCCGGTAATTTTGTTTTAAACCCATCGTTTAGTTATACTGGTGAGGTTACAAATGATAGGGCGTTCGCTATAACCTCTGATGATACTTGTTGCGTGATAGATAAGGCAGGCAACATAGTAGCTAACTACTCAATAACACTTGATGAAAAAGTTAATTTGGTTTATCCTTTTTCAGAAGAAACAGGGTTGGCTGTAATTATCAAGGGCTACGATAGAGATTCGGCTTGTATTATTTCTGATACAGGTGAGTTGTTACTAAGCTCACAAGATTTCAACGGTCTGTATTTTTCTGATGATTTTATTTTTATGGATTCTCAAATGTATAGAATAGAGAAATAATTGTTTAACAATTGTATTAGTTAAATTTATTATAAAAAGCGGAGTACACCGAAAAAGTGTACTCCGCTTTTGTATGTATCCTTATTTTATGTCCTGCTTATAAAATCCAGCACGACCTGAGCCCAGTCGTCGGGCTCATAAATTGCACACTGGCAATGGGTGTCACCTTTAAAGCACACAACCGTTGCCTCTGGGTATACCTTTGCAATTACATTTGCACTTTTCTTTGACAGATACTCGTTCATTTTTGTGCCGTGCAGATAAAGAAGGTTTGTCTCTATCAGGTCAAGGTTTGTATCAAGAGTGCTGTCTCCTACAGAATCCAGTATATTTATAATGCTTTCCTCGCTCATTTTATCAATAAACTCAAGGTAGTGGGGTAGGTAACATTCAGGCAGGAAGTGTCTGCAGAAATTATCAAGGGTCTTTTTGTCTCTCGCCTTTGACTTTCTCAGTATATCCAGATAGTTGCTTGTCATAATCCTGGTAAGCAGTGTCGGAGATTTTACAAGAGGTGCTCCGTCAAGCACTATGTTATGAATCATAATGTTGCCTCTGCTTAACAGCTTGTGAGCAATTGCACCGCCTAAAGAGAATCCGCACACACAGAAAATTTCTGAAATGTCTTTTTCTTTCAGATAATTCTCTATTTTTTTTGCTTCGTTTTCTATGGATATAAATGTGCTTGGCTCTCTTTTTGTGTGTCCGTCAAGAGCAGGAATTATCACTCTGTACTTATCCGTGAAATGTTCTGTAATGGGTAACATTATTTCATAGGGAGTCATTACTCCGTGAATCATCAGAATTACAGGATTTCCAAATTGTCCCTGTATATGAAATTCCATTGTTTACACCTCGCTTTTAGTTTATAAATGCATTTTATCAGAAAATTGTGAACAAGTAAACAACAGGTCATTAATATTCAGTATTTATCTCAAAACTGTAAATTGACAAATCTATAAAATAATATATAATGATAGTTGTATTATTATGGTATAGTATACTTGTATGGGTGATAAACCCCAAGGAGGATTTTCAATTGTTTTCAATATTCAAGGAACACAAAGGCTTCGGCAAGCAGATAATGCTCCTTGCTGTTAATGACCTGAAAAAAACATATAAGGGCGCCGCTATCGGCCCTCTGTGGGCTGTTATCAAGCCTGCGTTCACACTTTTTGTTTATTGGTTTGCTTTCTCTGTAGGACTCAAAAGTGCAGGAGATATTTCATGGGCAGGACAGGAGTTCCCCAGATTTGTTTTTATGCTGGTGGGATTTATTCCTTGGTTCTTTATTACCGACAGCATTACTCTGGGTGCTAAATCCATCAGGATGAATCAGCAGTATGTTACCAAGGTTTCGTTCCCTGTGTCTACCATTATGACCTTCACAGCACTGGCAAGGCTGTTTGTGCACCTTTTCCTCAGTGTTATTATGTATGTTATCCTTTTGTGCTACGGATATATGCCCAGCGTTTATAACCTGCAGTTTTTCCTGTATTGTCCGCTGATGTATATGTTCTTTGTGATGCTTACATGGTCAACTGCTCCTATGGCGGCATTCTCCAAGGACTTTGAGAATATGATTGTATCCATTATGTCAGGTATCTTCTGGCTGACAGGTGTTATCTACAATTCCTACGATTTAGGTATTCCCTGGCTTGAGAAGGCAATGCTCCTCAATCCCATCAACTTTTTTGTAAACGGCTACCGTAATGCATTTATTTATAACACATGGTTCTTTGAGAATAAGCTGGAGCTTATTATTTTCCTTGCTGAATTTGTACTTGTCTTTGCGTTGGGTATATTTAACTATAACCGCCTGCGTAAGCGACTCCCCGATGTTCTGTAAGGAGGCATAATGATGTCAGAACCTATTATTGTTTTTGATAATGTAACTAAAGAATACACCCTCTATAAAAACGATCAGGAGCGCTTCCGTGCTCTGTTCTTCAAAAATAAAAAAGCTAAGATAAATAAAGCTCTCAGTGGTGTTTCCTTTGCACTTGATAAGGGAGAGGCTGTAGGTGTTATCGGTGATAATGGTGCAGGCAAATCCACACTGCTCAAGCTTATCACTGGCGTTGCATTCCCTACAGAGGGCAGTGTTACTGTAAAGGGTAAGGTTGCGGCTCTGCTGGAGCTTACAGCAGGCTTCTCTATGCAGATGACAGGCAGAGAGAATATCTACCTGAAGGGCTATATTCTGGGACTTACTGATAAAGAGATTAAGCGTCTTGAGGAGAGAATCGTCGAATTTGCAGAGCTGGGAGATTACATCGACCAGCCTGTGCGTACTTACTCAAGCGGTATGAAGATGCGTCTGGGATTTGCAATCAATGTCAATATCGAGCCCGATGTGCTTGTTATTGACGAGGCACTTTCTGTCGGTGACGCAACATTCAAGAAGAAGTGCAAGCAGAAGATTGCAGACACAATCAAAAGCGGTGTCACTGTTCTGTATGTTAGCCACAACGCTGAGTCTGTCAGAGAGCTGTGCACCCGTGCTCTTTATATGAAGAAGGGTACCCTTGTGTTTGATGGCCCTACAGATGAAGCGCTGAGGATTTATCAGGATGATAAAGCAAAAAAGACTAAAAAATAAGATGTGACAGTATGTCAGGAAAGGATAAGTGTTTTATGGTACACGCAATGATATTCGCAGGCGGAATCGGTGCAAGAATGAAGTCCTTGGATATTCCTAAGCAGTTTATTGATGTTGACGGCAAGCCTATCATCATCCGCACTCTGGAGCATTTTTCAAAGCATGAGGAGGTAGACGATATTGTCATCTCCTGTATTCCCGATAAGATTGACTACCTCTGGGATCTCATTGAGACTCACCACATCAACAAGGTTGTTTCTATTGTAGGTGGAGGCGCAAACGGTCACCAGAGCATCCACAACGGACTTGTAGAGGTGGAGAAGAACTCAACCCCCGAGGATATAGTACTTATCTGTGACGGCGTGCGTCCTATGCTGTCAAAAAAGCTTATCAGTGATTGTATCAGCACAGCAAGAGAGTTTGAGACTGCAGTACCTGTAACTCCCAGTATTGATTCAGTGCTTGAATCAGCAGACGGCGAGACCTGCTGTAAATCTCTGCCCAGAAAGCAGATGTTCATTACTCAGGCACCTCAGGGCTATACTATGAGAAAGATTATGTGGGCTCACGACGAGGCAGAGAAAAGGGGTATCACCAATCCCATTTCTTCCTCAGAGCTTCTTATTGAGCTGGGCGAGACTGTTCACATCTTCCAGGGTATCCGTGAGAACATCAAGGTTACAACCCCCGAGGACCTGCAGACCCTGCGCTCCTACTTCTACTATGAGAGCTTCAAGAATTTTGCCAAGGAAGAACTCAAGTACGACCTGTGATTTGATTTTAAGCATATAATCTATGCATCGGACATAATCTGTAATGTGCAGATTGTGTCCGATTTTTTCAAGGCCCTGGCGACTGCAAAAATTAGTCAAGAAAATTTTATATTTTGGTTGACAATTTGTCTGCACTTTGGTATAATATCAAGCGTTGATTATAAATCAACCTGTGCGGATTAAGCCGAAAGTAAGATTTTATCTGAAAGTAAGCTCCGCCTCGGCAGCTCTCGCCGTGTAAAAATAGAGAGTCAGAAAGTAATAAGAAAGCACACTTCTCGCTTAATCTTATTACTAAAATATGCAGGTATGGCGGAATTGGCAGACGCGCATGGTTCAGGTCCATGTGAATGCAAGTTCATGCAGGTTCAAGTCCTGTTACCTGCACCATAAGAATTAAGGGATATCCGTTTGGGGTATCCCTTTTCTTGTTTTTTTGTGCAGGTGGCAGGACTTGAAGGCGACCGTGCCGAGGAGTAGGTGGAACACCTGCTCCAAAGGTAAAAATGCTCCGGTGGAGCATTTTTAGGGAGAGCGATGATGATACTTTTCACTCTACACACTCCGCAACAAACGAGGTGTAACTTTTCAATTAAATCCATCCTCTCGGACGGAATAAATCTACCTGTGGTGGATGAAATCTCTTTGTGATAAAATTTTGCTTCACGGGGAGAACAAGACGGTTTTGATTTCATCTGCGAAGCAGAATTCATCCGAACAGAGTGAGGATTCCATCGCGTCTTACGCGATATAATTGAAAAACGAATGTATTTGTGTTATTATTTTTTTGAAAGAAGTGATGAGTGTGAAAAGAATGAAGAAGTTTATAACAATGATTACTAAGGGAAAACGCCTGGAATTGGTGTTCTATATCATTTTGGTTCTTGTGCTTTTGTTCTTTTTCAGCTTTTCTGAACTTGTTGATATAACTACTTTTTCTACGGTTGTAATTGCGTCTGCGGTTAGTTTTTTAGTAGGGATTTTAGGAAAATGGTTGTACAATAAAGTTGAGGATTCTGTTAAACTCACAGAGAATTATAAAAGCTTAGTAGATAAATATAATATGGTTGAAAAGATAAAATATGAAAACCATAAAGGCGTAGCTGTTTTTCCTGTTGCTAAAGTTGCTGATTTATATGATTGTCCGATAGTTGTGTCTGATGAGCCTGACAATGCATATGAACCCGAGTCAATTATAACCAATCATTATTCAGAAATCCTTGCTTCTCATAAAACCTCAGAGGTTTATAATAATTATGGAATCCGTATAAATGATTGGTATTTTAATGAGGATGGAAGCTTTGAAATTTGCACCGGCAGAACAACATATTTTCATTCCTTAGTAACAAACAGAGCTATGGATTTTGTTTTTGATAATAAATTGACTATACGAGAAGTCTATGAATGTGGTCCTTTTTTGACGCCGCTGAAATGTTCTCAGCTTTCAAATCATTTAGGTTTTAACGGTTTTGTTGAGTCATCAGATGGGTATGTTGCTTTTGTAAAAAGAGGAAAGAATGTCTCTGTTGGAAAGTCTACGGTGGGGCCAAGCGTATCAGCAAGTATGAAAGTTAAGTACGCACTTGACAGCAATATGGTACTCAGTGCAGATGGACTATATAATGGTATGATTTGTGAAATCCGCGATGAGCTTAATGTGTCAGCTGAGTCTGTTTTATGTATAGATGGGTCGAGAGTAAAGGTGATTTGTGCTTACAGAGATTTGGTAGAAGGCGGCAAGCCTCAGCTGCTGTTTTATGCTAAGTCCTCCAAAACAAAGAGGCAAATAGAGAATGATTTTATTTACAAAAAAATACACAACAACTTGAGTTTGAGAAATGTCGATCTTGCAAATACAGAATATGAGGAGTATAAGTTTAAATCCAAAGCAGAACTTAGGATGATTCAGGACGGAGATCATTTACTATGGATTCATGTTTCAGAGCTGTTAAACGCTGATACTGAGATTTACCCTGAGCAAATGATTGTTTCAGGAAGTAAATATAAAATGTTACCTACAATTTCGGCTTGTGTTGTTATGTTCGTAAACTGGCTGAAAAACAATGATGGGCGTTTTTGAAATCTATAAGGCTTATTCTGCTTGATATCATATTTTAAATATGATGTTGCTTCGGACAGCAGGTGCGTCCGTTTTGTTGCTTTGTAGTTTTGTGTATTGTGTTCTCGGTCTGCATTGTGAGATGGTACTGATTCAGGAGGTAATATGAAAAATAAGATTAAAATTCTGATAACAATGTTGGTGGCGATGGCAGTTGTGTTGGGGGCTTTTGCTCTTTTCAGCGTACTTTCTGACGATAATGAGCCTGTGAGTGATATACCTTCAGGTCAGGGAAGCGGCAGCAACCATAGCTCTCAGGGGGCAACAAGTGCCGCACCGGACTTTGTTGTGTATGATGCAGACGGCAATCAGGTGAGGCTGTCTGATTTTGCAGGCAAGCCTGTTGTGGTGAATTTCTGGGCAAGCTGGTGTCCGCCCTGCAAGAGTGAAATGCCCGAATTTGAGGCAAAGTATCTTGAGCTTGGTGATGAGGTTGCCTTCCTGATGGTAAATATGACAGATAACTCTCGTGAGACGGTGCAGACAGCCTCGGATTATATTGCGGCACAGGGCTATACCTTCCCTGTATATTACGATACTGCAGGCAGTGCCGCCACGCTTTACAGCGTATATTCCATACCTGCAACATATTTTATTGATGCACAGGGCAACCTTGTGGCAAACGCCTCAGGTGCAATTGATAGCGATACCCTGCAAAAGGGCATTGATATGATAACAGGTTGATAATCATCTATAGCAAACGGCAACCCTCAGCGGTTGCTGTTTTTTCATTTTGACAGCGTCGCTTTTTTATTTTGTTCTCTTTACATTGTTCCATCTTAGATGTATCATATAGATATATTGTTTTGTAATAATTCAGGAGGTTTTTGATATGGCTTTTGATACTGACAAGAACTTGAGAAATCAGGTTATGTATTCTGTGTTTGTTCGTAATTATTCTGTGGAAGGTACCTTTGAGGGCGTCAGAAAAGACTTGGGTCGGATTAAGGATTTGGGCGTGGACATCATCTGGCTGATGCCCATTCATCCTCTGGGTGAGAAGGCTCGTAAAGGTGTGCTCGGCAGTCCCTACGCCATAAAGAACTACCGTGAGGTGAATCCTGAGTTTGGCACTATGGATGACCTGAAGCGTCTTGTTGATGACATTCATTCTCTTGGTATGAAGTGTATCATCGATGTTGTTTATAATCATACTTCCCCCGATTCCTGGTTGTCACAGAATCACCCTGAGTGGTTCTATCACAAGGAGGATGGCTCCTTTGGTAATCGTGTGGGGGATTGGACCGATATTATCGACCTTGATTACAGCAATTTGGATTTGTGGGACTATCAGATTGATACCCTCAAGATGTGGGCTGAGATAGTAGACGGATTCCGCTGTGATGTGGCATCTTTAGTACCTCTTGAGTTCTGGCTCAGAGCAAGGTCTGAGGTGGCAAAGGTAAGGGAAAACTGCATCTGGCTTTCTGAGTCCATTGAGCACAGCTTTATCCGATATATCCGCAGTCAGGGTATGACCGCACTATCTGACAGTGAGATATATCAGGCATTTGATATCGCTTATGATTATGACACTGCAGGGGATTTTGTGGATTGCCTGCTGGGTAAAATCACTCTTTCCGACTATGCAAAGGTGCTGAATCTGCAGGAGTCTATCTATCCCGATAATTATGTGAAGCTCCGCTTTCTGGAAAATCACGACAGACCCCGTGCACATCAGCTTATAGCAAGTGAAAATGCACTGAGAGTCTGGACAGCGTTTATGTATTTTCAGAAGGGTATGCCTCTTATCTACAACGGTCAGGAGGTTGGTGCAAAGCACCTGCCCTCCTTGTTTGATAAGGACACCATAAGCTGGCAGGAGCAGGTGAATCTGACTCCTCTGATGCAGAAGCTCTCTGCTATCCGCAGGGATGAGCTGTTCGCTGACAGTGCTTACTCTGTGTCTGCTCCCTGTGAGGGTGTGCTTACTGCTATGCACAGACGCGGTGACAGCAGAATCCTTGGAGTGTTCCCTGTAAAGAGTACAGGAGCACTGGTAAGTATTGATATGCCCGACGGTACTTATACCGACCTTCTGTCAGGTGATAGTGTTGAGGTTAAGTTCGGTATGCTCAGTGTTACACAGAACGCCGTGATTATTAAAGTGTAATTTTGTTTTGATTAAGGAGTGTTGTTGATGACAGGTTGGCTTGTTGTCAATGCTTTTCTCAGCGGTAAGAAGTACAAGGATATTTACTCTCTGTTGCTTGAGTCTGCAAGGACTCATAATATATCGCTGATGCTTTATGATACAGCTCAGCTTTCGTCCGTGGTGGGTGAGGGCTTCGGTGACAATATACTCCCCGACTTTGTTATTTTCTGGGATAAGGATGTGTGCCTTGCCAAGAGGCTGGAGGCGGAGGGCGTCAGACTCTTTAACTGTGCTGATGCTGTTGAAGCCTGCGATAATAAGGCGCTCACAAGCCTTGTGCTCTCACAGGCGGGAGTACGAATCCCAAGGACGATTATTGCACCCAAAACCTTTGAGGGTGTGGGGTACAGTGACCTGAGCTTTCTGGATAATGCAATCCACACATTGGGTTTTCCCCTTGTTATCAAGGAGTCCTACGGCTCCTTTGGTATGCAGGTGTACCTTGCAAACACAAGGGACGAGGCAGTAGAGATTATCTCAGGGCTTGGGTATAAGGACTTTATAATGCAGGAGTTTGTTACTTCAAGCCGCGGCAGAGATTTGCGTATCAATGTGGTGGGCGGAAAGGTAGTAGCCTCAATTTACCGATACAACGATAATGACTTTCGCTCAAACCTTACTATCGGCGGCAGTATGAAGCCCCACACAGCTACCAAGGCGCAGGAGGAGTTGGCACTGTCTGCCTGCAGAGCACTGCACCTTGACTTTGCAGGAGTGGATGTGATGTTTGGCGAGGATGACGAGCCTGTTATCTGCGAGGTGAATTCAAACACTCACTTCAGGACTACTCTGGAGTGCACGGGAGTCAACCTTGCAGACAGCATTATGGAGTACATTGCAGGTGAGATGAAAATATGAGAGGTTTGCTTGTATACACGCAGGAGGATGCACAGGTAAACCGCTGGTTTATCGGGCATCTGATTGATATTGCCAAGGAGGCAGGTGTTGAGCTTTCTCTTGTTATTCACAACGACGGCTCGGATTTTCATCTTGCGGACTATGATTCTGTGGATTTTTGTATCAACAGAAGCCGTCTGAGCATTGTGAACAAGGTGCTTGAAGAAAAGGGTATACCCTGTTTTAATAACTTCGATACCGTTAATATTGCAAACGATAAATATAAAACCTACTGCCTTTGCAGGGAGCTTTCTGTGCCTGTTATGGATACCTGCCTGTACAGCAGAGAGGCTGTGGAGTGCTTCGGCTTTCCTTGTGTGCTCAAGTCTGTGAGCGGTCACGGAGGCAGTGAGGTGTATTGGCTTGAGTCCGCCGAGGATTTGGAGGAGCTTGAGCTTTCTGAAGAAAAGCAATGGATATTGCAGAAGCCTGCATCCTGCACAGGTGTGGATGTGCGTATCTATGTACTGGGCGGAAAGCCTGTTGCCGCTGTCAGAAGGTCCTCCTCTGAGAGCTTTCGCAGTAATTATTCCTTGGGGGGCAAGGCTGAGCTGTTTGAATTGCATCAGGAACAGCTTCAGGCTATCAACGCCTTGCAAAGTAAGCTCAGAACCGACTACGCAGGCTTTGATTTTATATTGCATCAGGGGCACTGGGTACTCAACGAGATTGAGGACGCTGTAGGTGCCCGTATGCTGTATTCTCTCACGGATACAGACATAGCAAGAGATTATATGGAATATATAATAAACAGGCTGAGGTAATCATTTTGAGTATAATGTTGTCAATTATTATTACACTAAGTTTGATTTTTTGTTGTGTTTATGATTTTTTGTTGACAAAACCTAATCAAATTGGTAGTATTTAACTGGGTAATAGTGTAATTAATATTACAGGAGGAAATCTTATGTCAACACCAATTATTTTTGAAAGCGAATACCGTTGCTGTCTTATCGTGTGGGAGCACGAGCCCCTCAAGAGTGCTAAGCTTGCAGAACTTTGCAAGGAGCAGTTGGGCTGGGCAAGAACTACCACATACACTGTTCTGAAGCGTCTCTCTGACAGGGGCGTTCTCCAGAATAAGAACACTATGGTCACATCCCTTATCAGTAAGGAGCAGGCTCAGGTATCTGAGGTGAACGGCCTTATTGAGAAGAAGTTTGAGGGTAATGTGCCTGCATTTATGGCTGCCTTTGTAAACGGCAGAAAACTCAAGAAGGAAGAAGCAGATGCTCTCAGAGCCATCATTGACAGTGCCAAGGAGTAAGGCACAGAAGGCATTAAAGTGACCGGATTGTTTTTCAGTATTCTTGAAATCAGCATAACCGCGGGGCTTGTAGCTCTGGCGGTTATGTTTTTGCGTCTTGTGTTCAAGGGCACACCCCGATGGATAAGCTGTCTGTTGTGGGCGTTAGTTGCACTGAGGCTGCTGTGCCCCTTTGCTATTGAGAGCAAGTTGTCGCTGATACCGGAGCTGTCACTTTCACAGGAGAGTCAGTTGCCTGAACACGGATATGTAACCTCAGTAAAGCCCATTACACAGACGGATACCGATATACCGCAGAATGTTACGAACACCATTGCACAGGAGGAGTCAGCATCAGTTGATGCAGGCACTGTGCTTGCTATAGTGTGGCTGTGCGGTATGGGTGCAATGGCTTTGTACGGCGGAGCATCTTATATGCTGACACGAAGGCGTGTCAGAGAGTCAATTCCGCTGAAGGATAACATCAGACTCAGCGAGTCAGTGAGCTCTCCGTTTATACTTGGCGTGCTCAGACCTTTTATTTATATTCCTTTTACTCTTGATAAACGAACTCAGAAGTATGTTCTTGCTCACGAGCAGGCACACCTTAAACGGCTTGACCATATATGGAAGCCCTTGGGGTTTGTGCTTTTGTGTGTGCACTGGTTCAATCCTTTGATGTGGGTGTCCTATGTGCTCCTTTGCCGTGATATTGAGGTCGCCTGTGACGAGCGGGTTATCAGGGATTATTCCCTCAATAAACGCAAGGACTATGCCCGTGCACTCCTTGATTGCAAGGTGTCTCAGGGCAGGGTAGCGGCTTGTCCCCTTGCCTTCGGTGAGGTAGGTGTCAGCGAGCGTATCAAAAAGACCCTGAAGTACAAGAAAACTGCAACGGCGATTGTTGTGACAGCAGTGGTTATTACGCTGTTGCTGTCGGTGGGTTTGCTGACAGACCCTGTCAGCGGAGCTGAGACACATTATTATGAGTCGTCGTATTCCCGAGTAACTGAAGGCTATGAAAAACTTACCGAGCTGTCAGTAACCGAACCTTCCACTGAGCCTGCAACCGAGCCACCTGTAACAGAGTTACATGAAACAGAAGTTTCCACAGAGGCCGAGGTTTATGAGGATTATTACACAGATGACTATTACTATGACTACGCAGATGATTATTCGGATGAATATTCTGACATTGAGGTTCGTGAGATACCCAAACTGCCATTAACACACTACGAGATAGTGTGGAACAGCACCCATACTTCCTGGACTTTTAAAGAAGTTGATAGTTCAATCGATAATTCAGACAGTAGTTCAGATAATATATCAGACATCACTGAGGATTCTCATTATTCCTATGGTGAGATTAACACAGACGAACCTATTGAGGTGATCACATCACCTGACGCTTCGTCTAATGATTCACCTTTTGGAGATCGAAGCTCAGGCACTGGCTACAAATGGATCGTTCCGTAGTGTAAACACTGATACACAATTATTTGTGTTCAGGAATAATTTGAATTAATACAAAAACCCCCGTCAATACTAAGATAAAAGTATTGTCGGGGGTATTGTTTTGCAATATACAAAGGTTGAAATCTGCGGCGTAAACACATCACAGCTCAAAGTGCTGAAAGAAAGCGAAAAGCGAGAGCTTCTGCTCACAATCAAAAACGGTACCGAATCGGAGAAGAAACAGGCGCGGGACAAAATGGTGCAGGGGAATCTGAGGCTTGTACTGTCTGTTATACAGCGGTTTGCAAACCGAGGGGAGAATCCCGACGATTTGTTTCAGGTGGGTGTCATCGGGCTTATTAAGGCAATAGATAACTTTGACCCCACGCTGGATGTCAAGTTCTCCACCTACGGCGTGCCCATGATAATCGGAGAAGTGCGGAGGTTTCTGAGGGATAACAATCCTATCCGCGTCAGCCGAAGTATGCGTGACACCGCGTACCACGCAATGCAGATTAAGGAGCTGCTCACAAACAAAAACGGAGAGGAGCCCACAGTGGAGGAGATTGCAAAGGAGATGGGCGTGCCGAAAGAACAGGTGGTGCTCTCCCTTGAGGCAATAGTTGAGCCTGTGTCACTGTACGAGCCTGTGTTCTCTGACGGGTCGGACACTGTGTATGTTATGGACCAGGTGGGGGATAAACGGACGGACTCGGATTGGCTTGAGGAGATTGCCCTGAAAGAGTCAATCGCAAAACTCAGTGAGCGTGAGAAGAAGATACTGGGACTTAGGTTTTTCAAGGGCAAAACCCAGATGGAAGTAGCCGAAGAAATCGGCATCTCCCAGGCACAGGTCAGCCGAATCGAAAAAGGCGCCCTGGACACCATCAAACGCGAGGCGTTTTGAGCTTCCCTCTTTGAGGGAAGTGGCTGTGCGAAGCACAGACGAAGGGAGTCAAAGGAATGATTTGATTAAAACTCCTTCAGTCACCTGCGGTGACAGCTCCCTCAGCGAGGGAGCCTTGAGAGCTTTCTCCTTGAGGGGAAGGTGTCACGGCATCGCCGTGACGGATGAGGTGGAAACGCTGTTCATATATGAGCCTTTCGGACGACCGATGGTCGTCCCTACGCGGTTACACAAAAAGCAGGATGCAAACCGTCTTAGTCTGCATCCTGTTTTTACATAGATTAATTTATAGGGAATGACTCGGTAACTTGCTCGTAATTTTCTCCTGTCAGATAAGTTATCACAACGATAGTGCCATTATTGGCAAAATAAGCGTTGGCAATTTTTTCTACTGTATTTTCGGATAAAGGCTGGCTGAATTCTTTAAACTCACGGTAATAGCCGTCTTCATTGAAAATATCCTGCACAATTACGCTGTCATCAGTACCGCACAGAACCAACTCGTCAGTCTGGTCGTAGATAGAATAGAAGTTTCGGGATAATATACTATTCTCTATATCATAGAAAAAGCCGTGCTGTGTCAGTATTCCTGTTCCTGCCTGCAGAGTGTACTTTATCAGACTATCATTGACCATTTCGATTCTCGGAAGTCGAAAACCTGTATTGCCTGTTGATACTACCTTACCATTCGTATCATATATGTAATATGTATGGGTTCTTGACAAGCTATCGTATTCAATCTTGTAATATTTGTTTTCAGTTCCGTAAGGAATTCCATTTTCTGTAATTATAATCTGCTTATCCATTGTATTCAGATCAAACCTGTGTATCTCAGAAGTATCGGTTTGGGATGTACCAATCAGATACACTTTGCCGTCAGCATCTTTTTCAAAACTGAAGTTATAAACAGGTCCTGCGGTATATGCGGTTGAGTATTCGCCTACGCCTTTTTGGGAGGCTGTTATTCTGAATGAGAATATGCCCGATGTTTGACCTGGGGTTAAGGTGATTTTTTCTTCAATTCCGTCTGAATCAATGTCAGCTGTAATCTCATCTATGATATAGCTATCGTATAAATCCTTGTCCTCAATAATCACGCTCGAGTCATCAGCTTTCAGGCTGAAAACTGCTCCATCCTCGAAGGGGTGACGGGCATCTTCGTTTTGTTTGTATCTGTATTTTGGCAGGTCTGCAGATTCGTCTGCAAGGAATACAAGGGTCTCAGCGTCTGTTACCTCAAACACATACTTGTTGCCGTCATCGGCAGTGAGGGTGAGGATGTTATCATCTGTACTGTATTTGCCTGTAGGCACATAACTGCTCAGTCCCGATAAAGTAAAGTGGAATTCCCTTGTCCGTCTGTACAGAGTAATCTGAGGTTTGAGGACTTCCTGTGCCTCGTTGCAGTAGAAGTGTGCCACATCCTCGGTCTCGAAGCTTTCGTAGTTTGCAGAGGAGCTTACGACTCCCACAGTGAACTCGATGAAAGCTGTGATGTCTTCTCCGTAATCTGTGTAGAAGTGTGTCTCCAGCTTGTAGGTGCCCGATGTTAAGTAACTTACACCTGTTAAAGGATGATCAATAGTGACATAGCCTTTTACAGCAGGAATCGTGACTTTGGTTGTAGAGTAATAGTAGGGCTGTGATGCTGAGTGGTCAACCCATTCTCCGTTTACTTTTTTGTAAATTGTAAAGATTTCCTTTTGGGTGTAAACAGGGTCTCCATTTGAGTTGCTCCACCTTACACTGAGGGTGGATTTTAGGCTGATTGAATTACCGTCGTGGTTTTCTTTCTGGGTGAGACTGAGAATTTCACCTGTGATTCCATATGGTTGGGACTCACTGCTTGTAGTTGCAAGAGTTTTGGTTTTAACAGGATATTCAAAGTCAATACGGACTTTCTCTCCGTTGCCTGAGAAAACAGCCTCAAACCTGTATGTGCCCATTGATGACATATCAATATCATTCAGGCTGTATTTGTGGGTGAAGGTGCCGTGCGCAGGGATAACATAGGCAATATCTTCAAAAGATTCCTCTTTGGTGCGACAGTCTACCCATTCGCCCTTTGTGAGTTTGTATATGTAGAAATACTCACCGCAGGTAACATCGTAGTCGTGGTCGTTAATCCACATTACTTCAATGTAGGGTTTCTTTGCACTCAGATTAAGGTCCGTGATTTTCGCAGAAATACCCTCTCGGTCAGAGTGTATGCTTGTAACAGAGAATCCGTTTTCGTCAAAGTCGGGTATCTTTGTTACCTCAAAGTCCACCCATGCTGTGTACTCTGTGGGATAGGTATCGCCTTTGTCACGGAGAAATGTGCTCGCAAAGCGGTAGGTTCCTACCTCGTCAATCTCAATATTCCACAGGCCGTAGGTGTGCTTGAATGTGCCCTTTGCAGGTATCATATAGCCGATGGTAACAAAGGCGTAATCGCCTGTGCGGATATTCACCCATTCGCCGTCAATGTATTTGTAGATGTAGAATTCTTCACCGCAGGTGTAGGTCTCCGCGTTTTTGTTCTTCCATTTTATTTCTATTGAAGCATTGTTCTCTGCGTCTTCCTCAAGGTCGAGTTTCATAAGTTCAACTGAAACTCCCTCAATATCAGAGCCTGAGTCAACCACTTTTACACCGTAAGGGTTGTTGTCAACAGGGTTTGTCAGAAAACCTACGGACAGGGCAACGCACAGGATGATTGCCACAATGCTTATCCAGAAAGCAGGCTTTTTATAGTTCAGCACACTCTTAATTCTCTGTTTGACGGAGACTTCGCCGAAAGCTAGGGGACAGGCAGAAATCATACGCCTCGGTATACTGCAGTTGAGCAGTGCGGTGGAGTATTCTTTTCTGTCCTGTATGCCCATATCCCTGATAACCTTTTCGTCGCAGGCAAGCTCGATATCTCTGCACAGGAGAATGTATGCTACCCACAGCAGAGGGTTAAACCAGTACACGGAAAGAAGCAGAAAGCTCAGAGGCTTAATCAGATGGTCTTTTCTCTTTATGTGTGCTTTTTCGTGTCGGAGTACATAGTCCTGCTCTGATGCTGTAAGGTTAGAGGGCAGGTAGATTTTAGGTTTGATTATACCTAAAATGAATGGTGTGTTGATGTCGTCGCATATGTAGGTGTTTTTCTCGATGGACATTGACACT
>JAFUJH010000084.1 GCA_017473775.1 Ruminococcus sp.
CGAAAGGAGCTTATTTATGGGATTACCGACAACAGGTTTCAGTGCGACGGGCATTGAAGAAATCGAGTGGGGTGAGTTCACTTCTGCGTGGTCATTAAAGTTTATGGATGAGCTTTCTGGCAGAAAGTACGCCGAGGGTTTCAATCCGAAATTTACTGCCGTTCTTAATTGGGCGTTTGCAAATCGGAAAAAGATTGAGAATATGCCTTTTGACGAGCAGGAGCAGCTTATGATAAAAGACGGTGTTCTGACCGAGAATGACATCAAGGATGTCGCTTAAATCTGACAATCAAATATATGTGTAGGCGGAGAACTTCAGAGTTCTCCGCCTTTTTTCTGTTTAGGAGGGATTTTTATTATTAACAAGCTGACAGGCGAGCCTGTGTCGGAGGAAATGCAGAATGTGCTGAAACGCCTTGCCGCAAGTGAGAGCGTACCCGAAAGCGAGATATTGGCACTCAAAGAAATTAAGGAGGCTAATTCTTGTATCAGCAACAGCGTACCGACGATAGAATTAAACAACCGAGCTGGCATACAGCAAGGCGTATTTGAAAGATTGCAGAATATGGGAAGTGCCGTTATCAGAGATGACGGCTCTGTTTCTTTTTCGGGAGAAATTAACCGAGAACGCAGAATGGATATTGTAATCGGACTACCAGCGTCGGGTAAATCATCGGCGGTGGTTGAGCCTTTGTCGGAGTATTACAAGTCAAGAGTTGTGGACAGCGACGAGGCTAAAAAGCTGCTCCCCGAATTTAATGAAGGCTGGGGAGCTGGCGTTGTTCACAAGGAAAGCCAACTCATATCCGACAAACAGCTCTGGACGGCTATACGGAACGGTGAGAATATAACATATCCCCGTGTGGGCGGCGATTATGACGAGCTTGTAAATATCGTAGCTGCCGCCAAAAAGCACGGTTATTCGGTGTATGTGCATTATAATGAGCTTGACCGAAACAAGGCTCTCGGAAGATTGATAAACCGCTTTCTTGAAACGGGACGATACATCAAACCCGAACTCATTACAAGGTACAGCAGCGGTATCAGCAATACATACGAGCAGATAAAAAAGGCTACCTCGCTTATAGACGGCTTTTCAAAATGGAGCAACGATGTTCCTATCGGCTGCCGTCCGAAACTTATGGAGTACAGCGGCTCTTGTGGCGATATGGTGCAGGCGTTCAATTCAACTGTCCGTGACCGTTTGCAAGTGGCTGAAACGAATTGTAAGGTGCTGCGGGCGAAAATCGACGAGGTAAACGATGTGTTACGGAATAACCCCGAACTATCAAGGGAGTATGTTAAAAAGCGTGATGAACTCCGAGGTCGTAAATGTCTTACGAACAATACGCAGATACAGATTACTCCGAAACACAAGAAATGAGAATTGTGCTATATATAGCACAAAAGGAAGAAGGCATAACAATGATAATCGGTCTGCACGATGCAGATATGGAACACCTCAACAAAGGGCAGCGTAACAAGGTGTTTCCGAACTACGCTATTATGAAAATATCCGCATTTCATAAGGCTCTTGGCGATACTGTGGAGTGGTGGAACAGCGATAAGACCTATGACAAGGTATATTCAAGCAAGATTTTCGATTTCACTCCCGAAAACCCTCTGCTCCCCGCAGATACAGTAAAAGGAGGCACAGGCTATGGTTTGTTTTCAGATTTGCCGCAGGAGATTGACGAAATGTTCCCCGACTACTCCATTTATCCCGATTGCGATTATGCTGTGGGATATATTACAAGAGGCTGTCCTAATAACTGTCGCTGGTGTGTAGTCCCTCATAAAGAGGGTGCTATCAGACCGTACAGAACTTGGGAACAGCTCGTCCGTCCCGACACAAACAAGCTCGTCCTTATGGACAACAACATTCTTTCTCTTGATTACGGCGTTGAACAGCTCAAAAGCCTTATAGACAGCGGATATTCGATAGACCTTAATCAAGGTATGGACGCAAGGCTTGTTACAGACAAGATAGCCGTAATCCTTGCTAATCTGAAATGGATAAAATACATTCGTTTCAGTTGTGACAGTATTCCGCAGATTGAGGCGATACATAACGCTGCGGCTCTCCTTGAAAAGTACGGCGTGAAACCGTACCGCCTCTTTATATATCTGCTTGTCACATCGGACTTGGAAAATGCGGAGTACCGTGTGGAGCAGCTTAAAACTCTGAAAGGAATAAACATATACGCACAGGCAGAACGCAACGAACGGCTCGGAATAAAACCGAACAGATTACAGTTGGAATTTGCACAAAGATATATCTACGGCGGCAGTTACAGAAAAACCTCTTGGTCTGATTACGCAAAGGAACGAGGGTTATTGTAATTGCCGTCGTGCTATATATAGCACAAAATATTTATAGACAGGAGGAATAACAATGGCAGATGAAGTAGGCTCTGCGGCTCTGTCCGCTGGGCAAAAAGCGATTGAGGTTAGTGCGGAGCTGATAAAGCTCCTCGCACCCCTTGCTGAAAAGCTGCTGTCAACGGTTTACCACAAATCAGTTGACGGAATAGGCGGTATCGGAGAAAAGATTTCGGATATACGCAGCAAGGGTACAGTATCCAACAAAGCCTTGTTTATGGAGGCACAGAAAGCTGGCTGCGGCATTTCTACCACAAGCAACATTCTTTCAAGAGATGTGGGAGCTTTTGTCGAAAAGGCAAAGGAATACAATATTCCCGTTGCTGTTGTGGGAAAGGGCGATAAGCAGACCATTGAATTTCTTGACCGTGACAAGGGTGTTGTGGAACAGATAACGCAGGAAGTGTTGCAGGACCGTCTGAAAGAGGCTCCGCAAAGCGTTAAGTGCTTTAATATAAGCGAGAACAATATCACCGCTATGAAAGCCGCCTTTGAGGAAAACGGCGTGGAATGTCAATTTATGCGAGCCGCAGACGGCAAGATAAAGTGCGTTTATCCCGCTGAAAATGCTGAACAGGTAGCGGTCATAAAGGCTGATTACAAGCAAATGCACAGCGAGATTGCCGAAAACCTTACCGTTCAGAAAGACGAAAACGGCATTACCATTACCGATGAACAGCTCGGTAAGTCTTTTTCTTTCAGCTCTGCAAATAAGGCACAGACAATGCAGGTGTTACAGGAACAGTTCGGATATTCCGAGGCAAAGGCAGATTTGGCGGCTAACAAGATATGCCGAGATTTAGGCTTGGATAAAGAAAAATTCCTTGCCCGTACACAGCAGTATGATAATCTGAACTCGCTGAAAACGAATATCCGCTATCAGAGTGACGATTTGACATTACGGGATATGCGTTTCAGCTCCGTTAATTTCAAGGACGGCGGCAACACGCATATTGTAATATCCAACGGCGGCAAGACCGCAGCTCTCACTCCCGATACTATGACAGAAACCGAGATGAAAAACATCTGCACAAATCAGCTCGGTATGTCTGAATATCAAGCTGACAAGGCGGTTGAAAAGGCTGTCAAGATTGATAAACAGGTCAAGTCGCAGATTGAGGAGCGTACTGTCGGAAAGGACGGTCTTTCCCATAGTATCAGCATTGAGCGTAATTCGCAGAACAGCTTTACAGTACAGTTCGGCGGAAAGTCCAAAACCTACAATTTCAGCACAATCAATGTTGCTGATAAGATTGCAAAGGATTTCGGCATACCAAAGGCAAATGCTGCGAATATCGTTCATAAGGCAAGTATGCAGAGTGTGTTGCAGAACAAAATCAAGAATACTCTGAAGAAGAAACCGCAGGGCGTGGCAGCTCCTACGCTTAAATTTAATGAAAGTAAGGGGCTGAAACGATGAAGAAGAAAAAGCCTGATATGCTGACGATACTCCTTTACGGGATTATCATATTTGCCGTTCTGTATGTTTCGGCGGCTCTCGGTGCGGCTATGGACTTGTCTGTAAACGATGAGGGCGTACTTGATTTCAATCTGCTTATGGCTGAATTTGAAACGGTGCTGACAGCAACCGATATTGTGGGCGAGCATTTTACGGACTTTTCATC
>JAFUJH010000085.1 GCA_017473775.1 Ruminococcus sp.
AGGAAGTCCGAAATATAGGAAGAATAACTGAACAAGCAAGGGTGTATTTCGACTGATTTCTATATACACCGAAATAATTCTGTGTATGACAGGAACCCGATAATACTGCACTACGGAACAAATGATTCCAATTACCAGAGAAAAAAGAATTCCGAAGAAAGCGATTTTCACGGTCAATATTGCCGCATCAATGTACCACGGGAAATATTTGAGCATAAAATCAAAATTTAATCCCATGCTGTTCAGCACCTCCTTTTAAGTGGATTTTTTCTTTAAGCGTTTATCAGCTTTAGCCGCAAGCCTTGTGCCTACACTCTGGAATATTTGTACCAAAATTATAAGCAGTACAACCGCCGCTATCATAATTAGATATTTATATCGGTAATAGCCGTAGTTGATGGCGATTTTTCCAAGTCCGCCGCCGCCGATAATACCGCTCATTGCCGAGTAGCCGAGAATGGTGGTAACAGCTATAGTCGCATTGGAAATGAGGGACGGTATGCTTTCCGGTATCATCACCTTAGTGATGATCTGCAGGGGTGATGCTCCCATACTCTGTGCCATCTCGATTGTATTAGGGCTTACCTCCCTAAGGCTACTTTCTGCAAGTCTTGCCACGAAGGGAAAGGCTGCAATTACAAGAGGTACAATGGAGGCGGTTGTGCCCACTACTGTACCGACGATCAGTCGTGTCAGAGGAAAGACCAAAATCATCAAAATCAAAAACGGGACGGAGCGGAGCAGATTAATAATTATGTTGAGGGCTTGCAGCAACCACAAAGGCAATGGTAAAACACCGTCTTTTTCTCCGACAACCAACAGAACACCCAGCGGTAAGCCTATAAGAATGGAGAACGCTGTTGCGAGAAGTGTTACATAAACCGTTTCCCAAATTGCCGTTAAAAACTCGGCTTCTATGATTCGCCACGCTTCGTTAAGCGTAGCCTCGGATAAGAGATCATTAAACATTTACCCTCACCTCCTCTGCAAGTACATCCGGCGTATTAGTAAGATAACGAATGGCTGTATTGACTATCGTGTTATCGTCGGTTACGCCGAGCAGCATAGAACCGTATGCTTTGCCTCCGATGCTTTTTGTAGAGGCATAAGCGATATTTGCTTCTATGCCTTTTTCAACTGCCATTTTTGCAATAAGCGGTGATCCGGTAGCTCTTGCACCATTAAAAATAACACGAATGAAACGCTGTTCGGATTCGTTCACGAGTAATGAATCAAAATTACCTTCCGGGAATACAAGATGTCTGGCGGCTTCAGATTTTGGATGTGAGAATACCTCTGTAACCTCACCCTGTTCAACTACCTCACCCTTATCCAAAATTGCAACATGCTTACAGATACTCTCCACTACACTCATCTGATGGGTAATGATAACGACCGTAATACCAAGCTTTTCGTTGATACTGCGTATCAGTTCCAAAATAGAATTGGTAGTGGTAGGGTCAAGTGCACTGGTAGCTTCGTCACAAAGTAAGACTTTAGGATTAGTCGCAAGCGCACGAGCAATAGCTACTCTTTGCTGCTGTCCGCCGGAAAGTTGTGCGGGATATGCTTTTGCTTTATCACCAAGGCCTACAATATCCAACAGTTCAAGCGCCCTCTTTTTTGCTTCAGATTTGCTTTTTCCGGCAAGTTCCAGTGGGAAACACACATTACCCAGACAGTTCCTCTGCATCAAAAGATTAAAGCCTTGAAAAATCATGGTGATATCTCTGCGTATGTTTCTCAGATTACTTTCGGATAATTCGCAAAGGTTAACACCGTCGATTTCAATTGCGCCTTCAGTGGGACGCTCCAGCATATTAATACATCGTACGAGAGTGCTTTTTCCAGCACCGCTCATTCCGATAATACCGAAAATATCGCCGTTCGGAATAGATATAGACACATTTTTCAGTGCTTCAATAAAACCATCGGCTGTATTAAATTGTTTTGATACATTTTTGATCTCTATCATATTAGCCTCCGGTATTTAACAGGCAGAACACAATTTATCTGCCTGTTGATTCCTCTTATTATTTAATTGCATCAAGAGATGTTTGCTTTCCGCCGTAAATACCGAGGGGCTCAACATGAATGGATGCAACAGATACAATATGAGTACCGTTTTCGGCATTAAAATCATCAAGGTAAGGAATATGCTGGAAATAGTTTGCGTAGATTTCGCCACTTTCAACTACATTATGTGGATGTACATAATCGGTGAATTCCTTGATTTCAAGGGTGATGTCCTTTTCAGCTAATATGTTTTTTACAACTTCAAGGATCTCTGCATGCGGAGTGGGTGAAGCAGCAACTGAAACAGTTTTTCCGGCAAGAGAGGTATAATCGATAGAGGAATCGAAGCCGTCAGTGGTGTTTTCTACAACAGATACTACTGCTCCATCATATTCAGAAGTAATGAAATCGGCTACCTGTTTACTTTCAAGAGCAGCTATAAGAGCCTTGATAATATCAGAATTTTCATTACCCTCTTTAACAGCAAGAATATTGCCGTATGCAGATGAAGAACCTTCAAGACCAAGTGCATCCTTTGTAGGATTGAGCTTAGCTTCAATCGCATAGTTGGAGTTGATTACCGCATAATCAACATCCTGAAGCACATTAGGAAGCTGTGCAGCTTCTACTTCTTTAAATTGAATGTTATGGGGATTCTCTTCAATATCAAGAGGTGTAGCTGTAATGCCGACGCCTTCTTTCAGTTTGATGAGTCCTAAATCTTCAAGCAGAAGCAACGCTCTTGCTTCGTTAGTTGTATCGTTGGGAATTGCAATGGTTATTGTATCTGAATTGGTACCGCATGCGGTAAGGGAAATTGTTGCTGTAATTGCAAGAATTGCAATAAGTACAAGTGAAATTATCTTTTTCATGGTAGTTATCTCCTTATAAATCTTGTGAATTAATTGTTTTACTGTGTCAAACCAAGCTGCAGATCAGCGAGGAAGGGTTGTGGGTTCGGGATTTTCCTGAACTATACATCGACACATTCGTCCGAATCGGAAATTTGCTCTGACAAGCTTTTCAAAATAGTTAATCATAGGTTCTTACCTACCTTAATAAAATAATAAACCGAGAGACTCCGATAAAGTCTCCCGGAAGAAAACATAAATATTCCGCAAAAAGTTATGCGGTAAATAGTTTTGCTTTTGAGATGGAGAACATATCGGAAACAGACGCGCAAATAGTCGTGCACATGCAACAAGTCCACATACACATCCCCATCATTATAGAAGTGGTGAAGATTGACTTTCTCATAATTATGTTCTCCTTTCTTTTTTGAATTACCTACCGTTTAGGTTGGTATAAGTATAGCGCTTTTTACCTAATTTGTCAATAGGTAAATGAAAATTTTCTTAAAAATTTTATGACAAATAAAAAAACCCGAACACAAATGTGTTCGGGTTTGTGGCGGAGAGAAGGGGATTCGAACCCCTGATACGGTTATAGCCGTATACACGATTTCCAATCGTGCTCCTTCGGCCAGCTCGGACATCTCTCCGTTTGACGACCTGATTATTATAACTCACTTGATATAAAAAATCAAGTCTTTTTTTGCATTTTACTGAAAAATATCAAAGAATTGGTTGTAGTCTGTAATGGTATAATCACACAGAGGGTTATTTTCGACTGTTGCAAATCGACTATATCTGCAGGTTTTAATACCTGCGTTTCTGCCGCCTTGCATATCTGATGTGAGGCTATCCCCTATTATTATCACTTTTGCTCTTTCTGTGATACCAATTGCTTCAAATACCTTATAAAAGAATCTTCTGTCAGGTTTTGTATAGCCTATTTCTTCTGATATAAATAATCCGCTTATGTATTTTCTGACAGGAGATTTGTCCATTCTGCCATGCTGGCATTTTGAAAGTCCGTTGGTTACGATATAGACAGGACATAAGGCTGATAGTCTCTTTATAAACTCCTCTGCACCTTCAAGAAGTATTCCTGTTCGAGATAAAGTGTCCTCGTAGGAAGCGGCAAATGCATAAGGGTCCGTGTGTAATTCACCGAGAAATTCAAACCATTTTTTGAAGCGAAGCACCTTCAATTCTTCTCTTGTAACGGTGCCTTCCTCGAGCTGTTTCCAAAATGACAGGTTGATAGAACTGTAAATCCTTGCGTCCTCCTCATCGGCATTGATGTCAAAGGATTGGGCAGTTTTCAGGACAGATTCTTTCTCAGCCTCTAAAAAATCAAATATAGTTTCATCAGCATCAAGCAGTACTGCATCAAAAGGAAAATCAGGCAAACGGCTTCATCTCCTCAGTATACATATCAAGCTTTACTATGTTGTAGTTGAGCTCAAGATTCAGGTGGTTTTCCATTGCTTTGAATATCAGAGGCAGTGCAATATTTTTTGTATTACCGGCAGGAAGAATAACTGTAAAGGAACAGGAGTCATCAGAAGCAAACTCCATTACTTTGATATAAGGTAGCACATCAACATCCTTCATACCTGCTTTGGATTTCTTCTGTATTATTACGCTGTCAAGGTCACAAAGCTTGAGTATCTGTGTTCTGAGGTCACTCTCCTCTACCCCGTCAGCATTGATAGAAGCAGAGTATTTTGCATAACATATAAATTTAGGGTCAAGCTCAGGATAAGTTGCATCAAACACCTGAATTCCGCGTGGAAGATATCTGTTCATTCTCTCAGGAATCTGAGAGATATCGTAGCTTTCGTCTGTGATTCTGATATCCATACACTCTCTTTTGGCGCAGATACCAAGAGAAATCGGTAAAGGAAAAGTAACAAAGGGATGTGGGTTGAAGCCCTCTGTGTACCATATAGGAAGCTCTGCCCTTCTCACAGCGCGGAGCATACAACGATTAAGGTCCAGGTGAGATATATATTTACATTCGTGTTCCTTAGTGAACCAGATTCTGACGCTTTTCAACGCAGACACCTCCTTTGTAACAAGCGGCACCGCAGTTTGAACACTTCTCTCTGCAGTTGGGGGTTGTTTCGCTGTTATACGCACGCTCACATTCTTTTATGAGGAAGTCCTTACTTACACCATAGCTGATGAAGTCCCAAGGCAGTATCTCATCAAATGAACGCTTTCTTGCTGTGTAGAATGTTGGGTCTATTCCGCACTCCTCAAACAAATCCATCCAAGCATCAAAGTCAAAGCAATCGTTCCAGCCGTCAAAGTGGAAGCCCTTTTCGGCAGCTTTGAGCATAACCTTGCAGAGTTTTCTGTCGCCTCTCGCAAACACGCCCTCAAGGAAGCTTGTGTTTGATGCGTGATAGTTGAAGGTAATCTTCTTGGTTGTGATGCTTTCCTTCAGGTGCTTCTGCTTCATAAGGATAGTATCTATATCATCCTGTGCCTCCCACTGGAAGGGTGTGTGGGGTTTGGGTACAAAGGATGAAGCAGAGACAGTTACATTAACACTCTTGCCTTTTGTGCGGTTTTCACAGCGATAATATTCATTAACAACTGCTTGTCCGAGCTTTGCTATACCCTCTACATCATCTAAAGTTTCTGTGGGTAGTCCAATCATAAAGTAAAGTTTAACATTAGTCCATCCGCCTGAGAAAGCCACACGACAGGTGTTGAGGAGTTCCTCCTCACAGACATTTTTGTTGATTGCATCACGCAGACGCTGAGTACCTGCCTCAGGTGCAAAGGTCAAACCGCTTTTGCGTACGGTTTTGATTTTGCTCATAATATCGTCGGTGAAGCCGTCTACACGCAACGAAGGCAGTGACAGACTTACACCACAGGTATCAGACCATTCGGTGAGACAAGTAAGCAGTCCTACTATATCCGAATAGTCGCTTGAAGAAAGTGAAGAAAGAGATATCTCGTCATAGCCGGTGCTGTCACAGATAGCTTTACACTGAGAAAGGATAGTTTCCTTGGACTTCTCTCTGACAGGTCTGTTGAGAAAGCCGGCCTGACAGAATCGGCATCCGCGGATACAACCTCTGAATATCTCGGCAACTGCTCTGTCGTGGACAATCTCAACCAAGGGTACTACAAAGGTATCGGGATAATACAGGTTGTCCATATCCATAATGATACGCTTCTCTATTCTTTCGGGAGCGCCGTTCTTTGCAGTAAAGCTCTTGATAGTGCCATCCTCGTTGTATTCCACATCATAAAGCGCAGGCACATATACGCCCTTTATTTGTGCTGCGAGAATAAGGAATTCGTCCTTGGTACAGCCCTCGTTGCGGCATTTGCGGTACAGCTCCATTACCTCAAGGTCTACATCCTCTCCCTCACCGATAAAGAAGATATCAATGAAGTCAGCAAGCGGCTCGGGGTTGCTTGTGCAGGTACCGCCTGCAACTACGATATTTTTCAGTTCTTTACGCTCACTGCTGAGTAAAGGTATACCTGCTAAGGAGAGCATATTGAGAACATTTGTATATGACAGCTCGTACTGAAGTGTAAAGCCGATAAAATCAAAGTCTGTAAGCGGATCACCGCTTTCCAGTGCATACAGAGGAATATTACGCTCACGCATAAGCTCCTCCATATCTGTCCAAGGGGCGAATACACGCTCACACCAAATATGGTCATAGGAGTTGAACTGGCTGTATAGAATCTTCATACCAAGGTGTGACATTCCTATTTCGTATGTGTCAGGAAAGCAAAAGGCAAATCTGATATCTACCTTGTCCTTATCCTTGATTACACTGTTGATTTCTCCTCCGGTATATCTGCCGGGCTTCTGTACTTTAAGAAGAATTTTTTCAACTTCCTTTGAATACAAGTGATCACCGCATTTCTTTTGTAATAATTATTGATACAGTATATATTGCTACAATCAGCAATGTATAATTGAATTTTGATATTAAAAGAATATAAAAGCCTGCTGTTGCAAGTGGTATCACAATCAGAACTGTCAGTATATTTGTAACTATTTCTGTTGCTTTCAGGCTGTATTTGCGAAGAAGTGCATTGTAAATAAGCTGTCCTCCGTCAAAAGTTCTGACAGGTAACAGGTTAAATATTCCGATGCATAAATTGCATATTGCAAAATCAAGACAGATACTAATTGGAACAAAAGAATAGAACATATAACTTATCAAGCTTGTTGTGAAATTAAACGCAACTCCTGCACAGGTAATTATCTGCTCTTGTTTAAACGACACATCTGAGGTGTTGCAATTAATGCAGACCTCACCCGGCTTTATTGTTATGCTGTGAGGTTTACCAATAAATTTGCAGATAAACAGCAAATGTCCTGATTCGTGCAGTACACAGGCAAGCAGACAAAGAGGAATCATCACATCCCCGTTATAAGAGGTAAACAATGCAAGACACAGCATAGCAACTGCAGGGTATGATACAGTAACTTTTATTCCTGATAATTTAAAGCTCATCTGATGTTGCAGTAAATAGTGAAGAATAATCCAACTGAGAAAAATCTCCGCTGAAGTACATACTTGAGCTAAGTTCGGTGTCATACCAAGTTTTACATATATTGAATATATCAAAAGCAAAGGTCTTAAGCAAGAACATAACTGTCAGAGCACAAAGACAAAGGATGAGTTGAATTGTCAACACAGGTGAGGTTATCGTTTTGCTTTTCTTAATAGCTTTATCTACTTCAACCTCTGTGTTTGTATCCGTATTAAGCTGTACTGACGAGTCTGTACTTGGCTGAGAAAGGTCAACCCATTCATCGTTATAAAAGTTATCTGTATAGTTGTCCATAATATCACCTGCTCAATTATATGCAGGCGATAAATCAATCTTTACTTAATTTAGAAAATTCTCTTTTGTTAAGCTCAAAGAAGAAAATCAAAGCAAGTATTGTACAGCATATCTCTGCCAGAGGAAATGCAAACCACATGGTGTTGATGCTGATTTTTGACAGTATAAATGCAATGGGAAGAATCAGCACAAGCTGGCGGAGAACTGACATAAGCAGACTTCGTACACCCTTACCCACTGACTGGAACAATGCTGTCATAATTACGCCCACAGATGCAGGAATGAAGCAAAGACTCAGTCGTCGCATTGCAGTAGTACCCATTGTTTTAAGTTCATCAGAAGCATTGAATAAGTTGAGAATAGCCTCGGGGAAAATCTGGAACAATGCTGTACCTGCAAGCATAATTAAAAAGGCAATCAGCAGTGCATATTTCAGGGTGGTCATCATACGCTTACGGTTTCTTGCACCATAGTTATATCCGATAATCGGAGATACACCTTGATTAAGACCAAATACAGGCATAAATACAAAGCTCTGCACCTTGTAATATATACCATAGATGGTCTGTGCATCGGTGTTCATCTGAGGACTTGCAGGAGACATATTGATAATCATATTGATACCTGCAACGAGTACAGAGCCTATAGCCTGCATTACTATGCCTGACAGACTAACCACATATATCTCACGAATGATTTTGAAGGAGATTCTGAACTGTCTGAAGGTGAATCTTATAGCAAACTTCTTGACACATACTACGATAACAAGAAACAGCATAGCAAGCCACTGGCCTGCTACAGTTGCAATGGCGGCACCTTTTGCACCCATCTCAGGGACAGGTCCAAATCCGAATATGAAAATCGGGTCAAGTATAATGTTGCTGATTGCACCGATGAGATGTGATATCATTGGGAAAATCATATTGCCTGTAGCCTGCATACTTTTCTCTATCATTACCTGTATAAAGGAGCCGAGAGAAAAAATAAGGACAACAGATATGTAATCAACACCATAGCTGATTATGCTATGATTATCAGCTCCTGCCATAAATGTGATGAATGGACGGGAGAAGAAAATGCCGATTATTGCAAATACAACCCATGTTGCAAAAGCAAGCACTAAGCCTGTAGCGGCAACCTGTTCCGCTTCCTTAACCTTCTGCTCACCAAGTCGCCGTGCTATCAATGAGTTGACGCCGACTGCTGTACCAACTGTAAAGGCAATAAGCAGGAGCTGGAGAGGGTACGCCAGTGACACTGCTGTAAGTGCATCACTGTTTCCTCCGTAATTGCCAAGGAACACGCTGTCTACAACATTATAAAGTGCCTGTATAAGCATAGAAAACATTGCAGGTACACTCATTGAGAGTATCAGTGGCAAAATTTTCTGGGTTCCCATTTTGTTTTCTGTAACTTCCTTCATTTCTGTCTCCTTATGTAATGTCTATTATGATTTGCGTGATTTCCGCTTGCTGATAATATACAGTATAAGGAGCAACAGCAAGCATCCTGATATGCCTCCCAGAAAGTCAACGCAGATATCCTTGAGTTGAAAGGTTCTGCCATCGCTGAAAATCTGTATACATTCGTCACAAACAGCAACAATCAGAGTTGATATGGTGGATATTAGTACCCCTTGCTTGTGCTTTACAGAATATGTCCTAAGCATTGCAAGCGTTGAAATGCTTAGGACAGCAAACTCGGTAAAATGAGCGCAGGTCCTGACAAAAGGCTGAGAAAATGGCTGTCCTAACCCCAGTGCTGTTGTAATTGAATTAAGTAATGCTACAACCCGTCCGCTAGCACTGCTTGACTCAGTTGCAGGTTTTAAGGATTGAAAGAATATAAATCCTACAATAAGCACTGTCAAAGCTGTTGTCAGCATTCGTAAGATTACTTGTTTTTTATGCAAATTCATAGTATCACAACCTAATCCTATTTATTTTATCTAATATCAGATAAAAAGTCAAATTTTCTGTTGTAAAAAGCATAAGAATATTATATAATTATAATAATTGATTTTCAGACTATTAGTACAGAGGTGCTTTATGATTAACAAACTCAGACTTTTGACCGCAAATGCTGCAGCCACTGCCGACGAGCTTGGACTTACAGAAAGACTTGTAAACACAATGGTTGGTTTACTTGGTGGATTTCCTGCAGAATTAGTTGTATTCATCGTATCGTTATTCCCTATTCTTGAGTGCAGAGGTGGTATGATTGCCGCAAGCTTGCTTGGTGTAGATTACTGGCTTGCTCTAATTATCAGCATTATCGGCAATCTTCTGCCCATCCCTTTTATCTTTCTGTTTATTGAAAAGATTTTCAATCTTATGAAAAAAACAAAGCTTCTGGGCAAACTGGTTAATAAAATCGAATCCAAAGCAATGAGTAAATCTGACAAGATTACTAAGTACAAGAGATGGGGATTACTTATTTTCGTTGGTATTCCTCTGCCCGGTACAGGTGCATGGACAGGTGCTTTAATCGCTGTACTTCTTAAACTTAACCTGAAGGATTCTGTTATCAGTATCTTCTTTGGAGTTCTTATGGCGGCGGGTATTATGTCATTTGTTTCCTACGGACTTCCTTGGGTGGTATCTTTATTTGCTTAAAAATTAAGGGCAATCTGTTATGGTTGTCCTTATTTAATTTGGTGATGTTATGATTAATAATAGCAATAAACAGTTTGATGTTATTATAGTTGGCGGAGGAGCAGCAGGACTTCTGTGTGCAGTGATTATTAAATCAAGACAGCCTGAGTATAGTGTTGCTATTCTTGAGGCACAGGAAAGAGTCGGTAAAAAGTTGCTTACCACAGGAAACGGCAGATGTAATCTGACTAATTTATTTACGACGCCACAGATGTATTACGGCTCTTTTTCAAAGGGAGCTGAGTATTTGCTTGAGCTGTGCTCTCCTTCTATGGTAGTTGATTTATTTGAGGAGCTTGGATTGTTAACATACGCCGAAGATGACGGCAGAGTTTATCCTGTGAGCAAACAGGCAAATTCTGTGCTTGATGTACTGAGACTTGCTGCTGATAAACATAATATTAATATAATTTGCAACAGCAAAGTAACTGACATTAAAGCAAAAAATAAAGTGTTTGATGTGTATTGCGGCGACAGAGTGTTTACAGCACAAAAGCTGATTGTTGCAAGCGGCAGTAAATCCACGCCCTCCACAGGTGCTGACGATTCCCTTTGGCATATCCTAAAAAAGATGGGACACAAGGTTGTATCTCCAGTCCCTGCCCTCTGCCCCGTTTATGTTGAATCAAATCAATTAAAATCCTTAAAAGGAGTCAGAGCTTCTGCAGCTGTCAGAATACTCAATAATAATAAAGTATTACGAGAAGAATCCGGAGAGTTACAGTTTACCGAGAATGCACTGTCAGGTATTTGTGTGTTTAACCTGTCAAGAATTGCAAACACTGAACAAAACACGGAGATATCAGTATCTCTCCTGCCAACAAAACGCTTTAACGAGATTGTAGATATTCTGCAAAACAAAAAATCACTTTATAATAAAACAGCTAAGGCTGAGGAATTGCTGATAGGTATATTTAATAAAATGCTCGGTCTGGCATTGATTAAATCTGCAGGAATATTACCCTCAAAGCTTATAACTGAAATAACGGATGCAGAAATAAAAAAGCTTGCTTCAGTTATTAATGACTGGAGATTCAAAGTTATACCTGCAAAGGATTTCACTCGTTCGCAGGTCACTGCAGGCGGTGTGTCAGGCAGTGAAATTGATGAAAATAATATGAGAAGCAAGGGTGTTGAGAACCTTTATATTATCGGAGAAGCGGTTGATTGTGATGGTGATTGCGGAGGTATGAATCTGCAGTTTGCCTTCTCCTCAGCATACTGTGCCGCAATGGATGTTATATTATGATTACTATTAGAAATTTGCGATTACCTCTTAAATATAATCAGGAGCAATTCAGCGCAGCTGTAGCCAAGGAACTGAAAATATCCGCAAAAGATATCAGCTCTCTGACGCTTCGCAGAATTAGTATTGATGCACGCAAAAAAACAGATGTGCATTACATAGCTATGGCTAATGTTTCTGTACGCGGAAATGAAAATAAAATAGCAGGCAGATGCAGAAATGCTCAGGTATCTGAACGAAAAGAATATTCATTCACTGCAAACAAGGAACTTACAAAGCGTCCTGTAATAGTCGGCTCAGGTCCTGCAGGCCTTTTCTGTGCTCTGATGTTGGCACGATGCGGAGCACGACCTATAGTTATTGAGCGAGGTAAACCTGTTGACGAAAGAACGAAATGCATTGATGCTTTCTGGATAAACGGAAATCTCAATACAGAATCCAATGTGCAATTCGGCGAAGGCGGTGCAGGTACTTTCTCTGACGGAAAACTAAATACAGGTACAAACGATATCCGTCAAAGCTTTATTCTCAAGGAATTTGTTGTACACGGAGCTCCGGAGGATATACTTGTATCTGCAAAGCCTCATATAGGCACAGATATGCTCAAGGGTACCATCAAGGCTATCAGAAAAGAAATCGAGTCTTTTGGCGGAGAGTTCCGATTCAACACACTATTTACTGATTATAAAACCTGCAACGGACGCATATGTGAGATTACAGTTGTAAGTAATGGTGCTACAGACATAATCGAAACCGATGTGTTAGTTCTGGCTACAGGTCACAGTGCAAGAGATACCTTTGAAATGCTCAGAAGCAAAGGTGTACAGATGCAACAGAAGGCTTTTTCTATCGGAGCAAGGGTTGAGCATTTGAGAGAAGCGGTGGATGAATCTCAATACGGTAAAGCAAGACATCTGTTGCCTGCGGCGGATTATAAGGTCAGCACTCATCTTGATAATGGCAGAGGCGTGTATTCCTTCTGTATGTGTCCTGGTGGATATGTAGTCAATGCATCAAGCGAGGAAGGAATGCTCTGCACCAATGGTATGAGTCTGTATGCCCGTGATAGTGTGAACTCAAACAGTGCAATTCTTGTTGGTATTACACCGCAGGATTACAACAACGGAGATGTGCTGGATGGAATGAAGCTTCAACGAAGCATCGAGAAAAAGGCATTCGAGGCTATAGGCAATTATATTGCACCTGTACAAAGAGTCGGAGATTTTTTAGGTATTGGTAGTAATGTACTCACACTCCCTGAGCCTTCAATTAAACCGGGATATGAATTCTATGATTTGAGTAGGATTTTCCCCGATTTTATATCCGATGCACTCAAAGAAGGATTATTTAAGCTCGGCGAATGTGCCCCTTTCTTCAAAGATATGGGCGCTGTACTGACAGCACCTGAAACAAGGAGCTCCTCCCCTGTCAGAATCCTGCGTGATGAATCGCTCCAATCCTTTTCTTGCAAGGGTATCTACCCCTGCGGTGAAGGTGCAGGATATGCCGGTGGAATAATGTCTGCCGCAACTGACGGCATCAAATGTGCCGAATCAATTATGTCATAATTTAAGACTACAAGAAAAAGACTCTCAGCTTTGTTTGCTGAGAGTCTGATTTTTTTATTCTGCTGTTAACTGTACGCTGACTGTATCTGAGGTTCTGTAAACCCAACACAAACCATTGCCGCTTACAGTTATGCTGACAGGTACATTGACAGGCGTATCAGCTGATGGAGTTACACCGTCAAAGTCGTAAACGATACTGAAACTGTTCTCTGTAAGATTACTCAATGCACTGGATGTGCCAACTGCAGAGACAGCAAAGGTTGAAGGAACACTGTAGCTGTAACCTTCAGGCATATTTTTTACAGTAATCCGTGAGGACGGAACTTCAAATGCCTCCATACTGAAATTAGAGAAATCAAGCTGAACTTTAATAGTTTCAACTCCGTCGCTCTTGTTGACGAACTCATCTCCGAGAATATCTTCTACCTTGAAGGTTTCGTTATAAATCTGGTTTTTATATTTGGACAGAGAGCCGATATCAATGGGTAATTCAGTGATTGCATTCTCCCCTGTTATAAGTGACTCCTGACCTGCAACGCTGATTGTTGAAGGAGTCACAGTATAATAGAAAGAGTTGAGCTTGATGGTTGAAGGCTCGTACTTGATAGTGAATGGCATATTCTGATTAATCTTCAGGAATTTGAAGGATACATCCACGCTTGAATAGCTCATGGTAATATATTCTGTGGAAACCTCTTGAGCTCCTGCAGAGTTCGGGTCTTCGCTGTCAAATAATCTCAGTGTGTAGGTGTTGGTAACAGCCTTGGCGTCAGGACTGTTGACTTTGCCTGTTACATAAGCACATTTAACTTTATCCACCAGTGTTTCCGGCCCTGTAATTTCTACAGTTGCAGGCAGATTGTTATCTACATAATATCCCTCGGGATTATAAGAAAAATTGCTGACAACATTAACTGTCTTTGTAGCTTCTCTATCCACCATTATTGTGATGTTTTCAGGCTCTACTCCCTCAATGTCAAAGCTCATATTGCTGTTGTTCTCTACAATTATCGGATAGGTACCTGTACCGGGCTTGCTGACAGCGAATAAGTCTACAGTGGCGGTAATATCACTTGATGTAAGAGAATCAATAATTACTCGTTTACCTGCTACATTGACAGTAACGCTGTCGATGCTTGTGCTGAATATTTTCAGGTCCTTGGATACACTGTCAGACAAACTGTAATCGAGCTGTACATCAGTGATAGTCTGTGTAGTGTTATCAGAGCTAATCATCCAGAACATAAAGGAAAGTACAAAGGAGAGTATAAGAACAAGCTTCTTATTGTCGAGAAGCCGTCCGAATAAGGATTTATTCTTCATCGGTCTTCTTCTCCTTTCTCTTTTTGAAAATAGAAGGGATTTCTGCCTTGTCCCCTTCTTCAGGAAGCAGGTATCCCTCCAGCACCTCAACCAGAGAATCTCTTTCGTAATCACGGGTGAGCACACCATTGATTGCAACGGATATCTGACCTGTTTCCTCAGAAACTACAACCACCAGTGCATCAGATACCTCGCTCATACCGATAGCGGCTCTGTGTCGAGTACCGATATCCTTTCTTCCTACCTCTTTGCTGTTAAGAGGTAGTATACAGCCTGCGGCAAAAATCTTACCGCCGCGGATGATACAAGCACCGTCATGGAGAGGTGCTTTATTAAAAAACAGGTTTCCGAAGATAGCTGTGGATGTATCACAGTTGAGAATTGTACCGGTAGAGGCGATATCTGTAAGCTTGGTCTCTCTCTCGAATACAAAGAGGGCACCTGTTCTTGTGTGACTGAAAAGCACAGCAGAATCCGCAACATGGGATATGGCTTTTATCTCGTTATCTCTGTCTGTGTTGGACATAAGACCGCCCTGGAAAATCTTCAGGTAGCTTTTTGATAATTTAGAACGACCTAACTGCTCAAGAGCTTTTCTTATTTCGGGCTGGAATATAATGAAGATTATGATAACAGAGAAATCCAGGAACACCTTCAGTATGGAGGTGACCATAGTGAGGCTGAAGATTGAAGCTAAAGCGTAGAAAAGCAATACTAAAAAGATACCCTTCAGGAGCTGTTCTGCTCTGGTATCACGCACTAATTTAAGAATTCCGTATATTAAAATCGCAATAATTATGATATCAACAAGGTCAGCCAGCTTAAAGGTGCTGAACAGCGATATGATATTGTTGAACCATTCAGTAATAAATTGCATAAACATCCTCCGATATTACTTATATTTCTATTTTATCATTAAGAAATATATATTGCAATATCAAATAGAAACTTTTTTATTCCTACACAGCTTATTTACTGCATAAATAAGTGTGTTGATTTCATTTTCTGTTGTTGATACAGAGGGGCATACTCTTATAGTTCCCACTGAATCTGTGTTCATATATTTATGAGCCAAGGGACTGCAGTGAATACCTGCTCGGACAGCAATTCCATAATGCTTATCCAACAGATGAGACGCTTCCTCGCAATCGTAACCTTTGATATTAAAGGATAGTAACGGAACATAAAGGCGATTATCAGGTATCTGTGTATATAGAATAACACTGTCATTCTCTGAAAGTTTGGTATATAACTTCCTTATAAGACGCATCTCTTGGTTTAGTATATGCTGTGGCTTATGCTGTATCACAAAATCAATTCCTGCCGACAGACCCGCTATACCCATAAGATTAAGCGTGCCGCTTTCATATTTATCCGGTAATATCTGCGGTTGACCAAAACCGGCTTCACTGCTGCCTGTTCCTCCCTCACACAAAGAGTCAGGAGAATTATCGCAGTTTATTATAAGAGCACCTGTTCCCATAGGTCCGTATAAACCCTTATGACCCGGGATACATAGAAAATCCACAGGCATAGAACTAAGGTCAATGTCTGCGATTCCTGCCGTCTGTGCAGCATCAACACAGAACAATGCACCGTAATAATGACACAGTGCACCTATCCGTGATATGGGTAGCTTAATACCGAAAACATTTGATGCATGGGTACATACAACAAGCTTTGTATTATCACGCATCGCTTTTCTGAATGAATCTATGGTACGGTCATCATCCCCCTCAAACACCTCTGCAACACTGTAGCTTATTATGCCTGCTTGAGAAAGCTTCTCTAAAGGTCTTAGTACAGAGTTATGCTCAAGGGAGGATATTACAACATGGTCGTCTTTTTTTAGCACACCCTTGATGACTGTGTTGAGAGCAAAGGTACAACTCTGCGTCAGAATCACATTTTCGGGTTTATCAAAGTTAAATAATCCGCACAGCTTGTTACGGCAGTTATAAACAGTTTCTGATGCCTTTATAGACAGTCTGTGCCCTGCTCTGCCCGGATTGGCACAATAGGAAAACGAGTCAAGAACAGCCCTGCGGACTGTCTGAGGTTTTGGGTAGGTTGTTGCGGCGTTGTCAAGGTATATCATAGCTTTACCCTGCCTGCTCTGCCAAGAATCACAAAGCCTTTGTTTTTGAGTATTTCTTCGGCTTTATCTGTATTATCAGGCACATATACACTGTAACCGCAGTTAGCTCTGTTGTTTGTTCTGGGAGTTTTTTGTACATATCCACGGATTCCCGCTTTCTCCAGAATATTCTTTGCTCTGACGGCTAATGTTATATTCTGGAGCATAATAAGAGGGTTTTCCATAAATTTATCACCTCGTGTTTTTATTACATACTATGTAACAAAACGCGAGGTGGTTAAATAAATCAGCGAAGCATATCGCCCATATTGTAAAGTCCTGCAGGCTGCGAAGCCGTGAACGCTGCCGCAGGCAGTGCTCCGTTTGCAAACAAAGCCTTTGACTGTGCCTGATGAGTAATAGTGAGCACCTCATCATTACCTGCAAATATTACAGAGTGCTCTCCTACTATTGTGCCTCCACGGACACTGTGGATTCCTATCTCATTCTTTGAACGCTTCATCCTGTAGGAATGTCTGTCATATGTATATCTTGGGTCATCATCACGAACATCGGATATTCCGTCAGCAATCATCAATGCTGTGCCGGAAGGTGCGTCAAGCTTGAGGTTGTGATGCTTCTCAATGATTTCTACATCAAAGTCCTCGCCGAGAATTGCAGATGCTTTCTTGGAAAGCTCAATGAGCAGGTTGATGCCGAGAGACATATTGCCTGAGGAAAATACTGCAACCTTCTTTGAAAGTGCCTCAACCATTGCCTTCTGCTCATCGTTAAGACCTGTGGTGCAAATGACGGCAGGCACACTGTTTTTATCAGCAAAATCACAAAGATTAGCAATGAGTGCAGGGTTTGAGAAATCAATAATAACATCTACTTTCTCAGTAACTTTATCAAAGTTGTCGTATACAGGATAGTCGTAGTTTGATGTACCATAAGGGTCAACACCGCAGATAATCTTCATATCATCACGGGAGGCAGCGGCATTGGTGACAGCCTGTCCCATCTTACCGTTGCATCCGTGGAGTAAAATATTAAGCATAAACTTCTCTCCTAAAAAATCAGGCGTGCTATTCGGAGGTATCCGTCAGGCACGCCAGATAATCGTTAATTATTTAATCTTTCCGATAAGGTCGTACTTTGCCATACAATCCTTCAGGTCGTGGTATCCGTGATAACTCATAGGTACCAAGGGCAGACGGCACTCGCCGCAATCAAAGCCCATAAGATTCATAGCTGTCTTGACAGGAATGGGATTAACATCAGAGAACATCATATCCATAAGCTCAATGTACTTGAAGTTCATCTTTGAAGCCTCAACAAAGTTATTATCAAGGCAAAGCTGGCAGATGTTGTGCATTTCCTGAGGACAGAGGTTTGCAAATACAGAGATAACACCAAGTGCACCCAAAGACATAAAGGGTACTGTCTGGTCATCATTACCTGAGTAGATATCAAGCTTATCTCCACACAGTGAGCGAGTCTTGGAAACAGAGGAGATATCTCCGTTTGCTTCCTTTGTAGCTACAATGTTATCATGCTTGCAAAGCTCTGCGTAAGTCTCAGGCTTGATGTTACAGCCTGTGCGTGAGGGTACATTGTAAAGAATCATAGGAATATCTACTGCATCAGCGATTGTTGTAAAGTGACGGATAAGACCTGTCTGAGATGTTTTGTTGTAATAGGGTGTAACGCTGAGGATAGCATCAGCACCGTAGGTCTTTGCAGCCTTGGAAAGACTGATAGCTGTAGCAGTATCGTTGCTGCCTGCGCCTGCAATGACAGGAACTCTGCCTGCAACCTTGCGGGAGACGAACTCCAGTACCTCGCAATGCTCCTTCTCAGAGAGAGTTGCAGCCTCACCTGTAGTACCGCAGGCAATAATAGCATCTGTGCCGCCTGCAATCTGATATTCAATAATCTTTTCAAAGGACTCGTAGTTAACGCTTCCATCAGAGTTCATTGGGGTTACAATTGCAACGCCTGAACCTGTAAAAACAGGAGTCTTCATAAAAACAACCTCCGTTGTGATTTCTAAATAAGCTTCAAAGAATGCTTATAATCAGTCAATGTAGCCTTCTGCACAGAGAAGCTCTGCAAGAAGAACAGCACCGCCTGCGGCACCTCTGAGTGTGTTATGTGACATACATACGAACTTGTAGTCATACTGTGTATCCTCGCGGAGTCTGCCGATGGATACAGCCATACCGCCTTCAAGCATACGCTCGGACTTAATCTGAGGACGGTCAGGCTCTGTGAAGTAATGCAGGAACTGCTTGGGTGCACTGGGAAGGTTAAGCTCCTGTGCACGGCCTGTGTACTCGTTCCAGATTTTAATAATCTCGTCAACTGAGGGTTTGTTAGCTTTATCCTTAAATGACATAAATACAGCGGCTGTATGACCGTTGGATACAGGAACACGGAGACACTGTGCTGTGATAGCAATGTCATCTGTCATCTTGATTTCGTCGCCTTCAATCTTACCCCAGATTTTGAGAGGTTCGATTTCGGACTTTTCTTCCTCACCACCGATGTAAGGAATAATGTTATCTACCATCTCAGGCCAACGCTCGAAGGTTTTGCCTGCACCGGAGATTGCCTGATATGTACAGGCAAGCACTTTGTCGATACCAAACTGCATCAGAGGATGAATAGCAGGAACATAACTCTGGAGTGAGCAGTTGGATTTAACAGCGATGAAGCCGCGCTTTGTACCGAGACGCTTTCTCTGACTCTCGATGATTTTTGCGTGGTCAGCGTTAATTTCGGGAACAATCATAGGAACATCAGGTGTGAGTCTGTGTGCAGAGTTGTTGGAGATGATAGGACACTCAGCCTTAGCGTAAGCCTCCTCAAGAGCTTTGATCTCCTCCTTCTTCATATCAACAGCGCAGAAGCAGAAGTCAACCTCAGCAGCAACCTCCTCAACATTAGCAGCATCTTTGATAACAAGGTCAGCCATATTCTCGGGAATGGGAGTATCCATAACCCATCTGGGAGAAACAACCTCTCTGTATGTTTTGCCTGCACTGCGAGCACTTGCTGCAAGACAAACAACATCAAACCAAGGGTGGTTCTCAAGAAGAATTGCAAATCTCTGACCAACCATACCTGTGGCACCAATAATGCCTACTTTATACTTTTTCATAAAAACCTCCTGAAAAAACGCAGAAAAAAGTTGAGTTTTTTCTGAATATATTATATTATTAGTAAAGTAACCTGTTTGCTGTAAAAAAACAAACATATACCCACTATCTATATAATATAGCACTCAGCTCGATTATTGTCAATCAATTATGAATAGATAGTGCATAAATTTTCACATAATAATTCTGGAAAGGAAATATAAATGAAGAAAAGCGACTTTTATTATTATTTGCCTGAGGAGCTGATAGCGCAGACTCCCCTTGAAAAAAGAGATTCATCAAGAATGTTAGTGCTTGATAAATCATCCGGTGATATCTCTCACGCAAGATTCCATAATATTCTGGATTTCCTTAACGAAGGTGACCTGTTGGTTATGAATAACTCAAGGGTTCTCCCTGCAAGAATATTCGGTACAAGAAAAGACACAGGCTCATCGGTTGAGTTCCTGCTTCTCAAGCAAATTGAGAACAACAAGTGGGAAGCTCTCGTCAAGCCCGGAAAGAAAGCCAAGCCCGGTACTGAGTTTGACTTCTCCGGTATTATGTGCGGTACAGTTGAGGATATCGGCAAGGAAGGTATCAGAATAGTCAGGTTTGAATCTGACGAGAATATCTATAACGCACTTGATAAAATTGGTCAGATGCCTCTCCCCCCTTATATTAAGGAGACACTGAAGGACAAAGAGCGTTATCAGACAGTATACAGTGACCCTATAGGCTCTGCCGCTGCACCTACCGCAGGTTTGCACTTTACTGAAGAATTAATAGACGAGCTCCATAACAAAGGCGTAAACACTGCTTATGTTACTTTGCATGTGGGATTGGGTACATTCCGACCTGTTAAAGAGGACGAGATTACTGACCATATAATGCACAGTGAGCATTACGAGCTTCCTGCAGAAACTGTAGAGCTTATCAAGGAAACAAAAGCAAAAGGAAAAAGAGTAATTGCTGTGGGTACAACCACAACAAGAACGCTTGAGAGTGTTGCAAGAGACAACGGAGAGCTTGTTGCTTGTGATGGATGTACTGATATATTCATCTATCCCCCGTATGAATTCAAGGTACTTGACGGACTTATCACAAACTTCCATTTACCTGAGAGCACACTGGTTATGCTTGTATCTGCATTCGCAGGCTATGATAACACAATGAACGCGTACAAAACTGCCGTTGAGGAAAAATATAGATTTTTCTCTTTCGGCGATTCAATGATGATTATTTAACAGGAGAGAATAATGTTTAAGGTATTAAAAACTGAGGGCTCTGCCCGACTGGGAGAATTCAACACACCTGACGGATTGGTAAAAACCCCCTGCTTTATGAATGTAGCAACAGCAGGTGCAATTAAAGGCGGATTGTCAGCGTTCGACCTGAAGGATTTAGGTTGTCAGGTACAGCTTTGCAACACTTATCATCTTCATGTAAGACCGGGTGATGAGATAGTCAGGAATATGGGAGGTCTGCACAAATTCACAGGATTTGACGGACCTATCCTTACCGATAGCGGTGGATTCCAGGTTTTTTCACTGGCAAAGCTTCGTAATATCAAGGAGGAGGGTGTTACATTCTCCTGTCATATTGACGGCAGAAAGATATTTATGGGTCCTGAGGAGAGTATGCGTATTCAGGCAAACTTGGGCTCTACCATTGCTATGGCGTTTGATGAATGTGTAGAAAACCCTGCTACCTATGAATACGCTAAGATGTCATCTCACAGAACCGTTCGCTGGCTTGAAAGATGCAAAGCTGAGCATATAAGACTCAAGGAAATGGGCATAGGCACTAATCCTAATCAGCTTTTGTTCGGCATTAATCAGGGAGCAACCTTCAACGACCTGAGAATTGAGAATATGAAGATGATAAGAGAGCTTGACTTGCCCGGCTACGCTATAGGCGGACTTGCAGTTGGTGAAGAAGCAGAGGGTATGTACGATGTTATTGAAGCTGTGGAGCCCTTTATGCCAAAGGACAAGCCCAGATATCTGATGGGTGTGGGCACACCGCTGAATATACTTGAGGGTGTACGCAGAGGTGTTGATTTGTTCGACTGTGTAATGCCAAGCCGAAATGCAAGACATGGTCACCTTTTCACAAGTCAGGGTATAATCAATATATCAAATGCTAAGTACGAGCAGGACGACTCCCCCATTGACCCTGAGTGTGATTGCCCTGCCTGCAGAAACTTCAGCCGCGCATATATCCGTCATCTGCAGAAATCTCAGGAAGCGTTGGGACTCAGACTTGCGGTAATACACAATCTGAGATTTTACAATAAGCTTATGGAGGACATCAGAGAAGCTTTGGCTGAGGGCAGATATGAGGAGTTTTACCGTGCGAAAAAGGATGTAATCTGTAAGCGTATATAATTAACGAATTATTAACTTGATTTATAATTAAATAACTGGTATAATCTTCTTATTGTTATGAAAGGAACTGAACAAATATGATCAACAGTATTCTCAATTTTATTAACCCTATGGTACTTTACACCACAGCAACACCTGCTACAGGCACTGAAGATGCAGCAGCTGCAGGTTGCGGCGGCAGCTACACAATCCTCATTGTGTATGTACTTATTTTTGCTGCAATGTACTTCTTTATGATAAGACCCAACTCCAAGAAGAAAAAGCAGGAGGAAGAGCTAAAGAAGAACATCAATGTTGGTGATGATATTACAACTATCGGTGGTATCTGCGGTAAGGTTGTAGCTGTTCGCGATGAGGAGGAAGAAATCATTATCGAGACAGGTGCAGACAGAGTAAAGCTCAGATTCAAGAAGTGGTGTATCTACTCCAACAAC
>JAFUJH010000086.1 GCA_017473775.1 Ruminococcus sp.
CGTAAATTTACATTGGAATAGATTATAAGCTGATTTAGCTTACAATGCCTATTATATAATTCTCTTTTTTTGTTGTCAAAGGAAAAAGACAAATTTCAGCTATTACGACAAATAAACCTTTTTAAACAGCGAGTTTATATGCATAGATACCATAAAAATAGCCTTGTTTTTGGTTATTTTATAAGGCGGTGACAGCATTTGTAACAGAAGATGCACATATATTTTGTGTATATATACGAAAAATCAAAGGTTAAAAACTGTCTATGCTTCTTTGTTGAAAATGATTGTGTCTGTATGATATAATTATTATATATAGGTATAAACTCAATTTGCAAGGAGGCAGTCCCTATGGCAAAGAGCTCTCGTCAGAAGCAGAAGCTGCTATACATATTGAAGATGCTTATGGAGCAGACCGACGAAAATCACGGACTCACGGTTGCACAGATAATAGAACAGCTTGAGGCTAAGGGTATACCTGCTGAGCGTAAGAGCGTGTATGATGACTTAGAGGTGCTGGAGCAGTTCGGAATGAGCTTCGGCTACGGACTTGTCAGGCAAAAGACCAACACGGTTACATACTTTATCGGAAGCAGGCAGTTTCAGCTTGCAGAGCTGAAGCTCCTTGTGGATTCGGTCCAGAGCTCCAAGTTCATAACCGCTAAGAAGTCCCATGAGCTTATTACCAAGGTGGAGTCCCTTGCGTCCATACATGAGGGCAGACAGCTTCAGCGTCAGGTGTATGTTTCCAACCGAGTGAAGAATCAGAGCGAAACAATCTACTATACCGTGGACGATATCCATCGTGCTATATCCGAGGATAAGAAGATTACATTTTCCTACCTTGAGTGGGCACTGGGAAGCGGCAAGGACAAAATATACAAGCGCCGTCGCAAGGACGGCAAGCGTTACTGCGTATCTCCCTGGGCACTTACATGGGATGATGAGAACTACTACCTTGTAGCCTATGACTCTGACGCTCAGGATATCCGCCATTACCGTGTGGATAAGATGGAGCGTGTAGAGCTTACATCTGAGTACCGTGACGGCTCAGAGGTGTTTGACGAATTTGATATGGCTCTGTACTCAAAGAGCGTTTTCGGAATGTTCGGCGGAGAGATTACAGAGGTCAGACTGCGGTTTGCAAACCATATGGTTGGTGTTGTGGCAGACCGCTTTGGTAAGAATGTAATAGTGAACGAGGACGGTGAGGGTCACTTCACTGTCGATGTGCGTGTTGCCCTGAGCCCTCAGTTCTTCGGCTGGCTGTTCGGTCTGGGGGATGCAGTGCAGATTGTTTCTCCGCAGAATGCAGTTGATATGTACAAATCCCACCTGAATAAGGTGCTCAGTAAATATACAGGCTGATATCACGCCTGCACCATAGTGCAAAGTACTGTTTAATGGACACTCTTTCTTGTAGAATAAAGATACAAGGAGGAGATAAATATGATAGATTTTTGTATTTTAGTTTTCGGTTTATATGCACTGGGTGCTGTTGTTAAGATGCTCATTGATTACACATTGGGCGTTCCCTGCAAGAGAGAACAAAAGACCTCAAGGAGAAGACCTTCATATGAAAAGACTGATTCTGGCATCTGCATCTCCAAGACGCAGAGAGCTGATAAGGCTTATTTCTGACAATGTACTCTGTGTGCCGTCGGGTGAGGAGGAATCCCTGCCTGACGGTATCAGTGCGTCTGACACCGCCGCATACCTTGCCTGCCTCAAGGCACAAAGCGTTGCAAAACAGTATAGTGATGATTTCGTTGTAGGCAGTGACACGGTGGTTATCCTTGATGACAAGATACTCTCAAAACCAAAGGATGAGGAGGATGCATACCTGAAGCTCAAAACACTCAGCGGTAAAGTCCACAAGGTTATTACCGGCTGTGCTGTTATCAAGGGTGAGCAGGTGCACACCTTCTATGAGGAGACGGCGGTTGAGTTTTATCCCTTGACCGATGAGGAGATTTACAGATATATAGCAACAAAGGAGCCTATGGACAAGGCAGGCGCCTACGGAATACAAGGATTCGGCTCCTTGTTTGTAAAGGGCATTGTAGGCGACTACTTCAATGTGGTAGGTTTGCCTGTGGCAAGGCTTATGCGAGAACTTAAAATGCTCGGCTATGAATAATAGGGGGTACATAATATGAAGCATGTATTCATTATCAATCCCACTGCAGGCAAGGTGGATAAAACAAAAGAGATAAGAGAGCAGATTCATAAACTTACTACATCTGACCCTGTGGAGATTCACCTGACACGCAGTCAGGGTGAGGCTGAGCATATAGCCCGTACTGTGGCACAAAGCGGAGACGAGATGAGGGTCTACGCCTGTGGCGGTGACGGTACCGCCAACGAGGTGCTCACAGGTATTGCAGGATATAAAAACTGTGCACTGGGTATTATTCCTATCGGCTCAGGCAACGATTTTGTCCGCGGTTTTGAGCCTCGCACCCGTGAGGACTTCCTCTGTGTGGAGGATATGGTCAATGGTGAAGAAATGGCAATTGACCTGATGGAATGTCAGGGTAAGTATTCTATGAATGTTTTCTCAGTAGGCTTTGACTGCGAGGTTGCAAGGAATGTTGACCGATTCAAAAAGCTTCCCCATGTGAGCGGCAGCCTGGCATATAAACTGTCAATCGTCTATTGCCTTTTTACAAAGCGGAAGCATCCCATTAAGATATACCTTGACGGTAAGCCCTTTGAAGGAGCTGATTATAAGAACACAACTCTGCTTGCAGTTGCCGCCAACGGCAAATACTACGGCGGCGGAATCAAGGCGGCACCTTTGGCTGTGCACGACGACGGGCTGATGGACTTTGTTCACGCAAATACCCTGTCAGTGCCCAAGTTTATTTCCATTGTAGGCAAGTACACCAAGGGCTTGCATATAAACAATCCCAAACTTCCGTTTATAACCTTCAAGCGTTGCAAGAAAATTAAGTTTGTGGCAGAGGCTCCCATCGGAGTGAACTTTGACGGAGAGATTTTTGAGATGCAAAACCCCGAGATAACTCTGCTCCCCAAAGCCTTGCGGATAATCCTGCCTGCAAAGAAGGTTGCTCCCGCACAGGAGAAAAAAGAAGCCGTCACAGCAGGCTGATAAATACAGATACAACAAAAGCGGTGAGTTCATAAAGACTCATCGCTTTTTGTGTGGTAAAATAAATTTGAAAAATATTTTTGATAGGTGCAAAATATTAGGGCTTTGGATTGTTTTATTAGCGAAGGAGGTCAGGGAATGGAAAAACAACTTGGTACCAAAGGGCAGGCGGAAAAAATAATCAGAAAGTATTCGGATATGATATTCCGCATAGCATGTCAGAATACAGGAAGTATGCACGATGCAGAGGATATCCTGCAAGAGGTTGCCCTGATACTTCTGCAAAAAGACGCGCCCCTTTATGACGAGGCCTACATAAAGCCGTGGCTTATCAGAGTGACAATAAACAAGTGCAGAAACCTGAGTAAATCCGCCTGGAGAAGAAAAACCGTACCTCTGGAAAATTATATTCATCTTAAAAATCCCGAGGATAAAGGGATTTGGGATGATATTATGGAGCTTCCCGTAAATTACAGAAATGCTGTATATCTCTTTTATTACGAGGGGTACAGTATTGAGGAAATAGGGAGGATTATGCACAAAAAGCCTGCGACCATAGGTTCGTGGCTCTATCGTGCAAGAAAGAAATTAAAAAGCATTATTTCAGAAGGAGGCATTAGTTATGAATGAAAAAAGATATAATGAGTTTATGAGTACAGTCACAGCTCCCGATTCTGCGGTAGAAAAAGCAGTTGAAGGAATGTACAACAGCGGTACAATTGCAACAATCCGCAAATATAAATCAAAACACAGAAGCTACTTTGGTGTTGCCGCAACAGCGGCGGTGCTTTGTCTTGTGATTCTTTTAGGCGTTATGTGCTATCCGTTTGGTGCAGGTGCAGATAATTCCTTTGTCATAAGTGCAGGTGCCGCAGAGCTTAACACCTATGAACTGACAAAGTTAGGTGAGCTTAAGTGTGAGTTTAACTCCTTGGGGTTAGGATTCGATGAAGAAAATCAAGCAAACTGCATTACTATGTGTGAGTGGCTTGATTTCCCCATAACCTGTGCAGGCGAAGATATTGATACAATCACCTACAAGGTGCAGGGTAAGGGCTTCTTTACTATCTCTGAAACTGCTACAAATATTAGTGACAAGGTGCCCTTTGAGAGTTTATCCGAGATTATGCCCTATGATAAGATTCACCTGTCAGGCATCAACGGAGCACACTATTACGGAGAAAAATTCAGTTCATTTACTGCAGATTATTTATATCAGAATCAGGGCGTACTGCTGTGTCTGTATACAAATGAGGACAACGGCAAATACTGTCAGAAATATAACGACTCCGCCTTTGATACTGACGATGGAGTAGCCCGAGGCAAAGACTTAGATTATCAGGAGATGTATTATGATTTGTTCTCATCTGATGATTATTCCATAGAAATTACAGCCAGGTTTGAGGATGGTACAACCCTGACAAAGACTGTGGATTTAGTTATTGAAAAGTCAGAGGAGGAGAATTACTCAGAACAGGGCACAACCCTCACAATAAGTGCAAAGTTAGCAGAATAATTTACATAGTATTAAGCCCCCGATAGAAAATCGGGGGCTTTGCGATTGCAGGGGTTATTTAAGAGGAGTAGGGTTGTAAGGCTCCCTTGTGAGGGAGCTGGGTTTTTGCGTAGCAAAAAGACTGAGGGAGTTGAATCATACCTTTCTTTTGACTCCCTTCGTCATTGGCTTTCAGCCAATGCCACCTCCCTCAAGAGGGAGGCTATTTAGGCTTCCCCTCCGAGGGGAAGGCTTTATGTGTCATTCGTAAACATCCTGCCCTCGTGGTCGGTGGTGTAGTCGCCCTCTAAAATGATTTCTGAGATAGGCACAAACTCGTAGCCCTGTGCTCTTACTGCGTCTATAATCTGTGGCAGAGCCTCGGGAGTGTTCTTGGCACCGTTGTGCATAAGGATTATACTGCCTGATGTAAGCTTGGAGGTTATCCTCTCTATCATTTGCGCAGGAGTGGGGTCCTTCCAGTCCAGAGAGTCTATGTCCCATTGTATGCAGTACATTCCGCTGTCTTTGACAGACTTCACAACTGTGTTGTCATAGTCTCCGTAAGGGGGTCTGAACAAGGTGGGAGCTTTGCCTGTCAGTTCCTTTATCTTGTCGTTGCAGTTTTTTATTTCTGTCAGCTGTTCATCATACGATAGCTTCGTCATATATGGATGAGTGCTTGAGTGATTCTCTACATCGTGACCTGCGGCGGCAATGCTTTTCACCGACTCGGGGTATTTTGACACCCATTCGCCTACAAGAAAGAAGGTAGCAGTAACCTGCTTTTCCTTCAAAATCTCAAGCAGAGTGTCCGTCTGCTCGTTGCCCCAGGCGGCATCAAAGGAGATCGCCACCTTCTTGTCATCCCTGTCTACACAGTAGATGGGGATATCCCTCGGTTCTGCGGCAGTTGCTATGATTTTTGCTGTAGTCCGAAATGTAACCGTCAGCGCAAGTGCCCCCAACAGCACACAGGAGAAAATCACAAGAAGCTTGTTCTTAGTCAATGTATAAATCTTCATAGTGTCACACCTCGGTAATTTATATGCGGCAAGGTGCAAAAAAAGCACCGCAACAGTTAAGTTACGGTGCTGTGAGTTAACACTCTTATAAGGCTCACTCTAAGAGGGAGCTGGCGTGCGTAAGCACGACTGAGGGAGTGTTTGCTACTTAAGCAGTAAATTTTTCTGTGGGCAATACTTCTTCCGTCAGCCTTCGGCTGCCACCTTCCTCGGAGAGGAAGGCTTGGTTTTGTTGTATTTAAAAGTATTTATCAGCGGTTGAGTTTCCACTTGATGCCCTGGGGTGTGTCCTCTAACACTACGCCCATTGCATTAAGCTTGTCGCGGATTGCGTCAGCAGTAGCCCAGTCCTTGTTCTTTCTTGCCTCAGTACGCTGTGCGATTAATGCCTCAATCTCTGCGGCTTCCTCATCGCTTGCTCCTGTGTCTGCTGTGGTCTGAGCCTGTGCCTTTGCTGCCTCAATAAGTCCAAGTGAAAGGACTTTCTCAAAATCTGCAATAAGGTACAGCTTTGTGGCGTCATTTACGGGAGCCTTCAGTACATCGTACAGGCAGGTAAGACCCAAGGATGTGTTCAGGTCATTGCCTACAGCTTCCTTGAACTTGTCGATGTACTCCTGAGCTTTCTCCATATCAACATCACCCTCGTCCTTGAGGGAAGCAATACGGGACACAAGCTTGTTGTATGCAACCACTGCATTGTCCAGACTCTCATAGGTGAAGGTCAGGGGCTTGCGGTAGTGGCTCTGAAGGCAGAACATTCTGTATACAAGGGGGTCGTATCCCTTGCTCTCAAGGAGAGAAACAGTCAGGAACTCGCCCTTAGACTTACTCATCTTGCCTGTGGAGTCAAGGAGATGGAGCACATGGAACCAGTGGGGGCACCACTGATGGCCAAGGTATGCTTCACTCTGGGCGATTTCGTTGGTGTGGTGGGGGAAAGCGTTGTCAACGCCGCCGCAGTGCAGGTCAAGGTACTCGCCGCCGTGCTTGATGCTGATAGCGGAGCACTCAATATGCCAGCCCGGGTAGCCTTTGCCCCAAGGGGAATCCCACTTGAGCTCCTGGTCCTCAAACTTGGACTTTGTAAACCAGAGCACAAAGTCGGTTTTGTTACGCTTGTGCTCGTCCTCCTCAACGCTGTCGCGGACACCTACTGCCAAATCCTCCTCGGTCTGATTACCGAATACATAGTATTTATCAAGCTTGGAAGTGTCAAAGTAAACATTGCCGCCTGCTTCATAAGCATAGCCCTTCTCAAGGAGAGTTGACACCATCTCGATGAATTCAGGAATGCACTGAGTTGCAGGCATAACCACATCGGGAGTGCGAATGTTGAGCTTTTTACAATCCTCAAAGAAAGCCTTGGTGTAGAAGTCAGCAATCTCAAGCACTGTCTTTTTCTCACGCTTTGCACCCTTGAGCATCTTGTCCTCGCCTGTGTCAGCGTCGCTTGCAAGGTGGCCAACATCGGTGATGTTCATAACGCGGTTTACATCATAGCCCAGATAACGGAGGAATTTATCCAGCGCATCCTCCATGATGTAGGTACGCAGGTTTCCGATATGGGCAAAGTGATACACGGTGGGGCCGCAGGTGTACATATTCACCTTGCCTGCCTCGTGAGTTACAAATTCCTGTTTTTTCTGTCCTAAAGTGTTGTATAAAATCATTTTTTTAGTTCCTCCAATTCTTTTCTGAGAACTGTAATTTCGTGTTCAAGTCTGCACAGACTCTGAGCTACAGGGTCTGATACATGGATATGGTCAAGGGTTTCAACCTTTTGTCCTGCAATGCGGACTATCCTTGCAGGCACACCCACCGCGGTGGAGTCGGCAGGTACTTCTGAAAGTACAACTGCGCCTGCGGCAATACGGGCGTTATCGCCGACATTGAAGGGCCCCAGCACCTTGGCACCTGAGCCCACAAGCACATTATTGCCGAGGGTGGGATGACGCTTGCCGTGGTCCTTACCTGTACCGCCAAGGGTAACATTCTGATATATGGTGCAGTTGTCGCCGATGATTGTAGTCTCACCGATAACCACACCCATACCATGGTCAATAACAAGTCCCTTGCCGATGGTAGCACCCGGGTGAATTTCAACACCTGTGCGGCGTCGGCTGCTCTGGGATATCCATCGTGCTATGAACTTCATATTATGCTTGTAAAACCAGTGTGCTGTGCGATAAGAGCGTAGTGCCTTGAAGCCTGAGTACAGAAAGTAAACCTCAAACCTGTTTCTTGCGGCAGGGTCACGCTCAAGGTATGCGTCAAGGTCGTTAATAAGATTTTTTAACAATATATCAACTCCTAAGAGAAATAGGCAATCTTGGAAGCAGGTGAAAGATAAAAAATAAAAGCCGTCCCAAATCCTGGGACGACTCATTGCCGTGGTTCCACCCGAGTTCAGCCGAAGATGTAAGCTAAAAAATCCTCAGCCCTCTGTAACCTGTAACGGGGTCAACCGCATAAAGCTACTTTGTCTGAGTAAAAAGCAGATGTTCGCCTTATGAGCTCATGGGTGCATTTCGCCGATGGTGTCTTTAGGCAGATTTCAGCATACACTGCCCTCTCTGTAAAGTCCTGTGGGGTACTTCTCCCAATCAAAGCCTTTTGATATTAACTTTAGTATATTATATATATACTTTATAAAAAATGCAACTATTTTATTTGTGGAAGTATCAGGATTTGATTATCTGTCCTTGATGCAGTCCTTGTTATCCTTGATATAGATAATGCCTGAGATAATAGCAAAGATTGTGCTTATCCACAGGAGCACCTCGCCTGCAACTGTGAGCCAAGGAGCAATCATATCTGTTACATTCTGAGCAATAGGCAGGATGCCTACCTTGCAAAGCTCAAGGAAGAACTGGAACACAAACACTGCCACGATTGCAATAATCTGGGTAACGGTCTTGACCTTACCCCAGATGTTGGCGGCAATAACTCTGCCCGAGGAAGCGGCAACAAGGCGGATTGATGTAATAGCAAACTCCCTGAACAGTACAACGATAACCAGCACAGGGTCGCACAGCTTCAGTGCCACAAAGCACACAAGGCAGGATATAACTAAAATTTTGTCTGCCAACGGGTCTGCAAACTTGCCGAAGTCGGTGATAAGGTTTCTTTCTCTTGCAATCTTGCCGTCAAAAAAGTCGGTAAGTGATGCGGCACCGAACAGAAGTCCCGATACAAAGAAATGCAGGGGGAAGTCAATAAGCAGGGTTGCAATCATAAAGGGCACAAGGGCAATCCTGAGCAATGTAAGCTTGTTTGGTAAATTCATAAAATCAAATCCTAACTTGTGATGTGGTTTATTCTACAAGGTCGCCTATCAGGTCGCAATCCATAACATCTGTGATTTTAACCTGTACGAACTCACCGGGGACTACCTTCCTGTCTGCTACAAAGAACACATTAGGGTCAACCTCGGGAGCTTCGGCGTAGCTTCTGCCAAAGTAACACTCTGCATAGCGGTCGAAGCCCTCTGTAAGTACTTCGATAGTTGTGTCAAGACGAGAGTTGTTAAAAGACTCCATAATGTACTGCTGTTGCTCCATTATGGCATTTGCTCGGAATTGACGCTCCTCGGGCTCAACCTGTGGAAGCTCTGCCGCAGGGGTGTCCTCCTCTGTGGAATATGCAAAGCAGCCCAGACGCTCAAAGCCTATCTCCTTGGCAAAATCTGCCGCATCGTCAAACTCCTCCTCTGTCTCAGTGGGGAAGCCTGCAATCAGTGTAGTTCTGAGCACAACTGAGGGAATCCGCTCACGGATTTTCTTTATTAGTGCAGTGAGTGACTGTCTGTCACCCTTGCGGTTCATAGCCTTCAGCACTCTGCCATTGCAGTGTTGTAAGGGCAGGTCTATGTATTTTACAATCTTTTCCTCATTTGCTATGGTGTCAATCAGCTCGTCGGTGATTCTGTCTGGATAGCAATAAAGAATACGAATCCAACGCAGACCCTCAATCTTGCACAGCTCTCTGAGAAGCTCAGGGAGCATCAGCTTGCCGTAGATGTCCTCGCCGTAGCGGGTGGTGTCCTGAGCGATAACATTGAGCTCCTTTACACCGCCTTCTACAAGATACTCAGCCTCTGCGATGATGTCCTCCATCTTCCTTGAGCGGAAGCGTCCGCGGATAAGAGGGATTGCACAGTAGGTACAGCAGTTGTCACAGCCGTCTGCAACTCGCAGATAGGCGTAATGCAGAGGAGTGGACTGGATTCTCTTGCCTGAAATGGGTTGTAATTCCTTGTCAGGGAAGGACTCGGTGTGAGTACCCTCAAGTACAGCCTTGACAGTTTCTGCAATGTCGCCGTTTGCACCCAGACCGATAACTGCGTCAGCCTCGGGAAGCTCCTTTGCAATCATTTCCTTGTATCTTTCTGCAAGGCAACCTGTCACAACAATATGCTTGATGGTGCCTTCCTCTTTAAGTTTTCCAAGCTCGATAATCTCGTCGATGCTCTCCTGCTTTGCACTTTCAATAAAGCCGCAGGTGTTGACGATTGCCACATCTGCCTTTGCAGGGTCATCGGTGAGAGTAAAGCCTGCTGATTTTAATTTGTAGAGCATCATCTCGGCGTCAACGCGGTTTTTGGCACAGCCGAGTGATACTATAGCAACCTTGTAATTTTCCATAACAAATACCTGTGTATATAAATTATATGCGAAGTTTAGTCATAATCGTCCTGAATGTAGTCACTCAGTACAGATTTTATATCAGAGAAGCGGTAGCCTGCCCTCTGCAGTGCGGCAACAGTGCGTTTGATGCCCTTTTCGTCTGTTAGGGAACGGGCGTATTTCTTCTCGATAAGTGCGGATATTTCTTCTGTAGGGTCAATATCAAGACCTTCTACAATTTCCTCTGCAACCTCTTTGTCAATGCCCTTCTGAATGAGCTTGTAGCGGATGGTAGAGGGGGATTGGTGCTTTGAGTGAAGCTCGGTGGCATAACGACTTGCAAAGGCTTCGTCATTGATAAGCCCCAGCTCCTGCATCCTTTCCAGTGCCTTCTCTGCGGCATCCTGGCTGTAGTCACGCCGCAGTTTATCGTAAAGCTCCTTGGAGGAGTGGTCGCGGTAGGAGATAAGCCACAACGCCTTCTCCTTGGCACGACGAAGGTCTGACAGCTCTACAAGCCTGTGCAAATCCTCGTCGTCTAATTCTACTCCGGGGCTTATGCGATTTTCAAGGAGAGTCTGAGTGTCCAGCTTCATGGCAAACTCCCCGTCTATGTAAAGTGCCGACAGGGATTTCCGCCTTGGCTCAACGGCTGTGACAATCATCAGTCTTCAACTAAGATGTCAAGCTTTGCGCCTGACTTTGCAGGGGTAGCGTCAGCCTTCTTAGCAGCAGCGGCTACAGGAGTCACTGTGGGAGCGGCGGACTTGGGAGCTTTGGGTGAACGGGACTGAAGTCTGTCGATGTTCTCCCAGAGCTTTGCCTCAACCTCTGCGGCAAGCTCACGGTTTGTGCGGAACAGCTCCTTCACATTGTCTCTGCCCTGACCCAGACGCATATCGCCAAAGTTAAACCAAGCGCCTGACTTCTGAACAACATCAGCCTTAACAGCAAGGTCAAGCAGCTCACCCTCGCGGGAGATACCCTGACCGTACATAATATCAAACTCTGCCTCCTTGAAGGGAGGAGCAATCTTATTCTTAACAACCTTTGCTCTTGTTCTGGAGCCTATCATCTCGCCGTTTGCCTTCAGTGTCTCAATGCGGCGGATATCAATACGGACGGAGCTGTAGAACTTCAGTGCTCTACCGCCGGGAGTAACCTCGGGGTTGCCGTAGATAACGCCTACCTTCTCACGAAGCTGGTTGATAAATATTGCAACGCAGTTGGACTTGGAGATAGCACCTGCAAGCTTACGAAGTGCCTGAGACATAAGTCTTGCCTGCAGACCTACATGGCTGTCGCCCATTTCACCCTCGATTTCAGCCTTGGGAACAAGTGCCGCAACAGAGTCGATAACAATAACATCAATAGCACCTGAGCGGATAAGTGCCTCTGCAATCTCCAGTGCGTCCTCGCCCGTATCAGGCTGAGAAACCAGCAGGGAGTCAACATCAACGCCCAAAGCGGCGGCGTAAACAGGGTCGAGTGCGTGCTCAACATCAATGAATGCAACATTGCCGCCGTCCTTCTGACCCTCTGCGATACAATGCAGAGAAAGTGTAGTCTTACCTGAGGATTCAGGTCCGTATATCTCAATAATTCTGCCACGGGGCAGACCGCCGATACCAAGTGCAATATCAAGGGAGAGTGAGCCTGTGGATACATGACCCACGCTCATAGCCTCATTCTGTCCCAGACGCATAACTGCGCCCTTACCAAACTGCTTTTCAATCTGACCCAGTGCGGTCTCCAGTGCTTTTGCCTTATCAATTGCCATAGCTTTCAAATCTCCTTCTATGTCTTTATTCAAAAGTAAGATGTATCTTTCTGATACCGATAATATTATAAATTAACCAAGGGATAAATGCAATGCTTTTGAGGTAAATTCCTCGAACAAATTTTCTATTCGTTGTGCAAAGTCCCATTTATAGCCCTGTGCACACCGCCTATATCGTCAAAAACAGTGATGTTTTCAAAGCCGTAGCGTATCATAATAGAGGCAATTATATCAGATTGCTCCCCGTCATACTCAAAGGCGAGCATTCCGCCCTTTTTCAGCTTCCTTGTGTAAAGAGGAATGATTCTGCGGTAAAAGTCAAGCCCGTCAGCTCCTCCTGCAAGAGCCATTGCAGGCTCAAACTGCACCTCTTTTTGCAGTGCCTCCATATCCTCGTCGGTGATGTAGGGAGGATTGGATATAATCAGGTCAAATTCGCCGTCTAAAAAGGTATCAACGCAATTGAAGATATCATCGTGGATGATTCTTATATCTGCATTGTGTTCCCTGCAGTTTTTCTCAAGGTAGGGGAGTGCCTCATCTGACAGCTCCACTGCAGTAACCTGGGCCTCGGGGTATCTGAGCTTGAGGCTTATAGCAATAATACCCGAGCCTGAGCACAGGTCAAGGATTCTGAAGTTATCCTTATTCTTTAATTCATCAAGGTAGGGGAATGTGCAGGTGAGCACAACCTCGGTGTCATCACGGGGGATGAGTACACCCTTGCCCACAAAGTATCTGCGTCCGAAGAATTCCCACTCACCTGTTATATACTGGATAGGCTCTCCTGCCTCACGCCTTTTTACAAGGGAGAGGACACCCTCCGAAAGCTCAGGTGCAACACACATATCTGCATCTGCAATGAGGCTCAGCCTGTCAAAGGGAAAGACTGCGTTAATCAGCCATATTGCTTCAAAGGCAGGAGAGTCTGCTCCTGCCTTCTCAAGTTTTTCTTTTACAAATTTATAAAGCTCTGCCAGTGTCATAATTATTTACAGCTTACAATGTCAGAGCCGTCATCGGGGATAACGGGAGTGATTGCGGCAATGGCTACCTCAATCATCTTGTCGTCAGGCTCACGGGTTGTAATACGCTGTGCCCACAAACCGGGAGCGGCAATGATGCGTGTAAACCAGTTGTCATATTTACCGCAGAGCTTGATAAGCTCATAGCCGATGCCTACAGAAAGGGGCAGAAGCAGAATCTTCACTGCAGAGCGGAGCACTGTGCCCCACACGCCCAGAAGTGTGAACTGAGGAACAAAAAGTCCAATGAAGAATCCCAGCAGAAGCATAATTACCATAAAGCTTGTGCCGCAACGGGGATGGAATCTGGAGTGCTTTTTGATATTCTCAACAGTGAGCTCCTCGTCTGCCTCGTAGCAGAAGATGGTCTTGTGCTCAGCACCGTGATACATAAATACACGCTTCATATCCTCCATCTGTGACACAAGGATAATGTATCCGAAGAACAGAAGCATCTTCACTACAACCTCAAATGCTGACTGGGTAACACCCGAGTCAAGAAAAGCATCAATTGCAGGAGTGATTGTAAGTCCTGCAAGAAGGTTGTAGAGGAAGGTGGGAAGCCAGAAGAACAGCACAAGTGCAAGTCCTACACCCAGCACAGAGGCAATGGACATAATAACGCCCATGAGCTTCTCGCCTAATTTATCGTTGAGCCAACGCTCAAATTTGCTCATTTCTTCCTCCTCCTGCTCAACAGAACTGATAGCCTTGTCAGCAGAAAGCATAAGAGATTTATAGCTCAGGCGGAAGGAGTCAATCATTCCTACCACACCGCGGATAAGGGGCAGGCGGAAGAACTTACCCTTTGAGGAGATAGGCTTGACTGTAATTTCCTCGGTTTCGATTTTGTCCTCACCTGTACGAACTGCTACATTTATATTCTTGGGGCCTCGCATCATAATACCTTCAATGAGTGCTGAGCCGCCGATGGATGTAATCTTCTTTACATTCTCTTTTTTATCACAAGACATATACAACACACCTTCCTTTATAATTAATACCTTCCATTTATATTTATTCAGTTGCTACGGGAATACATATGGTGACGGTAGTTCCTACACCGATTCCGCTTTCTATATTAAGAGTGCCGCCGTGCTTTGACACAATCTCGTCTGCAATTGCAAGTCCGATGCCCGAGCCGCGGACACTCTGGTTTGCCTTGAAGAATTTATCCTTGACACGGGGCAGGTCGTCGGGAGCAATTCCGCAACCTGTGTCGGTAACAACTATCTTGATTACCTCACCCTCGTGAAGCACCTGAATACCAACCACGCCTTCGGCAGGAGTGTACTTCAGGGCATTGTCAATGATGTTTATGAACACCTGCTTGAGCTTGTTCTTATCAGCCATAATCGCAGGCATAGCCTCGGGCTGGTCATAGAGCAGATGCTTTTGTTCGTTGATTGCACGGTCGCGGAGCATATACAGAACATCGTCGATTTCTGCCAGTATATCCAGCCTTTCCATTCTGAGCACCATGCTCTCGTTCTGCATACGGGAGAAGTCCAGAAGCTCCTCAACAATACCCGTAAGACGGGCGGATTCCTTCACGATAATATCCATACCCTTGTCAAAGGTCTCCTTATCGGGGATGCCGCAGCTCTGCATAGTTTCTGCCCAGCCCTTGATAGCTGTCAGAGGAGTTCTCAGCTCGTGAGAAACACTGGAGATAAAGTCGTTTTTAAGTCGCTCAGAAGCACCAAGTTCCCTTGCCATATCGTTGATAGAGTCGCACAAATCACCGATTTCGTCGTCGTACATTTTGTCAATCTGTGCGTTGAAGTCGCCTTGTGCTATTTTTTTTGCCGTGTCAGAGATAACCCGTACAGGGCGTACGATAGAGCGGATAAAGTATGTACCAGAGAAAATAACCAGAGAGATGATGAGTATACCAACTCCGCAGAAAATTGCGATTGCGGAGAAAACCAGCCTGTTCACAGCAGACATAGAGGAGGCATAGCGGATAGCACAAACTGCATTGCCTGAAGAATTTTTGACTATTCTTGTAACAGCTGTGACGCTCTCGCCTGTAGAGAGCCTACCCGTCCATTTGCCATAGCCTGAGGCGGAGCTTTTAGCTAACTCGTAGTCAGGCATGGGCTCGTCTCCCTCGGGAGTAAAGCCTGTGGAGATAACCATAATATCTCCTGAACGGCTGATAACTGTGATTTCCATATTTTCTTTTTCAGAGAAGTTCTCTACATAATCTCTGACAGTGGAGTAAAATCCCGAGTCTGTGTCTGAGTTGAAGTCAGACAGAATGTTCAGAAGCTCCACGCTTCTGCCGCTTAATGTCTGCTCCACAGAGGAGTGGTAGTAGGTCGTAACAAAAAAGGACAGACAGACTACCGCAAAGACGATGATTGCAACGATAGTGCACAGGGTGTTCAGCACCCAACGCTTGGTGATACCCTTGACCACAGATGTACGACCTCCTTTTCTGAAAAATAAAGTGTGTTTTGTTTATAAGTGTGTAGGGATTATGCGTCCCACTTGTAGCCCAGACCCCATACTGTCACAATGTACTTGGGATTAGAGGGCTCGTCCTCTACCTTCATACGCAGACGGCGGATGTTAACATCAACTATCTTCTCCTCGCCTACATAAGCCTCACCCCATACATGGTTGAGGATATCCACTCTGTCCAGAGCGGTGCCGGGGTTAGAGAAGAAGTATTCCATAATCTGGAACTCAACCTGAGTAAGCTCAATCTGCTTGCCGTTTTTAGTGAGTGAGCGGTTACGCAGATTCAGAGTGAAAATACCGCTCTTTATTTCTTCTTTGAAGTTGCTTTCTGACCTTTGCTGAGCCAGGGCTATCCTGCGGTACAAGGAGTCAACTCGAGCCACCAGCTCACTGGGAGAGAAGGGCTTTGTAACATAGTCGTCAGCACCCAGCATCAGACCTGTAACTTTGTCCATCTCCTGTGTGCGTGCAGAGAGCATAATAATACCGATGTTGCCGTTTTTGTTTCTCAGCTCCTTGCATACCTGAAGTCCGTCCATACCGGGCATCATAATGTCAAGAATAGCAACATCGAAGTCGCCGCCGTGTTCTTCATACTTCTGCAGACCTGCCTCGCCGCAGTCTGCCTCAACTACCTCGTAGCCTGCACGCCTTAAATTGATAACCACAAAGTCGCGGATTGCGGCTTCGTCCTCGCAGACAAGAATCTTTTTCATAATAAAACCTCCGTTTCGCGTTTTATATACTCTTGAAGCGGTACCACCGCTGTGAAATTCCAAATAATGTGCATATGCCTTATATCAGTGTGAAGGCTTCTGTAATCTCCTCGTTTGTCAGCATCATAGAGCTGTTAAGTCCGGGAGTAATAAAGGCGTAAACATAGCTGTCGCTTCGGCTAAGCTCTGTGTAGCCCTTGGCAGATACTCCGTCATTCCATACATCGGGAGTGAACATTCTGATGATAAGGATAACATCGCCGGGCTTGTTGTCCTGAGTCCACTCGTAGAATGTAATCTCTCCCGAGGAGTAGTTTACATATGCTGTGTAATTGTCGCCCCATTTATCGGGAACCGTGAATCTGAGAGAATAAACGAGGCTTGTGACCTGAGTTTCGTTAATCTCCATATTGCCTGTGGCGTTGTACTCGCACCAGTAGATAAGTGCCGCAGGAACAGCCTCTGTCTGGATATCGTCGATTCTGAGCTTGAAGGTGTTGGGTATTTCAATTATGCCGTCACCGTCAATATCCTGAGACAACACCGCGTAGCTTCGCTCTGCCTGATTTGTAGGTGTATCTCCTGCAAAGGACACAACCTGCAGGGATGCAAAGTATTCGCTGTAATAAAGGAGCTGGGTGTTGTATGTGCCTACAGTGGTTATTCCGTCAATAACAGCACCCTGCTGTCCGTAGAATACCCTGCCTGTCTGGAGCTTTGCAAAGCTCACCACATCTCCGTCAAGAGGAGCAGAACTTATGGTGTACAGGCTGTTCTTAGTATCATTAAGTGTAACTAGGGATGCGGCGGCAGGCTTGTCTGCTGTGTAAAGAGAGAGCAGAAGAAGCTCTTCCTTGCCGTTTCCTGTAAAGTCATAGCACAGAAGGTCAGAGTACTGGGTCTCGCAGATAATCTCTGTGCTTGCACCTGTAGATGTCATATACAGTGACAGGTCTTTTACAAGGGCGTTGTAGGTGTTCCAGCCAACTATAATCTCAGATATTCCGTCTGCATCAAGGTCAGTGAAAAGCAGTCTGTCTACAGCAGTGCTCTTGCTTGTGTGGTTGCCCACTGTAATCCACTCACCGTTTATGTTATCCATAATCAGCAGGTGGACGGTCTGTGCCTCACCTGCAGGCAGATAAAAGGCGATTGCTTCCTCAACTCCGTCTGCATCGTAGTCCATAGTGGTGATTGCAGAGCGGTAGTTGCCGTTCTGGGGGTACTTGAGGGTGTAGCCTGAGCCTGCCTCTGTGTCTATAAGCTCCTGAATTGCCGCCTTCTCGCCTGTAGCTTTTGGGGGACTCATCAGCTCAATTACATTGAAGGTGATGGCGTCACATCCGCACAGGGAGAAAATCAGAAGGACGGACAAAGCCAGAATAAGTATTTTCTTTTTCAAATTGCACCGCCTCCTTACTTTATGCCAGCGGTTGTAATGGCAGAATTAAGAAAGCTCCTTCTTAACTGCTACAAGGTATTTGATGAGGATGCCCTCGTCAGAGAACATCTTTTCGTGCTCTGTAACGATGTTGCCCACAACATCGCTTGAGTGCAGGTCACGGGTCAGATATGTAATCTCAAAGCCGCACTGTGCAAAGTACTCAAGGCTGTCCTCAAACAGCTCGTCAGAGTCGGTCTTGAAGTGAATCTCGCCACCCGTTGCAAGGAACTCTCTGTACTGCATAAGCTTGGTGGGGTGGGTGAGCCTGCGTTTGTTGTGCTTGCCTCGGGGCCAAGGATTGCAGAAGTTAATGTACATACGGGAGATACCGTCTGCTTTGTCGATAATGTCTGTTATCTTGTCTACATTGTAGGCGGTCAGGACTATGTTGTTACAATCCCTGCCGTTTTCCTCATAGAGTCTTACAATGTTGCGTCTGCCAACAGCTAACATATCGCTGATAAGGTCAACTGCAACGAAGTTGGTTTGAGGATTCTGCAGTCCCTTGTGAGCAACAAAGGTGCCCTTGCCGCAGCCGACTTCCAGTTCTATAGGATTTGAATTTTTGAAGAAGCTCTGCCAGCTTCCTTTATACTCAGTGGGCTTCCCTACAAAGAAGGGACAAGCGTTCAGCTCAGGCACAGCCCATTTCTTTTTTCTCATTCTCATTATATCACCGAAAAACACAATAAATATACTTAATTAGTAATTATTATATCAAAATATAGTGTTTATTGCAATTGTTTTTACATAAAAAGTTGAGCTGTTTTAATAATATTTACAATTGTGAAAACAAAAAGCCGTCAGGTGTAAAACCCGACGGCTGAATTCAGTCACTATTCTTTTGCTTTTCCCAGTCTTTTCTTACAATTCCGTAACAAGAAATGTCAAGGAATTCGCCCCAAAGGGCTTTGAATTCCTCCCTGTGAGTACCCTCAAAAGTAAGACCGCATTTTTGTGCAACTTTGCCTGAGGCGGGATTTTTTACAGCGTGGCAGATAACAACTTTGTTTACATTTATCTGAGAAAACAGGAAGTCGATAACCGCTTTTGCCGCTTCGGTCATAATACCCTTGCCCCAGTAGTCATAACCCATACAGTAGCCGATTTCGGCACTGTCGTTTGCTTCAAAACATCTGACAACGGAGATACTGCCTATAACTTCTCCTTTGTATTCTATTGCCCATTGATACCAGTCGTCACGCTTATAATCAGCACACCACAGCCCCAGTACATATTGAGTTGTCTCAAGGTTTTCGTGAGGTGCCCAGGTGAGGAATTTTGTAACCCGTTCGTCCTTTGCCCAGTTATTGTACATTGCTTGTGCATCCTCTGGTGTAAATTGTCTCAGCACAAGCCTCTCGGTTTTAATTGTCTGTGTTCCTTTGTGTGTAAGCATTTGTACCTCTCCAATTAAATGCAGGAATAGGGATTTTTGCAGGAGTCGGACAGGATGAACTCAGCCTCAGGGAATTTGCCCGCAAGCTTTTTTGCGAGGGGTGCCACCACTATGTCCTCGGTGAAGAAGTGCCCTGCCACTACCATGGGAATACCTGTGGCGACTGCCTCAAGGTACTCGTGGTGCTTAGCCTCGCCTGTAAGGAAGGCATCTGCACCCAAGGCTACGGCAGAGTGGTACATATCACCGCCTGCACCTGAACACATTCCAACGGTTTGGATTTTCTTTTGGCTCTTTGTGTATGTGACGCAGTCGGCACCTAAACTGTCTTTTACAAGCTGTGCAAATTCCTCGGTTGTGAGTTCTTCGGGGAGTTTGCCAAGGCACACGAAATCCTCAGGATAAACGCGGATATTGGTAAGACCCAGTGTCTTTGCAAGGCATACATTTACTCCGTCCTCGGTTGCAATGTCAAGGTTTGTGTGCAGACACAGGGCTGTGATGCCTGCCTGTGCCAGCATATAGGGGACAGAGTCGGTTCGGAGTTTCTTCAGAGGATTAAAGATAACAGGGTGGTGGCTGATGATAAGCTGTACGCCCTTGCCTTTTGCTTCCCTTACAACCTCGGCGGTAATATCAAGAGCCACAATTACCTTTGTGACCTCCTGCTCAGTATTTCCAACCAGCAGTCCGCAATTGTCAAAATCCGCGGCAGTGCACAGGGGTGCAAAGGATTCTGTATAGTCCAGAATGTCTTTTACAGTAATCATTGTGGGTCTGTCCTCTCTGTGATAATTTCTGCAAGCTCTTTGTATTTTACATCTGCCGCTGAACGCTTCATAAGAAGCCTTACTTGCAGACGCAGAAACTCCCTGTCCTCCTCACGGGATTCAGGATGCAGCTTGCCTGTATAGGTGAACAGCTCTGTGCAGGGGGTTGTGTTGCCTGTATATTCAACACACATAACGGTGTAGGGCTTGCCCTCTGCAATACAGCATTTTTGCTCTGTAATCTCAAAGCCTGAGTCATACAGATGTTTTATAAGACGCTCACCCTTTGTCATAGGCTGGAGGATGAGCCGTTTTGTTTTGTCTTTAAGCCAGGGAGCACAGGAGATGATACCGATGATAGTATCAGCACCCATACCTGCAATCACAATATCTGTGACCTCCTCGGGGGATATGCCCTCAAGTCCGTTGCAAAGTCGGGTGGACACCCTATCCTGTACACCGTATTTTTCGATAGTCTGTCTGCCGCGGCTTAAAGGCTCAGGGTTTATATCCGCCGCAATGGCAGATTTAACCCTGCCCTCAAGGGCAAGCTTCACCGGCAGATACGCGTGGTCAGTACCTATATCTGCAAGCTTTGCGTCGGCTCTTACAAAACCGACGCAAAGTGAAAGTCTTGAATCAAGAGTAAAGGGGGACTGCATAAATCAAGCCCCGATAGCCTCGTTGAGCTTGCTTACAAGCTCATCAGCGTTTGTGCCGTGAACCTGACAAGCCTCTGCGATGGTCTCGCCTCTTGCGGCAGGACATCCAAGGCAGTGCATACCGATAGCAAAGAAATACTCTGCTGTCTCAGGATACATATCCAGTACATCGCCGATAATGGAATCTTTTGTGATAGTCATAATAAAAACCTCCGAAATATAAAATTAAACTGATTTGTCAGTATACAAAATAATTATAACACTCTATACAACAAAAATCCACAGTTTTTTTGAGACTTTGCGTAAAGGAACGGGGCATCGTGGCGCCGCCCCCTACAAACAAACAGAAAACCCCCAAGTAAATCTTGGGGGTTAGTCACAAAATATATATCCGAATCTATGTCCGAAGAATTATTCTGCGTCTGTGCCTCTTCTTTTATCCAGACATGCTCTGCAGTAGTAGTCCTTGCCCTCCATAGGAGTGAAAGGAACGGAATCCTCAGCACCGCAGTCAGCGCATGTGATGGGATGTCTCTCTCTTGCGGGTCTGGTTGCGTTCTTGCGTGCTGCTCTGCAGGCTTTGCAGCGCTGAGGCTCATTTGCAAGTCCCTTTTCTGCGTAGAATTCCTGCTCACCTGCGGAGAAAATGAATTCCTCGCCGCATTCTTTGCAAATGATTGTCTTGTCTTCGTACATGAGATTTACCTCGCTTTGGAAATAATAATATTTTTATCCCTGTGGGCGGTGTCCGTCCTTGGGACAAATTACCTGATTAATGGCTGTGGGTGTTATATCCTGTCCATACCGCTGAGGATTTTACGCCGTATGCGTTGCATGGCATTGTCCACAGCTTTGGTGGATATATTGAGCTTGCGTGCTATCTGCACATAGGAAAGACCCTGAAGGTAAGCCTTCAGCACATCAAGCTCCAGTGGGGACAGGGTATCATAGATAAGGTTTACAAGGGTCTGTGAACTTTCCTGCTCCAGTATAAGAGCCTCGGGGTTGCCCATATTGTGGTCTGAGGGCTCGATATCGTCAAAGGAAACAATGGAGTCCCCGGGGATTGTGCTCTTTGTATTTGCTCTTCGGATGAGTGACATAAAGCGGTTGTTAATGCATACTCCTGCGAAGTTGCGGAAGCTTGCCTTCTTGCCTTCGTCGTAGGATTTGCAGGCACAGTGTAGTGCCCAGAGTCCCTCCTGCATAAAGTCCGCGTGCTCGTATCCTGCGGCACTGTACTGGCTTGCAAAGTAACCGATAAGTCCCTGATATCTCCGTGCCATTTCTGCAAAGGCTGCCTGATTACCCCGACTTACCTCCTGTGCAAGTACAGGGTCTGAACAGGAAATAAGCTCCTGCGGTGACTTGAAACCTTCCAATGATATACCTCTCAAACGCTATAATACATTATTAGTTTACATTAATAAAATCCCGCCGTCAATCGAACATCGCAATTTTTGGTTATTTTTTACCGTAATTTAGACAAAATCGCTAAATCCGAGCTTGATTTTTTGTATGGATAATAATGGGTTTAGGTGGTATAATTAAAGAATAACACACAACTTGTGTCGGATTATGTACAGACTTGTATTCAGATAAAAGGATTTTTTGACCATAAATGTAACAGGGGGATGTGCTATGGTAGTAAAATGCAACAGCGTGGGGCTTTTTGGAATGGACGGATATATGGTGGAGGTTGAGGCTGATGTGTCGGGCGGTATGGCAGCGTTTGATATAGTCGGTCTGCCTGATGCAGCAGTCAGAGAAAGCCGTGACAGAGTCCGTACCGCAATGCACAACTGCGGCTACGGCTTTCCTGTGTCCCGTATAACCGTCAACCTTGCTCCTGCAGATATCAAGAAGGCAGGCCCTCTCTATGATCTGCCCATACTTATCTCCATTATGCACGCCACCTCACAGATATCTGCACCCCTGTCTGATTGTGCGTTTATCGGTGAACTGTCACTCTCGGGGGAGGTACGCTCTGTAAACGGTGTACTCCCTATGGCGATAAAAGCAAAGGAGTCAGGAATAACTAAGCTGTTTGTTCCCTTTGAGGATGCGGCTGAAGGTGCCGTAGTAGAGGGGATAGAGGTTTATCCTGTGCGTACTGTGCCCGAGCTTGTGGAGCATCTGCAGGGCAGAAGGCTCATACATCCTGCCACTGCACCCGATACTGTTATTACCCACGGATTTATGCCTGACTTTTCTCAGGTTAAAGGTCAGTATGAAGCAAAGCGTGCGTTAGAGATTGCCGCTGCAGGCGGCCACAATGTGCTCCTCATAGGCCCTCCGGGCTCGGGTAAAAGCATGCTTGCAAAGCGTCTGCCTTCTATACTGCCTGATATGACCTTTGAAGAGAGAATAGAAGCCTCAAAAATCCACTCTATTGCAGGACTTCTCTCAAAGGGTCAGTCTCTTATTACTGAAAGACCTTTCCGCAATCCTCACCACACAGTTTCATCGGTGGGACTGTCAGGCGGCGGTACTATCCCTAAGCCCGGCGAGGTATCCCTTGCACATAACGGCGTACTTTTCCTTGATGAGCTGCCCGAGTTTTCGCGGACAGCGTTGGAGGTGCTCCGTCAGCCTATGGAGGACGGCAAGGTTACTGTGTCCCGTGTTCACTCCACAGTAAGCTACCCTTGCTCTGTGATGCTTGTTGCCGTAATGAATCCCTGTCCCTGCGGATACTTCGGCCATCCGAGGAAGAAATGCACCTGCTCTGAAAACGCAATTCATAAATATCTGGGCAGGGTGTCGGGACCTCTCCTTGACAGAATCGACATCCATGTGGAGGTGCCTGCCGTGGAGTATGAGGAGCTGAGCTCCTACTCAGGTGCAGAGCCTTCTGCAAAAATCAAGGAGCGTGTGGATAAGGCAAGGGCAATCCAGACTGCAAGGTTTGAGAATACTGCCGTTACCTGCAATGCACGGGTTACTCCCGATTTACTTCGCAAGGTCTGCGTTACCGACGACAAAGCACAGCAGGTATTGCGTAATGCTTTTGACAAGCTGGGGCTTTCTGCACGAGCCTACGACAGAGTACTGAAGGTTTCACGCACAATTGCAGACCTGGATTCAAGCGAGATTATCCGTGCCGACCATGTGCTGGAGGCAGTGCAGTACCGCACTCTTGATAAGAAATACTGGAGCACCTATTGATTTTGTAACCATTTTTTTACTTGTACATACTGCACATAGCCTCAACTACATCTTGTGGTTGTCGGATATGAAATAGCAAAGATATGGCAAATTTTGTAAAATCACTTGGCGATTTTTCATCAAAACCGAAAGTATGTTCCCAAGTGAAAAGAAAGTTTGCCGAAAAAAGGTTACAATTCAAAATATCGGTTGACATTGACGCCGTTCTGTATTATTATTTGAATGCGAGATAATGGTTAAATCACATAAATTCGCAACTTCTCTTTTGTATAATACTTACAAAGCCTAAATCGGAAAATTCCCCTTGAAATGGCGGATTTTTTCATCGTGTTTTACATATCTTTTTGCTTAGTTTATTTTTTGATACAAACAATAACTACAAACCGTGTATCCCCTAATTTACTTAATTATCGGAGTGTGCAGATTTGGAAAAATATATAATTAACGGCGGTAATCCCCTGATGGGCGAGGTAACCATCAGCGGTGCAAAGAATGCCGCAGTAGCTATAATCCCCGCGACAATCCTCTGTGATGAGCCTTGCCGCATTGAAAATGTACCTAACATCTCAGATGTTAACCTTATTGCCAGAATCCTTCAGAATTTAGGTGCAAAGGTGACAAGGGTTAACAAGCATACATTGGATATAGACCCCAGACCTATAAATACCTGTGCCGCTATTGATGACTCTGTCCGTGGTATGAGAGCCTCCTACTATCTTCTGGGTGCTCTTATCGGCAGATTCAATCAGGCTAAGGTGGCACTGCCCGGCGGCTGTAACTTCGGACTGCGTCCCATTGACCAGCATCTGAAGGGCTTTGCCGCAATGGGTGCAAAGTGCGAGCTTATCGGCGGTGCCATTGTAGAGGCAAAGTGCGAGGGCAAGGTGCAGGGTGCTCAGATTTATATGGACACTGTGTCCGTAGGCACTACAATGAATCTGATGCTCGCCGCTGTTAAGGCACAGGGTCAGACCATCATTGAAAATGCCGCAAGGGAGCCCCACATTGTTGACCTTGCAAACTTCCTGAACTCCATGGGTGCAAACATCCGCGGAGCAGGTACAGATGTTATCAAAATCCGCGGAGTTGATTACCTCCACGGTATAACATATTCCATCATTCCCGACCAGATTGAGGCAGGCACATATATGGCTGCAGTTGCGGCAACACGCGGCAGACTTCTGGTGAAGAATGTAACTCCCAAGCATCTGGATTCCATCACAGCAAAGCTTGAGGAAATCGGTGTTTCCGTAGAGGAGTTCGACGAGGCTGTGCTTATTGACGCAACAGGCAGAGACCTTCGCCGTTGCAACATCAAGACTATGCCTCATCCCGGATTCCCCACTGATTGCCAGCCTCAGTTTGTGGCAATGCTCACAACTGTAAGCGGTACATCAATCGTCACAGAGAATGTGTGGGATAACCGCTACCAGTATATCAGGGAGCTGCTCCTTATGGGTGCCAATATTTCTGTTGAAGGCAGGGTTGCCATTGTTGACGGTGACTCCAGACTTCACGGTGCTCCTGTCAAGGCTTGTGACCTGCGTGCAGGTGCCGCACTTATCATTGCAGGACTTGTGGCATCAGGCACAACCGAGATTTCCTCTATCCACTATATCGAGCGTGGCTACGAGGAGATTATCGAGAAGCTTCAGGCTTTGGGTGCAGACATCAAGAAACAGTATGTTCCCGATGAGGATGTTGCAGTTACAGCATAAGATAATAGTAATGGCTCTTGCCTCCCTCTGATGAGGGAGGTGGCTTTTGGTAAAACCGAAAGACGGAGGGAGAGAAAACTGTGCATAAGGCTGAGTTTACTACCCCTCAGACGGCTTCGCCGCCAGCTTTCCTTGCAGGAACGGCAAACCCTCTGGCACTTTGTGCCATCTCCCTTATTAAGGGAGTTTCCTGACAAGGGGAGCCGAGAGTATTGTTTTGTTATTAAATGTAGGGGTACTTCGTGTACCCCTGTTTTTAGTTTAAGGGTAAGTTTATTTTGGTTCAGAAAGGAAATAACCTTGGCAAAACTTGTTACACTTTTCAGTTCTTCAAGCGGAAACAGCTATTACATAGGTTCATCAGGACAGGCGGTGCTTATTGACGCAGGCAGAAGTTGCAAGCAGATTGAGCAGGCTATGATGTCCAATAACCTTGATATGCGTGCTGTCCGTGCAATATTTATAACTCACGAGCACTCCGACCATTGTCAGGGACTGAGGGTGCTTGCCTCCCGTTACGGTATACCCGTCTATGCAAGTGCGGGTACTATGGAGGAGTTGGAGCGTGCAGGCAGACTTGATTCCCGTTTTAATACAGATATTATTGAGGCAAAAGTGTCTCTGGGGGATATGCTCATTGAGCGTATTGATACTCCCCACGATGCCGCCGAGAGCTGTGGCTACAGAGTCACCACTGCTGACGGCAGGAAGGCTGTCATTGCCACTGATATGGGCGTGATGCTCCCCGCAGTACGCAGGGCTATATCTGAGTGTGATGTGGCTGTGGTTGAGTCAAACCACGATGTGAATATGCTTTTGTCGGGTCCGTACCCTTATCCTCTCAAAAGACGAATTCTTTCTGACAGAGGTCACCTGTCAAATATAGCTTGTGCAGAGGAATTACCCGGCTTTGTCCGTGCAGGAGTAAAGCATCTGGTGCTGGGGCATTTAAGCTCAGAGAATAACACTCCCGATGTGGCATATCAGACAGCACTGTGCTCACTTACTCAGGCAGGGCTTGTGCTGAATAGCGACTTTACCCTGCAGGTAGCCCCCAAGGAGACTAACGGCAAAGGAATCATTTTCTGATAAAGAGGTAGCTATGCAGAGTGTTAATATTATTTGCATCGGAAAGTTAAAGGAAAAATATCTTGCAGATGCCATAAAGGAATACAGCACAAGGCTCAAGCCCTTTTGTAAATTCAGTATAATCGAGCTTGACGAGTACCGTCTGCCCGATAAGCCCTCTGAGGCACAGATTAAAATGTGCATCGAGGAGGAGGGCAAGAGAATCCTCTCCAAAATTTCAAAGGGTGACTATGTGATACCTATGTGCATTGAGGGTAAGCTCATATCCTCAGAGGAACTGAGTGACCTTATAGCAGACGCAGGAGTTATGGGCAAGAGCACAGTGGATTTTATCATCGGAGGGTCATACGGACTGTCTGATGATGTTAAGAAAAAGGGGGACTTCCGCCTTTCTATGGGCAGAATGACCTTTCCCCATCAGCTTGCAAGGGTGATGCTCTGCGAGCAGGTGTACCGCGCATTTCAGATAATGACAGGCGGTAAGTACCACAAGTGAGCAGGTAAGCCGCCTGCAGGGCAATTCATCTTTGGACAGGTTTGGTTCAGAGGAAATGTCCCCAAAACGGCGGAATTTATTAACTGATTAAACTTGAGAAAGGAGCATACACAGTGGCACTTGACGGTATATTCTTAGGACATATAGGCAAGGAAATCGAGCATGTTGCAATGGGTGCTAAGGTGAATCAGGTACATCAGCCAAGCCGTGACGAACTGATAATTTCTATGCATACAACCACAGGCAACAAGCGTCTGCTTATTTCAGCCCGTGCGGATTCCCCCAGAGTGAGCTTTACAAATCACAGCGCAGAGAACCCCTCTGTTGCACCGATGTTCTGTATGCTTATGCGTAAGAAGCTGTGCGGTGCAAGGCTGTGTGCAGTGCATCAGCACCAGCTTGAGCGTGTGCTCTTTCTTGAGTTTGATGCCACCAACACCTTAGGCGACAGAACAAAACTCACCTTGGTTATAGAGATAATGGGTAAGCACTCCAACTGTATTCTCCTTGACGAGGAGGGTGTTATCATTGATGCCCTCAAGAGGATAGACCTGACCCTTTCGTCAAAGCGATTGGTGCTCCCACAGCTAAGGTTTGAACTGCCTCCCTCACAGGGGAAGGTGTCACTCCTTGAGCAGTCTGCACAGGATATCTGTGACAGAATCCTTGCAAATGACAGTATGACTCTTGATAAAGCGATGCTCAATACTGTTATGGGTGTGTCACCCATAGTATGCAGAGAGGTTTCTTTCAGAGCAACAGGTGCTACGGATATCCGCGTTGAGGATATGACCGCACAGGATAAAGCTGCTTATGCGAGTGAGCTTGCAAAGCTGAAAGCTCTGGCAGATAACTGCACAGGAACTCCCCTTATGCTCAAGGACAGCACAGGCAAGCCCTTTGACCTGACCTTCTTTACAGCCACACAGTACGGAAGCAGTGCCGTGTGCAAGGAATACCAAAGCTTCTCTGAGCTTCTGGATGACTACTTTTATGAGCGTGACAGCATAGAGCGTATGCGGGTACGCTCCCGAGACCTCTTGAAGCTTATCTCAAATCATATAGGCAGATTGTCTCGAAAGATAAGTGCTCAGATGGCAGAGCAGACAAAAAGCAAGGACAGAGAGCACCTTCGTATCTGCGGTGATTTACTTCAGGCAAACCTGTACAGAATAGAAAAGGGTGCACCCTTTGTAGATGTAGAGAACTTCTATGATGAGAATATGGCAACTCTGCGGATTAAGCTTGACCCTGCAAAGAGTCCTGCACAGAATGCCCAGCGATATTACAAGGACTACGCAAGGGCAAAGACAGCAGACAAAATGCTCAGCATACAGATTGAAAAGGGCAGGCAGGAGCTGGAGTATCTTGAGAGTGTATACGACGAGATAGAGCGTGCCGAGTCAGAGCGTGAGCTGTCAGGTATCAGACAGGAGCTTATTGCAGAAGGATATATAAAGCCTCCCAAGGGCAAGCAGAAGCCACCAAAGGAGCTGTCCCCCCGTGAGTATCAGGTGGCAGACGGCTTTACTGTTTTAGTAGGCAGGAATAACCGTCAGAACGATATGCTGACACTGAAGCTTTCCCACAAAACCGATTTGTGGTTTCACACCAAGGATATCCCCGGCTCACACACAGTTCTTCTGACCGAGGGCAGAGAAGTCAGTGATGAGGCTATACTGGAGGCGGCACAGATATGTGCTTACTTTTCAAAGGCTCGAGAAAGCTCACAGGTGCCTGTGGATTATACATTGATTAAGTTTGTGTCAAAGCCTCAGGGTTCCCCTGCAGGCAGGGTGATTTACATCGACCAGCACACAGTGTATGTAACACCCAAAAATCCCGAAAAATAACTAGAGAAATTCCGCTTACGGCAGGGCAGAGAACGGACCCTTGCTGTAGGCGGATTTTTTGTGCTCTTGTTCACTGTTTGTTGATTGAAATGCTATATATGGTGTGATATAATTGTATCTGTATTAATATGTCGATTTTTCGGTGTAAGCAGGTGATGGTATGAGTCTGGTTGAATTCAGAGATGTAAAAAAATATTATACAATGGGAGAGGTCACCATCAAGGCGGTGGACGGAATATCATTTGATATAGACGAGGGCAGTTTCACTGTTGTTGTAGGCTCCTCAGGAGCAGGCAAGACCACAGTGCTGAATATCTTAGGCGGTATGGATACCTGCACAGAAGGTCAGGTGCTTGTAGGCGGCAGGGATGTAAGCTCTCTTTCTGACAAGGAGCTTGTAATGTTCCGCCGTTATGATATCGGCTTTGTGTTCCAGTTTTATAACCTTATCCAGAATCTGACCGCCAAGGAGAATGTAGAGCTTGCAACCCAGATTTGCAGGAATCCTATGGATGCCTCCGAGGCACTTAAAAGCGTGGAACTTGAGGACAGAATGGATAATTTCCCCTCACAGCTTTCAGGCGGTGAACAGCAGAGGGTATCTATTGCCCGTGCACTTGCAAAGCGTCCCAAGCTTTTGTTATGTGACGAGCCTACAGGTGCACTTGATGATAACACAGGCAGAACAATATTGAAGCTTTTACAGCGTAAGTGCCGCGAGGACGGCATAACTGTTGTGCTGATTACCCACAACTCAGCCATTACTCCTATGGCAGACAGAGTCATCCGTATGGGCAGCGGCAGGATTGTCAGCAATACTGTCAACGAAAATCCCCTCAGTGTAGACGAGATTGAGTGGTAAGTACAGTTAATTTTTACAGATGAGGAGGGACAGCCTGTGTCGAAGATGCTTGTAAAAAACTTCTTTCGTGATATTAAAAAGACAAGAGCAAGGTTTATTTCCATTATGCTCATTATTATGCTTGGCGTGGGCTTCCTTGTTGGCATAAATTCCACTGCTCCTTCTATGTATGCGGTGGTCGATGAGTATTATAAAGATAGTAACCTGATGGATTTCCGCCTGATATCCACTGTGGGATTTACACAGGAGGATGTGCAGGCTCTGGAGGATACCGAGGGTGTGGAGGATGTAATGCCCTCATACTTTGCCGATGTACTTCTCAGCGGTGAGTCGGACAAGGTGGCGCGTGTATACGCAGTACCGCAGGCTTATGGGGACAGTCAGCTTATAAACAGCATAACTGTTGTAGAGGGCAGACTCCCTGAGAAAGACAACGAGATTGTAGTGGGGCAGAGCGACTTCTCTGATTATCCTGTGGGCTCTGTGGTGAAATTTGAGTCCCCCGTGAAAGATAAGGATTTGTCCTCCACCTTTGTTACCTCAGAATTTACAGTGGTGGGAATTGTAACCTCACCTATGTATATCTCCTTTGAGCGTGGAGTCACCAATGTAGGCTCAGGCAAGGTGTCTGCATATATGATGATACCAGCAAGCAGCTTCACTATAGAGCGATACACCGAGGTTTATGTAACAGGCACAGAGCTTGACTCTCTTGCGCCCTATTCAGCAGAATATGAAAATGCAAGGGATGAGCTTGGATTGCGGCTTGAGCTTACAGGGGAGAAGCGGAAGTTCGCATTTTCTGAGGAGGAGATAGACTCCGCTCAGGCAAGCATTGACGAGGCAAAACTCAGCTTTGAAAACAAAAAGCAAAAAGCGGAGCAAGAAATAGAAGATGCTCAGAATCAGATTGACGAGGGCAGAGCCCGGCTTCAGTCAGAAACTGCAAAAGCAGAGAAAGACCTGCAGGATGCAAAGGTTCAGATAGAAAGCGGCAGGAAAGAGCTTGCAGATAAGAAGTCTCAGTATATAACAGAAACTGCAAAAGCTGAGCAGGAAATTGCACAGGGAGAAGCAGAGGTTGAAAAAGCCGAGGCTGAGATTGCTGATGCAAAGGCTCAGATGAAGGAGGAAATCTACTCTCAGGTAAGCGCACTCGGCATTACCCGTGAGCAGTTTGATTATATTTACGGCGACAGAGAAATGCTGTCTGTGTCTGATGTGAACAGACTGAGTGAGCTTGTCAGGCTCTACAAGGGCAGTGTGGATGCAAGGATACTGGGACTGCGTACTATTATAAGAGAGATTGAGGCTGTGTGCTCACTTTCAGGCACAGATCCCACTACAGTAGAGGAATATACATCATCAGTCAACAGACTTGATGAGCTCACTGCAGAAAGTGCAAAGCTTGAGGAATTCCTGACCACAGGTAAAACAGAGCTTATAAATGCGGTGGAAGTCTTAATTGATGCAGATGCTGAGGTTGCATCCTCAAGGCAGAAGCTTGAGGATGCAAAAGCAGAGCTTGCACAGGGCAAGGTAACAGCTCAGCAGGAGTTTGAGAAGGCAGAGCAACAGCTTGCTCAGGCAGAGAAGGATTACAACGAAGGTGTAGCCAAACTTGAGAAAACCAAGGTTGACACTACCCTGCAGCTTGATAATGCTCAAAAGGAGCTTGACAGTAAGAAAAAAGAAGCAGAGAGGGAATTCTCCAAGGCAGAGAAGGAGCTGAGAAAGGCTCAGAAGGAGCTTGACTCCCTTGCAAACCCCATATGGTATTACAACACCCGTGACGATAACCCGGGCTACTCCTCCTATGAGGATAATGTAGAGAGAATCAACGCTGTGGGTAAGGTGTTCCCTGTGTTCTTTATGCTGGTGGCGGTACTTGTGTGTGTTACTACGCTGTCCCGTCTTGTAGAGGAGCAGCGTGCCGACATTGGTGCACTGACCACACTGGGATATAAAAAGAAGGATATAATCTTAAAGTACATAGCCTATGCCCTGAGTGCGACCTTGATTGGCTCAGTTGTGGGCATAGCTCTGGGAGTACCTGTTATCCCCACAGTTATCTACAACGCTTATAGGATTCTGTACTCATCATTGCCTTCACTTATACTCAGACTAAATTTAGGCAGTGCAGTGGTGGCAATACTTGTGGCAATGGCGTGTACCTCCGCAGTGGCGTTCTTTACCTGTAATGCATTGCTCAAGCACAAACCTGCAACTCTGCTCAGACCCAAAGCTCCCAAGGCAGGTAAGCGGATATTCCTTGAGCGGATAGGCTTTGTCTGGAGCAGAATGAGCTTCTTCGCCAAGGTAACAGCCCGTAACATCTTCCGCTATAAGGCTCGCTTCTTTATGACGGTTATCGGCGTAGCAGGTTGTACAGCACTGATTGTTTCTGCTTTCGGTCTGTACAGTAGCATCAACGATGTTATGGATAAGCAATTCGGCGAGATATTCACCTATGATGTGATAATAGCTGCCGATGACAGCGTCGAGTACAACAAGGAACTTAAAGAAAAGGTCTTTGCAGATTCAAGGTTTGAGCATACAGCTCTGTGCCGTCAGACACTCATAACTGTTAAATGTGGCGACAAAGAGGTCAGCAGTGATACCTATCTTGCTGTGCCTGAGAGTATAAAGGACTATACTCAGATAGTAAACCTGAGAGACAGAAAAACAGGTGAGAAAGCAAACTTTGGCAACAGCGGTGTTGTAGTGAGTGAGAAGCTTGCAAAAAATCTGGGTGTTAAGAGCGGAGATAAAATCACCGTAGAAGAAAACGGTGTGGAAGCAGAGCTTACTGTATCCGATATATGCGAAAATTATATGTACGGCTATGTGTTTATAAGCCCTGAGTTGTATGCACAGGCTTTCTCTGTACAAGCTGAGTTTGACCTGTTTATGTGCACAGCAAAGGAGTCTGTTCCCTTTGATGAGGACAAGGTGGGCAGTGAATATCTGGACACCGAGGGTGTGTTGGGAGTATCCTTCATATCAGGCTCTATAAAGAGCTTCGACGATATGATATCCTCCCTTAACTATGTGGTGCTTGTAATGATAATCAGCGCCGCAGCCCTTGCCTTTGTGGTGCTGTACAACCTGACAAATATCAATATTGCAGAGCGTAAGAGGGAGATTTCGACCCTCAAGGTGTTAGGCTTCAAAAACAGCGAGACCTCTGCATATATCTACAGAGAAAATATTCTGCTGACCTTGTTCGGTGTTGCGGCAGGACTTGTGCTGGGTGTGTGGCTTTTAGGCTACATCATCACAACCGTTGAGCTTGATATGGTTATGTTCGGACGGGATATACACGCATTCACCTTTGTACTGTCAGCACTGATGACAGCTCTGTTTGCATCTCTTGTGAATGTGATAATGCATCTGAGACTCAAGAAGATAGATATGGTAGAAAGCCTGAAATCAGTTGAGTAATTAATATTAACTGTCACGGAGGTTATAATGATAACAAGAGAAGAAATCAATAATATCGCTTTGCTGTCAAAGCTTTTCGTGGCAGAGAATGAAATGGAAAGCTTCAGAACAGATATGGAGCAGATGATGCAGTTTGCACAGTGTGTTGCAGATGCAGACACAGCAAATATCAATACAGACGATACAGCCTCATCCTCTCCAATGCGGCAGGATAAAATAGGGACTTCTCTGACGGTGCAGGAGGCTTTGGCGAATACCGATGCCTCTTGTGACGGGTATTTTGTAGTAAAGAAGAATGGTTGATTATGGGCAGAATTGAACAGATACACAGCCTTCTGTGTAAGAAGGATATATCCTGCAGAGAGCTTACAGAAGAATACCTGAACGCCATACAAAGGGACAACCCTGAGCTTTTTGCCTATGTTACAGTTACTGCACAGGAGGCACTGACCGCTGCGGATAAAATTGACAGGCAGATAGCACAGGGTGGGGATATTGGTATGCTCTCAGGTGTGCCAATGTCCATAAAGGATAATATCTCCACACGAGGTATCAGAACCACCTGCTGTTCAAAAATGCTTGCGGACTACACCCCTGTGTATGACGCGAGTGTGTGGAGCAAGCTGAAAAATTCAGGAGCAGTGCTCCTTGGCAAAGCTAATATGGATGAGTTTGCCATGGGCAGTACAGGTGAGAATTCCTGCTTCGGTGCATCCTCCAATCCCTATAACACAGCTTTGGTGTCGGGTGGCTCCTCAGGAGGCAGTGCAGTGTCAGTAAGTGCAAACCTTGCTGTCTATTCCTTAGGCACAGACACAGGAGGTTCTGTGCGTCAGCCTGCGTCCTTTTGCGGTGTAGTGGGACTCAAGCCCACCTACGGTGCAGTGTCCCGTTACGGGCTTGTGGCTTTTGCCTCAAGCCTTGACCAGATTGGTCCTATGGCAAGTACAGTGGAGGATGTGTCCCTTGTGTTCGACTCTATTGCAGGAGGGGATGTGCTTGACTCCACCTGTAACAGAGATTATAAACCCGATACTTACAAAACTCTGAAAGATGATATAAAGGGCAGAACTGTAGGCATAATCCGCCAGTTTGCAGATAACAACAGTATCTCTCCTGAGGTTAAATCCTCTATGAATGAAGCGGTAAAAACCTTTGAAGATTTAGGTGCGAAGGTGATTATGGTTGATATACCTGAGATTCTTCGCAGTGTACCTGTTTACTGTGTTATCTCCTGTGCAGAAGCATCCTCAAACCTTGCCCGCTTTGACGGTATACGATACGGCTACAGAGCACAGGGAGACTTCATGAGTATCCATCAGCTTATCTGCAAAAGCAGAAGCGAAGGTTTCGGCAAAGAGGTCAAGCGAAGAATTATGATGGGTACCAATGTGCTTTCAAGTGATAAATGTAGTTTTTATTACGACAAAGCAAGAGCCCTGAGGCAAGCACTCAGCAATGAATTCAGCAGGGCTTTCTCTCAGTGCGATGTTATCATAGCACCCACTGCCCCTACTCCTGCATTTGTAAAAAATAGAGTAGTGGCAGACCCTACCGTTCTCTATATGGAGGATATGTGCACAGTATGTACAAACTTAGCATCCTTGCCTGCGGTGTCACTTCCCTGCGGATATTCCGCTCAGGGGCTTCCCATAGGAATGCAGATTATCGGTGATAAATTCTCCGAGTCACTTATTCTGAATATGGCATATAAATTCCAGCAGGCAACGGACTTTATGCGGACTTCGGATTGGGGTGTGAAGCTGTGAAGTATGAACTTACCGTAGGGCTTGAGACCCACATTGAGCTCAGCACAAAATCAAAGATGTTCTGCTCCTGCTCCACCGCTTTTGCAGGAGCGCCAAACACCCAGTGCTGTCCTGTGTGCTTAGGACTTCCCGGCTCACTTCCTGTGATGAACAGGTATGCAGTGGAGCTGGCTGTTATGGCAGGACTAGCCCTTAATTGCAAGGTGGCAAACACCTCTTATATGGACAGGAAGAACTACTCCTATCCCGATTTGCCCAAGGCGTACCAGATTTCTCAGTATGATGTACCTTTGTGCATCGGGGGATATCTTGAGCTTCAATCGGGCAAGAAAATCCGCATCACCCGAATTCACATTGAGGAGGATGCAGGCAAGCTTGTCCACAAGGAGAAGGAGACCCTCATCGACTATAACCGTTGCGGTGTACCCCTCATAGAGATTGTAACAGAGCCTGATTTCTGCACAGTGGATGAGGTCAGGGAGTATGTGGAGACCTTACAGCACTTAATGCGTTACATAGGTGTGTCCGATTGCAGAATGCAGGAGGGCTCTATGCGGTGCGATGTGAATGTGTCTGTCAGGTTAAAGGGTACAGACGCCTTAGGTACACGGACAGAGATAAAGAATATGAACTCCGTAGCCAATATGGTGAGGGCTATTGAGTATGAATACACACGCCAGTGTGAGCTTCTTGAAAAAGAGCAGAGTGTCACACAGGACACCCTGCGGTATGTAGAGGAAACAGGCAAAACCTCTCCTATGCGAAGCAAAGAGGACGCCAGAGATTATCGCTTCTTCCGCGAGCCTGACCTGCTGAGTGTCAGTGTAAGTGATGAAGAAATAAAGGCTATAAAGGATAAAATCCCGGAACTTCCAAAGGATAAGATAAAACGATATATACAGACCTTCGGACTGACAGAAGCCGACGCAAACCACCTGATAAAATACAGACGGATATCAGAGTATTTTGACGAAGTTGCAAGGCTTTCAAAATCCCCCAAAACAGGAGCAAAGTTTATAATAGGTCAGATGTTCAGCCTTTTCTCTACTGAAGCACAGAAAGAGGCGTTTGCTGTCAGGGTTACGCCTGAATCCCTTGCAACTCTTGTAAACTTACTTGCAGATGGTAAAATAAATTCAAACCTTGCAAAGACAACCCTTGAGCAGATGCTCATAACAGGCAAATCAGCAGACGAGCTTTTGTCAGCAGAGGATATGGCGGCGCTGAGTGAGGCTGACCTCGACTCCCTTTGTAAAAGAGCTGTAGAGTCAAACACGGGTGCTGTGGCAGACTATAAAGGCGGAAAAGAGAAGGCCATAATGGCACTGGTGGGCTTTGTAATGCGTGAAAGCCGCGGCAAAGCAAACCCTGAAAGTGCAAAAGAAAAACTAAAAGAGATTATAAAATAGGCTCCATCTTTGAGGGAGCTGGATTGCCGTCAGGCAAGACTGAGGGAGTAACAAGGAGGTGCTGTATGTCTACGCTATATGTTTCTGATTTGGATTCAACACTTCTTCGCAGTGATGCCACATTGTCGACCTTCACCCGTGATACTATAAATAAATTAACGGAAAAAGGTCTGATGTTTTCCTATGCCACTGCACGCTCTGCAGTGACAGCTTCTGCGGTTACAAAGGGGCTGTGCGGCGATATTCCTATCATTGTGTATACAGGTGCGTTTATTATGGAAAACGGCACTCATAAAATCCTGCTCAGTAATTTTATGACAGATGACGAGGTGCAGGCAGTAACGGATGCTGTCAGAGAGTTTAATCTTTGTCCCATAACCTATGCCTATGTAGGCGGTAAAGAGCGGTTTATGTATGATCCTGAGGTAATAAGCGAAAGCGTCAGGGAGTTTATCAAAACCCGAGAGGGTGACAGCCGCAGTATGGCGGTTACAGGTGGGTTTGAGGGAACTCTCAGGGGTGATATTTTTTACTTCACATTTATGGAGCAGAAAGAAAAGCTCCGACCTGTATATGATTTTCTCAAGCTCAGGTGCAACTGTCTTTTTCAGCCTGATAACTATACTGATAACTGGTTTTTAGAGGTGATGCCCATTAAGGCTACAAAAGCAAACTCTGCACTGAAACTCAAGGAAATCCTCGGTGCAGATAAACTCATAGCTTTCGGTGACGGCTACAATGACATAAAGCTTTTTGAAGTTGCAGACGAGGCTTACGCAGTAGGCAACGCAGTTGATGAACTCAAAACCATTGCAACAGGTGTAATTGGTACTTGTGACGAGGACGGAGTGGCCCATTGGCTTCTTGAAAACTTCGGATAATAATTGCGTGAATCTCCCTTCGGGATAATCACGCAGCGATATAAATCCCTTTTTGGGATTTTCGATATGTGCTGACGCACGCGATATACCAAGGTGCGATATGTGCCTGTGGGCACGAGAAAACAAAAACACGGTGAACATCAATCGTTCACCGTGTTTTCTATTTAAAAGTCGGAACTTGAAAATTCAGTCCTTTTATTTATTAAACGCAACCCTGAGCCTTCATAGCCTCAGCAACCTTCAGGAAGCCTACAATGTTAGCACCTGCAACCAGGTCGCCCTCCATGCCGTACTCCTTAGCTGCATCGTAGGAGTTCTGATAGATGCTCTTCATAATGTCCTTGAGCTTTGCGTCAACTTCCTCAGCGCTCCAGCTGTAACGCATAGAGTTCTGAGACATCTCAAGACCGGATACTGCAACGCCGCCTGCGTTAACTGCCTTGGAGGGAGCAACAACAACCTTGTTCTCCTTCAGGTAGTCAACAGCCTCGTTGGTTGTGGGCATATTGGAAACCTCAACATAGTACTTAACGCCGTTTGCAACAATCTGCTTAGCCTCTTCAATTGAAACCTCGTTCTGAGTAGCGCAGGGCATAATGATGTCTGCCTTAACGCCCCAGGGCTTCTGACCTGCGAAGAAGGGAACGCCGAACTTGTCAGCATAATCCTGAACCTTGTCGCGGCGTGAGTCACGCATCTCAAGCATGAAGTTGATCTTCTCTTCTGTGTTGATGCCGTCCTCGTCGTAGATGTAGCCGTCAGGACCGGAAAGTGTTACAACCTTACCGCCAAGCTCAGTTACCTTCTGAACAACGCCCCAAGCAACATTACCGAAGCCTGAAACAGCAACTGTCTTGCCCTCGATAGTCTCGCCGAGAGTCTTAAGCATTTCTACTGTATAGTAAACTGCGCCGAAGCCTGTTGCCTCGGGACGGATGAGGGAGCCGCCGTACTGGAGTCCCTTACCTGTCAGAACGCCTGTGAACTCGTTTCTGAGTCTCTTGTACTGGCCGAACATATAGCCAATCTCACGAGCACCTGTACCGATGTCGCCTGCAGGAACATCAAGGTCAGGACCGATGTGTCTCTGAAGCTCTGTCATAAAGCTCTGGCAGAAACGCATAACCTCGCCGTCGCTCTTGCCTCTGGGATCAAAGTCAGAGCCGCCCTTGCCGCCGCCCATGGGCAGTGTGGTCAGGGAGTTCTTGAAGGTCTGCTCAAAACCAAGGAACTTGATGATAGAAGCGTTAACAGAGGGGTGAAGTCTGATACCGCCCTTGTAAGGACCGATAGCAGAGTTGAACTGTACTCTGAAACCGCGGTTAACCTGTACCTTGCCGTTGTCGTCAACCCAGGGTACACGGAAGAAAATCTGTCTCTCAGGCTCAACGATTCTCTCAAGAACGCCGGCCTCAACCAGGTCAGGTCTTCTTTCTACGACGGGCTCGATAGAGGTCAGAACCTCTGTAACAGTCTGGATAAACTCAGGCTCGCCGGGATTTCTTTTCTTAACTCTCTCAAGAAGGTCAAGAAGATACTCATTTGTAAGTGCCATATTTCTCACGGCTCCTTCTAATATAGATTTCGCTTAATAGCAACAAAGAGATTATACAGCAATAAAATATGGATTTCAAGAGAATTCCATAAGGTTTTTGCAATTTTTTTTATAAAACCTTCAAATTTGGTCGTGTTTTGTATATATTGACGGCAAATTGTGAATAATGAGAATCTGCTTCCTGCAGTTGCAATTCTTTGAAGAATAAATATTGTAAATTTCATTGCCTTGTGTTATCATATTTAATGAGAAAAAGGTCACACTGTATTGTGTGAATGTACAGTGCCTGCACCTTAATTTGTATGGTTTTATATTAAAATTTGAATTTCGGAGACGGATTATGAGAAAGACTAAGATTATCTGCACCTTGGGCCCTGCCTGCAACAACAAAAAGACACTGAAAAAAATGATAGAAGCTGGTATGAATGTGGCACGAATCAATTTAAGCCACGGTACCTATGACGACATAAAAGCAAATATTAAGATGGTGAACGAGGTTGCGGAAGAGTGCGGCAAACAGATTGCCATTATGCTGGATACAAAAGGTCCCGAGGTAAGAGTCGGCACCTTTGAGAACGGCTTTGTAGAGCTTGCAGACGGAGTAGACTTTGAGTTTTACAAGGAGCAGAAGGAGGGTAACGAGAAGGGCGTCAGCCTTTCTTATCCCAGACTTGTTCAGATTTTCAAGGCTGACCAGTCCATCATCGGACGCCAGATTCTCCTTGATGACGGCAAGATTATAATGAAGGTCAAGTCCACCCACTCTGACAGAATTGTATGTACAGTTGTTCAGGGCGGCAAGCTCTCCAACCGTAAGAGCATCAATATCCCCGATTATCATATCAATATGCCCTATGTAAGTGCTCGCGACAGACAGGATATCGAGTTCGGACTTGAGCAGGGTGTAACCTATGTTGCGGCTTCCTTTGTAAGAAGTGCAGAGGATGTAGTAACCCTGAGAGACTTCATTGACAGCTTAGGCTACGATAATGTTGAGATTATCTCAAAGATTGAGAACCAGAGCGGTGTTGCTGATATTGATAATATTATCCGCGTCAGCGACGGTATCATGGTAGCACGCGGTGATATGGGTGTTGAGATTCCCTTTATCCGTCTGCCTGAGATTCAGAAGTCCCTCATCAGAAAGTGCGTAATGGCAGGTAAGTTTGTTGTTACTGCTACTCAGATGCTTGAGAGTATGACTACTTGTCCAAGACCTACCCGTGCAGAAATCAACGATGTTGCAAATGCAGTATATGACGGCACTTCTGCAGTTATGCTTTCAGGCGAGTCCGCCGCAGGTAAATTCCCTGTTGAGAGTGTCAAGACTCTTGCTGATATCTGTACCGAGGCTGAGCGCCACAGCGAGCTTCATGTGCTCCGCGATGCACTGTGCCACTGTGCTGATGAGTCGAGTTTCCGTGAGAATATCTGCTATGCCGCAAAGACTATCGCAGACAGCATCGGTGCCGCCGCAATTATTGTAGAAAGCAAGACAGGCTCCGTTGCCCGTGCAATGGCCAAGTACCGTCCCGATTGCGATGTTATTGCAGTTGTTACCTCCAAGGAGGTCTGCAACAAGCTGTGCCTTAACTGGGGTGTTACTGCAGTTTACGGCGAGGAGCTTACAGAGAGCGACGAGATTACAAAGCAGGCAATGAGAAAGGCAATGGAAACAGGCATAGTAGGCAAGGGTGACCTGGTAATCGTTATCTCCTCCAACAAGACAGTTCCCACCTCAGGCACAGACACCCTGAACATCAGAATTATCTGATAGCGTAAAAACTGAATAGCATTAATTATACAAAACGACCGCTTCAATGTGTGTTATCCGTTAAGATAACACGATGAATTGCAACCTTACGGTTGCGTGAATTGAAAGCTATACTTTCATGAATTGCTTACGGCATGAATTGTGCCTATTGGCACATTGGTTGTAATTCAATTTATGGAGGAGGCAATATGCCGATGAGAAATCATGGCAAATGCCAATTCATAATGCGTTAGAATTAATTCATTCATAAAAACAAACAGAGCAAGAATAGAAGGAATTTCTCCTTTTACTCTTGCTCTTGTTTTTGTGCATAATTTGGTTTTAGTCGATGGTGTACATTACCTCAAGGCCGTTGTCGGGATGATATGTCCATGTAACGGTAACATCGCCGTAGGTCTGTGTCTGTCTGCCGGACAGAGCGTTGGTGGACTGCATCAGCTCATCCACAGAGTCGGGCAGACCCAGATAATCGTTTACATCCTGAATAGCGTACCAGGCGTCTGTGTCAAATTCATCCTCAATATCGTAGGGGTTTGTGTCGATGCTGAGGTAGCTGCCGTCTGTGGCAAGGTCAGCATAGTAGTAGTCGCAGTAAAGGTCGTATGCATCCTCTAACTTATTGCTGAAAATACCAAAGTCATAGTCGTAGTCAGAGTCATAACCATAGTCATAATTATAATCGTAATCGTAGCTGTAGTCATCATCGAAGGAATCATCAGGCAGGCTTACATAAACTGCAGTGAGGATGATTGTGAGGATGAGAGCCACTGCACAGACTATTGTGCCTGCAATTGCCATACCCTTCTTGCAGGTTTTGCTCTTAATAAGTCCTATGATAACAAAGACTATAGCAGGAATCAGGAAGATAAGATTAAAGAGAGACAGCCAGCACATAGTCAGGGAGAAAATGGACAGAATCAGACCGATAAGTGCAAAGACATTGAACTTTTTGGGCTGAGACGCTGTGCCGTCAACAGGGATTGGCTGATACTGAGTAGCATAAGCAGGCTCTGTTGTGTATGAGGGAGTGACGAACTCCTGTGCGTTCTCAGAAACAGGTGTGCTGTCTGCAGGAGCAGAGTATTCCTCAGGAGCGGGATTGTTCATTGCATACTCAAGACCGTCTGTCAGGTCTGCTGTCTCCTCAGCAGGAGTAACTGTGGGAGCTTCGGGAGCAGTATACACAGGCACTACAGGCTCTTCGGGTGTAACGGTAGGAGCAACAGGCTCTGCTACAGGAGCTACGGGGACTTCCTGCTTTGCTCCGCATTCGGGGCAGAACTTGGCACCCTGCTGGATTTCGTTTCCGCAATTAGTACAAAAAGGCATATATATGCACCTCTTTCATTTTAATGAGTTAATTATATCAGTTGTGATAAAATTCGTCAATAAGTGTTGCATTTTTAAGAGTTTTCAGAGAGTCTGAGATTATAGAACTGTTTAAGCCACTCGGGTTGCAAGTTAACCTTATCTTTTAGCTTTTGAAGTGTTCGTTTGCCAAGGCGTCTGTCAAGTATAGCAAACATCCTGACCAAAGGATTGTCTGATTGTATACTTTCCTGTATGTCCTGATTGCGGTATGTTTCAAGGGTTTCACAGAATTCTTCATCGGTGTATTCGGTTCTTTCTGTTGCAGGATATTGCTGAAGCAAAGTGAAGAACCCGTCCCAGTATCCGCTGAGTCCTGTGAGTGCTGAGTCCTCTTTATATCCCATATCAATAAAATATGTATTTACTGTTTCAAAAGAGAATTGTTTGGATATATTTCCGTCAATAAATATCTCAAAGATTTTGCAGTTATCCGTATTTTTGTAGGAGGTGCAATTATATCGCACTCTGCCTTTCAGGGATTCTGCCAGCATTTCCTGTTCCAGATATTTTCTCATTCCACTCCACGAACCGAGAGCTTTACCCATGCAATCACCGCCTTTTCTTTATTATAGCAAAGAGGATAAATCTATTCAATGTTTATATTCAATTTAGCAATTTGAAAAAATGAAATATTTGCCTTGAGGCAAATATGAAATAATTTACTTTGTAAATTATGAAATTTTCTGCTACGCAGAAAGTGAAATAAAATTCGCCCTTAACATTTGCGTAGCAAATATTTCATAGGCGTCAGCGTATTTCATAGCGAAGCTATTTCACTCGCCGTAAGGCGAATTTCATTGAAAAAGACTGTTGCGAAAAGCAACAGTCTTTTTCTGGTGGACTCGGTGGGAGTTGAACCCATAACCTTTGCGTTGCGAACGCAGTGCTCTGCCAATTGCGCTACGAGCCCGATAGTCCTATTGTAAGAAAATGTGTGAGAAAATTATTCCTCTTCTTTTTCTGCAAACTTCTCAGCAGGCTGATTGCAGATGGGGCAAACCTCAGGAGGTGTGTCGCCATTGTGGATATGACCGCAGATTGTGCAAACCCAAGTTTTCATAAAGCATTCTCCTTTTGTTTTATTTATCAGATTGTGGTGCAAGCACCGCAGATTCCGTAGTAAGTCAGCACTGTGTTGTGAGTGCAGAAGCCGTCAAGCGTGCAGGTTTCCTCGCTTATGGGGGCGTGGGTGGCAGGTACATCGTACACACAGCCGCACTCCTTGCATACAAAGTGTGCGTGGGCTGAGGTGTCACCGTCAATGCGTTCTTCTCCGTCAACATTTGCAACGGGAATAATAAGCCCCTGCTCCTTAAAGAGATTGATATTGCGGTACACTGTGCCAAGGCTCAGGTCGGGGACTTGCTCCTTCAGAGTTTCATACACCCACTTTGCACTGGGATGAATGTCTGTAGATTTAATTGTATCCAGTATCATCTGACGCTTTTTGCTGAAATTCTGTCCGCTCATAATATCATCTCCTTAAAACAGTAATCATTACTGATTTGTTCTAACTGTATGATAACATATTATTTTACATTTGTAAACAGGGTCACAAAAAATATTTTTTTCCGTATATTGTAGTAAGACAGCTTTTTGATAAAGTGACACCCGTGGCTCCCCTTGCGAGGGGAGCTGGCGGCGAAGCCGACTGAGGGGTAGTAAACTATAACTTTTCTCTCCCTCCGTCTTTCGGCAAAGCCGAAATCCACCTCCCTCCTCAGAGGGAGGCGCGGGCTTTTTCTACAGACTTTAGTATTTTTTTAGGAGTGTGCTTATGCCGACTATATATTTAAGCCCATCACTGCAGGAATCAAATCCCTTCTACGGTGGAGGCAGTGAGGAATACTATATGAATCTGATTGCAGATGCTATGGAGCCGTACCTGCGTGCCAGCGGTATCAATTTTGTCCGCAATAACCCTGAGGATTCCCTTACAAAAACTATAGCGGATTCCAATATGGGCAACTACGATTTGCACCTTGCTATTCATTCCAATGCATCAGCTGCTGACAGAGCAGGTAAGGCAACAGGAGTGCAGGTTTACTATTATCCCTCAAGTAGCAGAGGACAAAGACTTGCAAATGTAATTGCTGATAATTACAAGGGGCTCTATCCTGACCCCAACAAGGTGGTCACAATCCCCACCACAAGCCTTGCAGAGGTGCGACGCACCAAAGCTCCTGCGGCACTTGTGGAGGTTGCTTTCCACGATAACCCCTCGGACGCTGAGTGGATAAGAGAAAATATTGACGGTATTGCCCGCAATCTTTCACGCAGTGTAGCAGATTATCTGGGAGTTCCCTTTGTGTCACCTTGATTTATCACGAGTTTGATGTATAATAATATAAAGTAGCCTTCCCCTTGAGGGGAAGGGGGACCGCTTGCGGTGGATGAGGTGGAAAACCTTGCTGTTGTAGCAACTTATCTAACGGACACAATGTGTCCTACACCTCATCAGTCGCCTACGGCGACAGCTTTTCCTTGCAGGAACGGCAAACCCTCTGTCTGCTTTGCAGACATCTCCCTTGTTAAGGGAGTCCCCTCAAGGGGAAGCCTTGTTATCCCTCCTCAGAGGGAGGCAAGAAGCACTTATTTTTTTTAGGATGTGATTTAAGATGAGCACAATGCTATCTATGGAGAAAATTCATCAAACAATGAAAAATCTTGAGGGAAACAATATGAAGCCCTACTTCTGCGAGACCTCAAAGGATGCTTATGAGCTTGTAAAAAGCCTGCTTTCAAAAGGTGACACCATTGCCTGCGGCGGCTCACAGACTCTGAAACAGTGCGGAATTAATGAACTTTTGCACTGTGGAGAGTATAATCTTCTGGACAGAGATAAAGAGGGTATTACTGCCGACGAGGTTGAGGCTGTGTTCATCGGTGCATTCAGTGCTGACGCATATCTTATGAGCACCAATGCTCTCACAGTCAAGGGCGAGCTTTATAATGTAGACGGTAACTCAAACCGTGTGGCGGCATTGCTCTATGGACCTAAGAGTGTTATCATCGTCTGCGGATATAATAAGATTGTTGAGAATTTAGACGAGGCAGTGGAGCGGGTAAAAAGAGTTGCGGCTCCTCTTAACACAAAGAGGCTTCACACTAATTCCTACTGCGAAAGTACAGGGGAGTGTATGTCGTTGAAAGGGGACAGTCCCTTTATGTGTGACGGATGTAGAGGTGGCGGCAGAATCTGCTGTAACTTCGTTGTGTCTGCACAGCAGAGGAAGAAGGATCGAATCAAGGTTATAATCGTAGGCGAGGAATTAGGCTACTGATAACAGGATAAAGAGCAATAATATGTAAAGCAGAACTATCCTCCGAAAAAATCGGAGGATAGTTCCCAAGAGTACATTCAGCTTATCTGTTCTGATTGTTGTTCTTGTTCTGGTTATTGTTCTGGTTGTTGTTCTTATTCTGATTGTTGTTCTGATTATTGTTCTTGTTCTGGTTGTTGTTCTGATTGTTATTCTGGTTGTTGTTCTTGTTCTGGTTATTGTTATTGTTGTTCTGGTTCACAGTGAACACCTCCCTTTTGACTATAGTATCTGCGATGATTGGCGGTTTATACAATGAATGAGTTTTTTTCTCGGATAAGTCCGATGCTTTCCAGTGAAGAATTGGAAATTTTTAAAAATGAATATAAAAAGCCTGCATATCGCGGTGTCCGTGTGAATACTCTCAAGTGCACCGGGGACAAGCTTCTTGGTCTTGTTAATGGCATAGATGCACAGCACATAACACCCTTTTGCAAAGACGGCTTCTATATTCCTGCAGATTGCGATTTTGGCGGTAATCACCCTTTGCATCACGCAGGAGCGGTGTATTTTCAGGAGCCCTCGGCAATGTCGGCGGCATCTGTGCTTGCTCCTGAAAAAGGCGACAGAGTCCTTGACTTGTGTGCCGCTCCGGGCGGTAAATCCACACAGCTTGCATCCTTTTTGCAGGGTACGGGACTTCTGTGGAGCAACGAAATTGTAAAGAATCGTGCCAATATCCTTCTGGGTAATATGGAGCGGTGCGGAGTGAAAAACTGTGTGGTTTCATCCTGCGACCCCGACACTTTGTGCGAAGCCCTCACGGGTGTGTTTGACAAAGTGCTTGTGGATGCTCCCTGCAGCGGAGAAGGTATGTTCAGACGGGACGAGGTTGCAAGGCTTGAGTGGAGTGCAGAGCACTCCGACTCCTGTGCTGTAAGACAGCTTAAAATACTGAACAGTGCAAAGAAAGCTTTGCGTGAAGGGGGAGTGCTTGTATATTCCACCTGTACTTTCTCTTATGCAGAGAACGAGGGTGTAATAGAAAAATTCCTCGTTGAAAATCCCGACTTTGAGCTTATAGATTGTGGAGAAAATTTCGGCAGACTGACACTAAACAACCTTGCCTGTCGCATATATCCTATGGATGGAGGAGAGGGTCACTTCGCCGCAAAACTTCGCAGGAAAGAATCTGCTGATGGTGGGGTGTATCGCACAGGACACACTACTTCTCCTACACCTGAGAAGAAGATTCCCTCTTTAGTCTTTGACTTCCTCAGGGATAATTTTTATGATACAACAGATTATGAGAGGTTGCTTGTACACGGGGACAAGGTGTATGCTCTGCCTGAGAATTGTCCTGACATAAAAGGCACAGGGGTTATCCGTGCAGGAGTCCTTGTAGGAGAAATCAAGAAGAACTACTTTGAGCCTGCCCACCACCTGTATATGAGTGCAGATATAAAGAATATAAAGAGAGTTGTTGACCTTTCACTTTGTGACGAAAGAGTCAGAAAATTCCTCAGAGGCGAGGAGATACCTGTTGAGAGTAGCATTAAGGGATATACTGCCGTGGCTGTGGAGGGTATTATCACAGGCTTCGGTAAGGTAAGCGGCGGTATGCTCAAGAATAAATATCCCAAGGGCTTAAGACTATTATAAATTTTCAAACACAAAATAGCCCCACTTGTCAGGGGGGCTGGCGGCGAAGCCGACTGAGGGGTAGTAAAATGTTTGATAATCTTTCCCTCCGTCAAAACATAGTTTTGCTGTATATATACTTAACAATTTAAGGAGCAGATATGGACAGATTATCTGACATTGGTGAAATTAAAAGAATAATGGAAAGCTCAGGTTTCAGCTTTTCAAAAGCACTGGGACAGAACTTTATTGTGAATCCTTCGGTGTGCCCCCGTATGGCTGAGATGTGCGGAGCAGACAAGGAGTGCGGAGTGCTTGAGGTAGGACCCGGTATCGGCGTGCTTACCAACGAGCTGTGCAAGGTTGCAAAGAAGGTTGTAGCTATTGAGCTTGATAAGCGTCTGCCCGAGATTTTAGCAAAAACTCTTGCTGACCACGATAATGTAAAGATTATCAGCGGAGATGTAATGGAGCTTGACCTGCATAAGCTTATTGAGGAAGAATTTGGGGATATGGATGTGGTAGTGTGTGCAAACCTGCCTTACTACATAACTTCCCCTGTGATTATGAAGCTTCTGGAGGAGAAGCTCCCCATCAAAGCCCTCACCGTAATGGTGCAGAAAGAGGCGGCAGACAGATTGTGTGCAGAGCTTGGTACAAGAGCATCGGGTGCGGTTACTGCGGCAGTAAGATATTACAGTGAGCCTAAACTCCTGTTTAAAGTCAGCGCAGGTTCATTTATGCCTGCACCAAAGGTTGACTCTGCTGTTATCCGCCTTGATGTGCGTCAGAGTCCCTCAGTGGAACTTAAGAGCGAAAAAATGTTCTTCAGAGTTGTGAAAGCATCCTTTGCACAGCGTAGAAAAACAGTGTTGAACTCTGTGTCCTCGGGACTTTCAATGGATAAAGCCACTGTTACAAGGATAATGGAGCAGGCAGGCGTCAGCCCCCTGGCTCGGGCTGAGCAGTTAACGCTGGAGGATTTTGCTTCCCTTGCAAATGCACTGTGGGAGGCAACAAAATGAAGGTTGAAATGATAAGCTGGATAGCGGTTGCAATGGGGATTTTCCTGCTTGTTGTGGGCATAGTTATCTGGGTCGGAAAAAAGATAGATATGGTACACGGCGAGGAGGCAAGTAAAGTTGCTGACTATGATGTAGAGCCCTATGCAAGACTTCTCGGCATAGGAGTGATAATACTCTCCCTTGCGGTTATTTCCTACGGAGTGCTTTCTTGCTTCCCCATGATACCTGTGTATTTTCAGTGGATTGCAGTGGGAGTATTTGGCGGAGCAGGTACCGCCGTGCTCCTTTACGGACATAAAAAATACTTTTCTGATAAATAATAAATTAAAGCAAAGGAGATATAAAAATGCTTGAATTCAAATTTGACACACAGCTTCTCATTGCAGGCGAGGACCTGAACGAGGACGCAATCGACACTTACATCCGCGAGAATATCAAGGGCGACTGCCTCATTGCAGTTGGTGACGAGGATTTAATCAAAATCCACTACCACACCAACGAGCCCTGGCAGGTGCTTGAGTACTGTGCATCCCTTGGCGAGATTCACGATGTAGTAATCGAGAATATGGAGCGTCAGGAAGCAGGCCTCAAGGGCTGATAAAGAACAATAAAGAATAATGAAAAAACAAAACCTCCCTTTTTCAGGGAGGTTTGTGGCTGTAGAAAAAGTCCGTGCCTCCCTCTGACGAGGGAAGACTCCCTCACAGTGTGAGGGAGATGTCACGGAGTGACAGAGGGAGACAGGCTCAGTTAGAGGTGGATTTTGCCGAAGGCAAAATACGGAGGGAGAGAA
>JAFUJH010000087.1 GCA_017473775.1 Ruminococcus sp.
GTGCTGATTTTGAGAGTATCCTTCAAAGATTGCACGGCAAAAAGCACCTGATAATAGTTAATCATGAAGCCTCGTGGATGAAAAAGGTTGACTTGGGCAGGTATTTTGTTGAAGTAACGGATTTTAAAGTTACCTCCAACGGAAAGTATGCAATCACACTTTGCCATTATCCCTTGCTTACATGGAAGCACGAGAAAAAGTCTTATATGATCCACGGACACCTTCACGATGATACATCCAAGGATTTTTTTCCTTTGCTTTGCAAGCGGGATAATCTGCTTAATGCAGGGATGGACATCAACGGCTTTGCACCTGTAACATTCGATGAGTTGCTTGCTAACAACCGTATTTTTAAAAATAAGTGCCTTAGTATGTTAACAGCGGAGTGAACTCACTCCGCTGTTTTATGCTTGCAATATGTTATTTACGGGGGAGGAGTCCCAGCATTCTCAGGGTGCTGTAGTCAGGAGTGCCGCCGTAGAATTTATCCAGTACCTGACGGAACAGGGGGTTGTCCGGTGATGCACAATCAAACAGTGTCATTGATGAGCGAAGCTTCATATCGTCAGGACTGCCGAAGATTTCTGTTGCATTGATTGATTCAAGGGTCAGCAGTACACTGCAGATTTGGGTCAGATTGCTTCCCAGATATGGGTCAGAGAGAAAGGCTTTTGCCTCATTCAAATCAGTGATTCCATAAAATTCTGAGGTTACACTGGAGCCCAGACCCTTCAGTTGAGGAAAAATGTACCACATCCAGTGGCTTTGCTTTCTGCCGTTTTTGATTTCGGATAATGCACGGTCAAAGCTCTGTCTGTGTGCGTCCGTGAATCGGGACAAGTCGTAGCTGTTCATAGTAAACCTCCTTATATACAACAACAGCCCGCCTTTTTACAAGCGGACTGTCGGTTTTGGTGGGGATAGAGATTAGTCCCAGATGGACTTCATGATAGTGGGGTAAGCCTTGTCTGTGATGCTTACAACTCTGTGTACCATGTTCATGCATTCCTCGCCTGCGGTGCCGGGGCTTACATAAGCATCGCACTCAACGCGGATGTCGTTGTCATCGTCAAGATAGAACTTAACCCATCTGTACTTCTGGTTGAGAGCGTTACAGGTGATGAGACCTGCAGCCAGCTTGTCCTGCTTGTAGGATGCAACCTCAAAGCATACGAACTGAACCATATTCTCGCCGTCCTCGTCAAAGATAACAAGAACAGGGATGGAGTTCAGGTTTTCGCCTGAGTATGCAACGCGAACCACATGCTCACCGCGGTCTGTGTACTTAATGCCGTGGTCGTCCATATAACGAAGAAACTCTGCTTTGTAATCATAAGTGTTTGCCATATCAATTACCTCCAATAATCTGACAGATAGCTCTGTTATTTTATTTAATTCTATCATTAGATGTTTTGTTTGTCAACAAAAAGTTTTGCAAATTTTGCTAAAATGAATAAAAATTTTTATATAAGTGATGAGGAAAACAAAAAAAGCCGAGGCAGTGATTATACTGCTTCGGCTTTGATTATGCTTGAATTTTCAGTATGTAATTGTGTAGTATCAGCCTACAGGAGTAATTGCGTACTTCTCTGTGTACTGGGCGTACAGGCGGTCAAACTCAGGGTTGCCTGCTTTGATTTTTGTCAGATACTCGTGAATGTCCATTGTGTGGTGTGCCATCTCGATGATGCATACTGCAATGTTGGAGCAGTGGTCGGATACACGCTCAAGGTTTGTCAGGATATCAGCCCATACAAAGCCGCACTCGATAGAGCACTCGCCTTTCTGCAGACGGACAATGTGGTTAGCTCTGAGCTGTTTCTTCAGCACATCAACTACCTGCTCCAGAGGCTCGATGAGGGTTGCGGCCTGTGCATCGTTTCTGACGAAAGCATCCAGTGTCAGGGTGATAATCTCGTCAACTGCACTGACAATAGCTCGGAGTTCTTCCTGTGCAGGAGCACTGAACTCAAGAGACTTATCCTTGATTTCCTCAGCTGAGCGGAGAATGTTGATTGCGTGGTCAGAAATACGCTCAAGGTCGCCGATTACAAACAGAAGCTTGCTTGCCTCGTTGCTGTCTGCGTCAGACATGGGGTAGGTGCTGAGCTTTACAAGATACGAGCCCAGAATATCCTCGTAATGGTCAACAGCGGCTTCGTCTGTTTGTATCTGCTCTACAACTTCTTTGTCGTATTTTTCAAAAAGTCCCAGTGAGGAACGCAGAGCGTTCATAGAAACTGCAGCCATATGGTTGGAAACTACACGGCAACGGTCAATAGCAATTGCAGGAGTAGCCATCAGACGCTCGTCAAGCTCAACCTTCTTGTCTTTGTTGCCGCCTGCAGGCTCTTTGATAATCTTGTAGGAAAGCTTTTCAAGAAGACCTGAAGCAGGGAGGAGCATTGCAGTACAGAGAATGTTGAATGCTGAGTGACAGATTGCAATGGAAACCTCGCTTGCTGCGTTGTTTACAATCTCAAACCGGAAGATTGCATTGAGTACGCAGTATACTGTGAGGAGAACTATTGTACCGATAATGTTAAAGGAAAGATGCACGATAGATGCACGGCGTGCGTTGCGGTTAGTACCTACAGAGGAGATAAGAGCTGTTACGCAGGTACCGATGTTCTGACCCATGATGATGGGGATAGAAGCACCGATTGTAACTGCACCTGTGGAGGACAGAGCCTGCAGAATACCAACTGATGCAGAGGAGGACTGGATAATACCTGTGAGGATTGCACCTGCAAGAACACCCAAGATGGGATTCTGGAACATAATGAGCAGGTTTTGGAACTCGGGAACATCCTTGAGACCTTCAACAGCACCTGCCATTGCATCCATACCGAACATAAGAGTTGCAAAGCCAAGAAGAATATTACCGATATCCTTTGTTCTTGATTTCTTTGCAAACATTGTCATTGCAATACCGATGAGTGCAAGAATGGGGGTGAATGATGTGGGCTTGAAAAGCTGAACAACAAGGTTTGAGCTTTCAATACCTGTCAGTGAAAGAATCCATGCTGTAACGGTGGTACCTACATTGGCACCCATGATTACATTGATTGCCTGCTTCAGGGTCATAATGCCTGAGTTTACAAAGCCTACAACCATAACTGTTGTGGCAGAGGAGGACTGGATAACAGATGTTACACCAAGACCTGTCAGGAAGCCTGCCATCTTACCTGTAGTGAGCTTACCGAGAAGCTTTTTGAGTCCGCCGCCTGCGGATTTCTCCAGTGAGTCGCCCATTACATTCATACCGAATAAGAACAGGCACAATCCGCCGATGAGGGTTAACGCGTCAAATAAATCCATTTAATTCACATCCTGTAGTTGTTGTTTTTTTGTTTTGACAACTTTTACTATAAACACCCTGTGTTAATTCTAAAAGGTGATTTTTGTAAAATTGGTGTAAAGTCTGTCGGTGTGTATATACCTTTAATATATAGAGAGCTCTGTATACTCAGCATAGATAAATGGCTGTTTTCACAAAATCTGCGTTAATAAAAATTGTATTTGTTTGTTTTTAACAGAAAAGTATTTTTTGTATTGCTTGTAAAATCCAAGTGTTGTATAATAGCTATTGTGAGACTCAGAATTTATTATGGAGGCGTGTGTGCCTTTTTGGTAGAGGAGAGGTATTTGTGATTGAAACAATAATCAGATATGTTAACTATTTTGTTTGTCTTTTATTTATTGTTTGCTATTCCTATCAGTTTTTCTATATTATAGTTTCTTTTTTCAGAAAGCCCGTCAAGTTCCGCAAGGCGGAGCAGACCAAGCGGTATGCCTTTATGATAGCCGCCAGAAACGAGGAGGCTGTCATCGGTAATCTGATAAAAAGCATTATGCAGCAGACCTATCCGTCTGAGCTTATTGATGTGTTCGTGGTGGCTGACAACTGCACCGATAATACTGCAATGGTTGCAACCGAGGCAGGTGCCACAGTGTACGAACGATTCAACAAGGAGCTGGTGGGCAAGGGCTATGCTCTGGACTTCCTCTTTGCAAAGGTCAAGGATATCTGCGGCGAGGATTACTACGACGGCTACTTCATCTTTGATGCGGATAACCTGCTTGATAAACGCTATGTGTCAGAGATGAACAAGGCAATGTGTGCAGGCCACAAGATTATCACAAGCTACAGAAACTCAAAGAACTATGGTGCTAACTGGATTTCTGCAGGATATGCCCTGTGGTTTCTCCGCGAGGCAAAGCACCTTAACAATGTCCGTATGATTCTGGGCACAAGCTGTGCTGTATCAGGTACAGGCTACCTTGTCAGCAAGGAGATTATCAAGCGTAACGACGGCTGGAAGTTCTTCCTGCTTACAGAGGATATCGAGTTTTCTATTGACTCTGTGCTCAAGAATGACAAGATTGCATACTGCCACGCGGCTAAGTATTACGACGAACAGCCCACAAGCTTTGTGTCCTCTTGGCATCAGCGTATGCGCTGGACCAAGGGTTATATGCAGGTGTTCAAAAAGTACGGCAAGGAGCTTCTGCAGGGACTTTTCGGTGTGAACGGTTTTTCCTGCTTTGATATGTCGATGGCGATTATGCCTGCCACAATCCTCACACTGTTCAGCTTCTTTATAAACCTTGTGACAATTATTCTGTCCCTTGTTACAGGCTCTGAGCCCTTGGGAGTGCTCAGGTCTGCACTGGAGTCTATCGTCAACTCATCCCTGATGATGCTTGGCGTAGGCTTTGTTACAACCTTGGCAGAATGGAAGGAAATCCGCTGTCCCTGGTGGCAGAAGATTCTCTATCTGTTCACTTTCCCCTTCTTTATGCTTACATATGTACCCATTGCAATTACCGCAATGTTCACAAAGGTAGAGTGGAAACAGATTAAGCACTCTGACTCCAAGTCCATTGAGGAAATGGAAAAGAAGAATTTCAAAAAGTCCCCGAAGAAGGAGACCAAAAAGCTCAAAAGTAAATAATAGCACAACTACAAAAGACTCGGCAGTTTACAGTTGCCGGGTCTTTTTTTGTTTATGTGTGAGGCATTGCTCGTAGTGAATTTTCACAACAAAATATTAAACATCTTGTGCATCTGTACAAAATCAGCCACAGAGATGTAAATTTATTGACTCAGTAATTTTGTGATGATATAATGTTCTTGTAAGATGTTTTGTATGTCAATATATTTGCAAAGGCAGTGATTCCGATGTGGTGTTTTAATTGAAAGTTAACGGTAAAAACAATCTAATTGAAGATGTTAGGAGGATATAACAATGCTAATTAATAAAAAGACTTTTTGCTCTATAACTTGTATCTTTATGTCTATATTAATGCTTTTTCTGTCAGTATCGTTACCTGTTGAAGCACTTAATAAAACTACAACAATCGATGGGGTGAAAATCGGTATCCTTGAGGCTTACGGACATCCTGAAATTGATGGAGAGGAATTCTTAGAAGGAGAAATTACTAAGTTAGGTTCAAGCAGTGGCGGACAGGAGCACGCAACAAAGGTAGCTACAATAATTGCAGGAAACAATATTTATTAAGGAGGCTATATTTATGAAATGTAAACATAAACTCATTTCCTTTACATTAGTATTAATATTACTCTTATCAACAATTTCTTCTGTTTCTGCCACAACTTTTAATTATATGCAGAATGGTAATAATCAAGAATATAAAATGCAGTTCATTTCGGCATACGGATTAACAGAACAAAGCTATGACTACTGCCAATACAATAATATTCTTGAATATAAAGCAGACGGCATTGCTACTACAGAAGAAGCAACCCCAGATTATATACTGAGTTACTTTTCTTTCGGAGAGGCTTCGTGGGCTTTATGTGCTGAAGTAATCGGAGATTATGTTGTAAAATCCAATAGTATCAAAAACCCCTATGAAGTGGCTCTTTTTATTTTTTCTACCAAAGAAAATACCGTTTACACACTCAAAGAAGCTTGGGATGCACAGTTGCCGTATATTGAAGAAATTCTGAACTATGTAGGTGACCGCATAGGCGATGTGAATTATGACAATGTAATAAACATCAAGGATGCTACCTTGATTCAGAAGCAGCTTGCAGACTTAGAGAAAATAGAAAACGATAAAATTTCGTACTTAACCTACACAGAGGGAAATCCCAGATACATCTCCGATTATGACCGAGACGGAGAGAGAACAATCAAAGATGCAACTGCAATTCAGAAGTACATTGCAGGGCTTGAGATTGAGGTAAATTATTCTATCGTATAAGCTGATTTATAAGTGAAACTAAAACAGACACACAGTTTTACACCTGTATGTAAATTATAAAAATTTGAGGTGATATTATGAAAAAATTGATTTCTCTTTTACTTGTTGCAGTTCTTTTGATTACCTGCGTTGCTTCTGCTTCTGCAATTTCTTCCACAAACCCTGATTATTTATTCTGCAGGCAAGCATACATTGATTATAAAATGGATTTAGATGGACGATGTGATGCAGAATATCTGATTTGTTCTGTATATGCCACCACCGATGAGTTATATGTGTTTCGTGCCTACGGAGATGTGCCGTCTCCTGATGCTTCCTGTCATATGAGAATCGGAGATTATCTGTTGACATGTGACAGTATTATCGGAGATGAAAGTGAAAACTGCGTAGGAATCTATGTTGCTGACAAAAAAGGTGATGTGATTTTCCTGAAAGAAGCAGTTGAGAACGGATTGTTTGATATTGCAGATTATGCAAAGCTTCTGCCTGATTGCTATCTGATAGGTGACGCGGATATGGATAGTGAGCTTACTATCAAGGATGCAACTGCAATTCAGAAGTATATAGCAAAAATTGAAGGTGAACATATTCTTGTTCCAAAATCCAGCAAATGGGCAGTGGATATGAATGGTGATTATGAAATTAATGTCAAGGACGCCACTGCTGTGCAGAAGTACATTGCAGGGCTTGAGATAGAGGTTAATGATTCCATCGTTTGAGCTGATTAATAAGTAAACTAAAACAGGCACACAGTATTTTGTTTACTGTGTGCCTGTGATTTTTATGTCTGTTTAATTTTACATTGTGAACATCAGTCTGCCGTAGGAGGGGTAGGGCCAGTAATCTGCAGAGGTGAGCTGCTCCATCTCGTCAGATACTGTACGCAGCTTACGCATAACTGTCAGCACCTCGTTGCAGTACATTCTGGAGATAGTCAGGGCGTCTGCCTTGAGACCTCTTACCTTATCCTCTGTACGCTGGAGCTCGTCTGCATAGCGGTCAAAGTCCTGCAGGAGAGTTGACAGCTTCTTGATAAGCTTCAGCTCTGCATCCACAGGGATGTCCTCTGATACCTGACGCTTGTAGTATACATCCTTAGAAAGGTCGCCCACAAACTTTGACACAGCAGGGAAGATGTCCTTTCTTGCCATATCAAGCATTGTGAGTGCTTCAATTTTGATTGTTTTGGAGTAGCTTTCAAGCTGAATCTCGCATCTTGCGCGGATTTCGTCAGCGTTGAAAATCTTGTGCTTCTCAAAGAGTGCTACATTCTTAGCGTCACTGTAGTGCTGCATTGCCTCGGGCATAGTACGAAGGTTCATAAGTCCACGGGACTCTGCCTCCTGAATCCACTCCTCAGCGTAGTTGTTGCCGTTGAAGATGATTCTTGAGTGATGCTTGTAAACATCGCACACAATGCGGTCAATGTCAGCCTCAATGTTGGATGAGCCCTCAAGTATATCTGCAAACAGAGAAAGCTGTTCAGCCATTATGGTGTTAATCATAATGTTGGGGCAGGCGATGTTCAGTGATGAGCCAAGGCTTCTGAACTCGAACTTGTTACCTGTGAAGGCTATGGGAGAGGTACGGTTGCGGTCTGTGGTGTCCTTCTTGAACTCGGGAAGTACAGTAGCACCCATACCAATCTTCACCTTTGATGCGGCAGAGTAAGTCTCGCCATATGCCTTTGCGTGGAGGACATTCTCCAGCTCCTCACCAAGGAATATAGACATAATTGCAGGGGGAGCCTCGTGAGCACCCAGACGGTGGTCGTTGCCTGCAGTTGCAACAGATATTCTCAGCAAATCCTGATACTCGTCAACTGCCTTGATAAAGGCAGAGAGGAACAGCAGGAACTGTCTGTTCTCAAAGGGCTTCTTGCCGGGCTTGAGGAGGTTTTCGCCTGTGTTTGTGGAGAGGGCCCAGTTGTTATGCTTACCTGAGCCGTTTACACCCTCAAAGGGCTTCTCATGCAGAAGGCATACAAAGCCGTGACGCTGAGCCACATTCTTCATAACCTCCATTGTAAGCTGGTTGTGGTCGGTTGCAAGGTTACAGGTTGTGAACACGGGAGCAAGCTCGTGCTGACAGGGAGCAACCTCGTTGTGCTCTGTCTTGGCATAAACGCCCAGCTTCCACAGCTCCTCGTCCAGCTCCTCCATAAAGGCGGCAACTCTGGGCTTGATAGCACCGAAGTAGTGGTCGTCCATCTCTTGTCCCTTGGGGGGACGGGCACCGAACAGAGTGCGTCCTGTGTACATCAGGTCGCGGCGCTTAGTGTACATATCCTTATCAATAAGGAAGTACTCCTGCTCTGCACCTACTGTAACATATACATGACCTACATCATCTCTGCCGATAGCCTTGAGGACTCTCAGAGACTCCGCAGAGATACGCTCCATAGAACGGAGCAGAGGTGTTTTCTTATCAAGAACTGCACCTGTGTAGGAGCAGAAAACTGTGGGTATGTACAGGGTGTTACCCATTACAAAGGCATAGGAGGTAGGGTCCCATGCAGTGTATCCACGGGCTTCAAAGGTGGCACGGATACCGCCTGAGGGGAAGGAGGATGCGTCAGGCTCGCCCTTGATAAGCTCCTTACCTGAGAACTCCATCAGCACTCTGCCGCCGTCAGCAGGAGTGATGAAGCTGTCGTGCTTCTCTGCTGTGATACCCGTCATAGGCTGGAACCAGTGTGTAAAGTGAGTACAGCCCAGATTCATAGCCCAATCCTTCATAGCGGCGGCTACTTCGTTTGCAACGGATAAATCAAGATGGTCGCCGTTCTCAATAGTACGCTTGAGCGCTATATAAACTTCTGCTGAGAGGCAACGCTTCATTGCCTCATCGTTAAATACCAAAGAGCCGAAAAATTCGGGAATTCTCTTCATAAAATCCCTCCGAAAAATAATGTTACAGAATAAATATATCACATTGAAATCTGATGTCAATATTAAGATTGATAAATGAAAAAACTTTCAGAACAATTCTTATTTTCTTGTATTGTAATCGCAGAAATTTTGTGATAATATATAATACGAAATCGGGCGAGTGCCTTATGAATCAGGAGAGTGATATTATGTTAGTTGCTTTTATTATATTCTTTGTTGTGTTTGTGATACTTGCAGTGCTGACCTTTATGGGCAAGACTGCCACCTTTGTTACAGGAGGCAAGACCGACGAGACAGGAGACCCCATATATGACGAGAAGGCTATCAGCAGATTCTTAGGTGTAATTATGTGTTTGCTGGCTGTGTCTGCACTGATGGGTTTTCTGGGTTACATAATCCCCGGTGCTACATGGCTGATTATCGCCGCACCCATCACCTTTATTGCAGTACTTCTCTTTGCACTGGTGTATGTGAACACCGACAACCGCTTTGTTATTAAAGCAAAGGGCAGAAGGTTCAGAAAGTGATAATCATCGGGATTTATATTGTGTATAAACTCTCCTGCTTTTTGTAGGGGAGTTTTTTTGCCTGAAAACTCTTTTGTGCAAGATAAACTAAAACGACCCTAAAATATTGTACAAAATACAAACTGTTAAATTTGCACAAAAGTATTGCACAATTGAAAAAGATATAGTATAATATAGTTGACAAAAGGAAAGGGAATATAAACAAACAGAATAGATAATAGTTATTGAAAGGAGGAGATTCCGATGATCGAGAGTTTTAACTGTCCGGATCACGCTTATAAAGTGTTAGCGGATTCGGCAGTAAAAAGCAGTTATGCTTTATGTAACTTCAGAATGGAATGCTCTTCCTGCTTTTGTTTTTAACCGCGACCGGTAAAACAAACTGATGTAAAAGCACAGTGCATAAAAATACATCCCCTGCAACCTGCCTGCAATAAAGCAAACTGAAACACTATAAAATATATACAGAACATCAACCGACGGCACAAAGCCTTCGGAGCAAAACCAAAAGGTATAAGCCAATGTACAATTAAAATTTAACCCCGATATAAAAATCTAAAAACGAGGTACGGTCCAATGTGGTAATCAGTTTTTAACCGATTAATTCTAAGAAATGCGAGGTACAGGCCAACAAAGACTCTAACTTGAATTCGAGCCGAATATAAACCAAACAACATAGAGGTATAAGCCAATGTGGTAATCAGATTTTAAGCCGACCAAATTCAAGAAAGTTGAGGTACGGACCAAAAAGAAATTCAGATTAAACTCGAGCCGAATATAAACCAAGCTGACATAGAGGTATAAGCCAATGTGGTAATCAGATTTTAATAATCAAATCTAAGAAACGCGAGGTACAGGCCAACAAAGACTCTGACTTAAATTCGAGCCGAATATAAACCAAACAACATAGAGGTATAAGCCAATGTGGTAATTAGATTTTAAACCGACCAAATTTAAGAAAGTTGAGGTACGGGCCAACAAACAGTTTAATTGAATTAACAGAACAATAAAACCTTCTGCAGTGTTTTGCAGAAGGTTTTTTGTGCTTTGAACAGGCTTCCCTCAAAAGGGAGATTTATAAAGGCTTCCCCTTGAGGAAATTCCCCTGATAGGGGAAATGTCCCGAAGGGACAAAAGGGTTGCCGTTTTCGCAGAAAAAGGCTCCGCCGAAGGCGGTGGTGAGGTGTAGGACACGCAGTGTCCGTCCAGAAGGTTTGATATCGAGGCGAGGTTTTGGACCGTCGAGGACGCCGGTCCCTACAACAGGAGGAAAACTATATTGTAGGGGCGGTTATTTAGCAGGAACGGCAACCCCTCTGGCACCGCGTGCCATCTCCCCTAACAGGGGAGTCCCACGAACCGCCCGAGAGGCTCCCTCACCGAGGGAACTGTCTGCAAAGCAGACTGAGGGAGTAATATTATCAATATGTATGCTCGCAGATCTCTTCTATCTTGTCGCGGAGGATCAGGAAATCCTGAAACGCTTCGGGCTTACGGCGCGGGTCGCGGAGGATTGCGGCAGGGTGGAGCATAGGCATCATGAGCACGCCGTTTTTCTCAAAGAACTGTCCGTGCTCTTTTGTTATCTTTATGTCCTCTTTGATGAGTCTTGCGGCGGCAATTCTGCCAAGGCAGACGATAATCTTCGGCTTCATCAGGAGCACCTGATTTCTCAGCCAGTCAAGACAGCAGGCAACCTCCTCGGGGTGCGGGTCACGATTGTGAGGGGGTCTGCACTTGACCATATTTGCAATGTAGATGTTCTTGTTTCTGTCAAGGTCAACAGCTGCAAGCATCTTGTCAAGGAGCTGTCCTGCTCTGCCTACAAAGGGCTTTGCAAGCAAATCCTCCTGCTCACCGGGGCCTTCACCGATGAACATAACCTCGGCATCCTTGCACCCTGTGTCGAACACTACATTTGTGCGACCCTTTCCCAGTTCGCATTTATTGCAGGTCAGGCACTCCTGCTCAAGCTCGTCCCAATTCTGATACATAATAAAACTCCTTTTTAAAGAAGGCTGTAAAATCTGCCCTGATAAATTATAAAACAGTTGAAATTTGTTGCTTTAGGGTGTACAATGATATAGTAAATTTTGATAGATAGGTGGTATACTTTATGAAAGTTATGGTTGAAACTTCTGCTCGTCACATCCACATCACTCAGGAGACTCTCGAGACTCTGTTTGGTCAGGGTGCAACACTCACAAACAAGAAGGACCTTTCTCAGCCCGGTCAGTTTGCTTGCGCAGAGAAGGTTACAGTTGTAGGCCCAAAGGGTGAGCTGACAATGTCTGTTCTCGGTCCTGTCCGTCCTGCAAATCAGGTTGAGATTGCATTCACCGATGCAAGAAAGCTCGGCATTGCTCCTCCTGTACGCGAGTCAGGTGATGTTAAGGGTGCTCCCGGTTGTATCCTCAGAGGCCCTGCAGGTGAGGTTCAGGCTGATGATTGCGTTATCGTTGCAAAGCGTCACATTCACTTAACCCCTGAGGCAGCTGCTGAGTTCGGCGTTGAGGACAAGCAGATTGTATCCGTTAAGGTTGGCGAGAGCGGCAGCCGTGAGACTATCTTCGGTGATGTTGTAGTCAGAGTAAGCGACAAGTTCTTCCCTGCAATGCACATTGATACCGACGAGTCCAACGCAGCAGGTCTCAGCGGTACAGTTGACGGCGAGATTATTCTTTAATCAACAATCAACAGTATATTAAGGAGCAGTACCTTCGGGTACTGCTCTTTTTTGTAGATAAATCCCGTGCCTCCCTCTCAGAGGGAGGTGTCATTGGCTGAAAGCCAATGACGAAGGGAGTTAAAAGAATAGTTTAATTAAACTCCCTCAGTCTGCTTTGCAGACAGCTCCCTCAAGGAGGGAGCCTTACCTCAATATAATCCCTATACTATGCATTACTTTTTAAGCAATCTGAAATTGTCGGGATTCTCAAAATCAAAGCCCATACCGTCATCAGTATAAAGCAGGTACTCGTCGCCTGTGCCGATAAGCTCAAGCTCTGCGGTGTTGAGTTCCTCTGTGGTTTCAGCACTCTTGCACAGAGGGATAGCTTTACCCTTGCGGATGTAGAACACAACCTCGTTTTCAGCGATTTCTACAAAGTGGTGTCCCTTGCTCATTTCGGTGAGAGTCAGCTTGCCTGCGTTCATCCTGACAGCTGTCATATCCTCGGGGAGATATACATATCTGCCCATTGCGTTCTGAGTATATACAGGGGCAATCATAATCTCATTACCGATAAGGAGCTGGTCCTCAGTGTGGCGTGCAACCTCGTCCTGAGGGTACTCAAAAGCGAGGGGTTTAAAGTACATATCGCCCTTCAGAGCAGCCTTCATATATTCGCTGTAAAGATAGGGAATAAGGCGGTATCTCAAATTAATAATGTGCTTGAAGTCCTCAGGGTTTTCAAATCGGTAGCACTCCTGATATCTTGTGCCCAGTGCTGAGTGGTTACGCATAAGGGGAGTGAAGATTCCAAGGGAGAGCCAGCGAAGAAGTAAATCACGGCTGCACTCACAGCCAAAGCCTCCAAGGTCAGCACCTACATACAAGAAGCCGCACATATTAAGTCCGGGAAGTACCTTGAGTTCTGCCAGGATATGTGACCACCAGGAGTGGTTGTCGCCTGTCCAGATACCGCTGTAGCGGTGCATACCGATATATGATGCACGGGAGAACAGTAAAAATCTCTTGTCGGGTTCGGCGGCTTTCAGCCCCTCGGCGGCACTGCGTGTCATATTGTAGCCGTACAGGTTGTGTACATCTTTGTGGCAGTATCTGCCCTGAGGTGTATCGTGATAAAAACCGCTGTAGTCCTCCTCGCAGTTTTGTCTGCTTCCAAGATAGCCCTGAAGCTCTCTGAAATCATCAATGGTGAACTCTTTGCCTGCTTTTTCTTTAACCATCTGAGCGGTCTTGTCAACGCTGTTCTGAGAGAAGAAGATTGCAGGCGCGTTCATATCGTTACAGAATCCCTCCATTCCCATATCGGTGAGGATTTTGTACTTGGCACCGAACCACTGTCTTGCCTCAGGATTGAGAAAATCAGGGAAGTGAGTCATACCGGGCCATACACAAGCCTCAAAGGGTTTACCCTCTGCATCCTTGCAGAAGTAGCCCTTCTCCACGCCTTCCTCATATACATCGTAGCCTTCCTCAATCTTGACGCCTGCATCAATAATCGGCACAAGGCGGATGCCCTGCTCCTTCATCTCTTTTGCAAAGCCCTCAAGGTCGCCGAAGTTTTCTTCATCAATGGTGAAGTCCTTATACCTCTCCATATAGTCAATGTCAAGGTAAACAGCGTCAAGGGGAATATGAAGCTCGCGGTGTCGCCTTACAACTTCACGGATTTCATCCTTGCTCAGGTAGCTCCAACGGCACTGAGTGTAGCCGAATGCCCACATAGGAGGAATATAGCTCATACCGATTGCGTTGCGGAATTCCCTTATGATTTCATATATTGTACTGCCGTCGATGATATAAACATACATATTAGTATTGTCAGAGCTGATAATGAGCTTGTCAGCATTTGTGAAAGCTACATCAAAGTTGACGGTAGAGGGACAGTCAAAGAATACACCGAACACTCTGTCCTTCTGCTCAATTACTATGAAGTTGTGTGCACCGTACAGTGAGCGTGTGGCCTCGGTGTGGTTGGGGTCGTCTGCACAGAAGGTGCTGTAGGTGTAGCCTCTTTTGTTGATACCTCTCACTGACTCGCCGAGTCCGTACACAGCATCCCTGCTTTCAAGCTCAAGGCTGAATTCAAGCCCGTTATGAGTGCTTAGTGCAAAATAGGGCACAGCGGAGCTCTCTGCAGGAATATCCCTGATTACTGCCTCAGTCTCAAAGGGTGTGCCGAATACATATTTTTTCATCATATTTTATTACTCTCCTTTGAAATACTTGATTTGTTCATACTTTTCATATATAATTTAGTATAGTGAGAATTATATCACAAATAAAGGTTGTTTACAACTGCTAATCTTTGACTTGATATAAGAAAAAGGAGATCAGAATTATGGAAAATAAAGTAGTATTATTTGCTGACAGTTCTATCGATCTTACCAAGGAGCTTTGTGACAGATACAGCATCCACACAGTTCCTATTCATGTTATCCTGCAGGATAAGACCTACGAGGACGGCGTGGATATTACAACAGAGGAAATCTTCGACCATTACTACAAAACAAAGGAGCTTCCCAAGACAGCGGCTATCAATGTAAACGACATTGTTACGGCACTGAAGCCTTATGTGGATGACGGCTGCGAGATTGTATATATAAGCCTTGGCTCTGCTTTGTCCTCAAGCTATCGCAACAGCTGTCTTGCGGCTGAGGAGCTTCAGGGTAAAGTTTATCCCATTGACTCCTGCTCACTGAGCACAGGTGCAGGTCTGCTTGCTATTGAGGCGGCTGAGCGTATTGCTCAGGGTATGTCTGCAAAGCAGGTGGCAGAGGAGGTTTCAGCCCTTAATCAGAACAACCACGCAAGCTTTGTGCTTGATACCCTGGAGTTTCTTCGTGCAGGCGGTCGTTGCTCAGCACTGGCGGCATTCGGTGCAAACCTGCTTGGACTCAAGCCCAGTATCAAGGTGTTCAACGACCAGCAGGGTGCTATGGGCGTTGGCAAGAAATACCGCGGCAAGTATGAGAAGGTTGTTATGGAATATGTAGACGATACTCTTGCTCAGTACGATAACATCAAAACTGACCGTGCCTTTGTAACTTATTCCTCAATGGATAACGACCTTGAGAAGAAAGTATTTGACTATGTTGTGTCCAAGGGTATCTTCAAGGAGGTATTCCTCACCCGAGCAAGCGGTACTATCTCCAGTCACTGCGGCCCCAACACTCTGGGCGTACTCTTTATGACTGAATAATTGTGTGAAACCTGTAAGGTCTTCACACAGCGATATAAACCCCTTTCGTGATTTGCAATATGTGCCAGCAGGCACGAGAAAAGGATTCATATCGCATCCCATTGGAATTCGGATATATCGAATTTGCGAAGCAAATATATCGGGTTGAGCAAAGCTCAACATATCGCTAAAAACAACAGACCCATCTGGAAATGTGTGTTCCGTTTGGGTCTGTTTTTGTTTTTTTTTATTTTACCGCTGTCAGTTCAGGGCAAGCTTCAGGGTCTCTGCGTTCTTCTGCATAAGTGACAGATAGGTTTCTCCGGCAAGAAAGTCATCCTTTGAGATGTTGTGGCAGGAGTAGAAGGTCATAAGCTTTGCGCCTGTTTCATTGCAGATTGTGGTGGCTATGCTGTCAGAGCTCAGTTCAATCTTCAACACAACGGGGATTTGCTCTGCCTTTACCTTGTCAATAAGCTGAGCTACGGTGGAGGCGCTTGCCTCAGTATCGTCAGAACAGCCTGAGAAGGCGGCTGAATACTCAAGCCCGTATTCCTGAGCGAAATATCTGAGCGGGAATCTGTCTCCGAAAACAAGAGTTTTACGCACAGAGTTCTCAGCTATTTCTCTGAAGCTATCATCAAGAGCGGTGAGTTCTGTTTTATAGGAGTTGAAATTCTGCCTGTAAATATCAGCATTTTCAGGGTCCTTGTCACACATAGCCTTGCATATAGCCTCGCTGATTTTAATAGCATTAACAGGGGAGGTCCACACATGCTCGTCCATCTTGCCGTGGTCGTGGCTGTCAGTATGGTCGTGGCTGTCACTATGATTATGGTCGTCCTCTGCCTCGAGCAGATCGACGCAATCCATCAGAGAAATAACTGTCATATTGGGGTTGTTGATGTTTGCAAGCATTGCATCTATCCAGCTGTCTGACTCGCCCCCTGTGTAAATGAAGATGTCGCAATCGGCAAGCTCCATAATATCAGAGGTTGTAGGCTCAAAGCTGTGAGACTCTGTACCCGGGGAGATAAGCATACTCACATCACACAGGTCTTTGCCTATTGTCCGTGCAAAGTCGTACTGAGGGAATATAGTTGCAATAATCTTCAGCTTGCCTTGTTCTTTGTCTGTATTGTCAGTTGTGCAGGCACAGAGGCTTACAATCAAAACCAATGCCAATATAATAGAAAGTGTCCTTTTCATTTGTCCTCCTGTGATAAAGTGGGGTTTTCTGCTGATAATAATAACATAAAGCACAGAGAAAAGTAAACTACATTGATAAAAATTCTTCAACCAGCTCCGGTATATGTACAGGCAGAGCACAACTGCCTGACAGTTTCTGTACAAGGCTGTGGGCTGTGTCATATGCATTGCAGACCTGTCGGAGCTCGCAGTGAAGCTCAGGATCGTCTGATTGCTTATGGTTGCTGTAGTATACGCTTATGCCGAAGGAGTCCTCCTCCTGAGTTACCTCGTAGCATATAACAGGAGAGTGGTAGATATGTTGTGTCATTGTGATGCCTTCTGTCTGTAGATTTTGATAATATTATAACTGATAATGTGTTAATAAAGAGGCGAATTATGGAACCTAAAGCACCTTGGAGGAGATTTTACGCAGATGTAAAGCCCCACCTTCATTACCCAGAAATAACACTGTGGCAGGCACTGTGGAGGATTGCATGCAAATATCCTCACAGTACAGCGCTTATTTATATGAACCGCAAAATCTCCTACAAGGAAATGACAGAGCGGATTGCCTGTGTTCAGACAGGACTTGAGTCCCTCGGGGTAAGAAGGGGAGACAAAGTGACAGTATCCCTGCCGAATACTCCCCAGGCTGTGTATCTGCTGTATGCGCTGAGCCGTATGGGAGCAGTGGCGTGCTTTGTGCATCCTTTGTCAGCAGGCAGGGAACTTGAGGAATATGTAAGGATAACCGACTCACGCTGTGTAGTGATGCTGAGCAGTCAGTACAGAGCTTTGAGAAATAAAGAGAAGATATTTGAGGATAAAACAGTAATCGTAACCAATCCGTGGGACGAGTTGATTCCTCGTTACAGCATAGTCGGCGGTGCATATAATAAAGTCAATCCTCTGTGTTGGCAAAGGATGATGAAAGCTAAAGCAGAAAAAACTGATGAGGCAGAAAATATATCAGCTCAGAGTCCGGCAGTTGTGCTGTTCTCAGGGGGAACAACAGGTAAACCCAAGGCTGTGCTTATTTCCTCGTTCAGCCTCAATGCAATGGCAATCCAGACTGCTCAGATGGCTCACTGTGAAATCCGTGGCTCAAGGATGCTGGCTGTGATGCCTGTATTCCACGGGTTTGGTCTGTGCGTGTGTGTTCACGCAGTGCTGATGCACGGCGGATGCAGTGTTCTGCTACCTCGGTTCTCTGCAGAAAAATGCGGAAAAATCGTAAAAAAATACCGTCCAACCTTCCTTGCAGGGGTCCCCACTATGTTTGAGGCAATCACAAGGTGCAAGTGCCTTCGGGGTGCTGACCTGAGCAGTATTCATGGAGTGTTCTGTGGTGGAGATACACTCAGTGAAAAGCTCAGAGAGAAGTTTGACGGATATCTGAAGGAACACGGCTCAGATGCAAAAATCAGAGAAGGCTACGGTCTGACAGAATGTGTCACCGCCAGCTGTCTGACTCCCTATAATATACAGCGAAAGGAGAGCATCGGAATACCGTTTCCGGATATGTATTATAAAATTTGTGATTTTGAGTCCACACAGGAGGTGCCCTACGGTACTGTGGGAGAAATCTGCATCACCGGCCCCGCCTTGATGCTTGGGTATCTTAATGATGAGGAGGAGACAAATCGTGTGCTGAAGCTGCACGGGGATGGGCATCGGTGGCTTCATACAGGGGATGCAGGTGTGATGGATGCAGACGGGTTTGTGTACTTTAAGCAACGGATAAAGCGGATAATCGTCACAAGCGGATATAATGTGTACCCGTCGCAGATAGAGGAGCTTCTGTGTGCACACCCTGCAGTTGAGAGTTGCTGTGTATTGGGTGTGCAGGACTCCTATAAGATGCAGAGAGTCAAGGCGTTTGTTGTGCCAAAGCAGGGAGTAACAGATGAAAAACTCACAACTGTACTGCTTCAGTACTGCAGGGATAACCTTGCACGATACGCTGTCCCATCAGAGCTTGTACTTGTGAATAGCCTGCCTGTTACAAGGTTGGGCAAAGTTGACTTTGCACGGCTTATAAAAGCGTCGGACAGTATCGGTACCTGATGCTGTCTGTGTAAATCACAGGTCTATAAGCTCGCGGACTCTTTGCGCCTCTCTGATTTCGTCAGTGTTTACGGACTTGATAACATCGCTCTGGGTTTTTATGGCATCTCGTTTGAAGAATACGGTCTCAAATCCACGCCTTATCCAGTAGAAAGGCAGAAGCACGGGAGCTTTCTCAAGCATGGGATATTTGTACTTCAGGGTTTTGACTCCGGGAAAGTATATCTGTGCAATAAGCTTCAGTTGACTTTTTCGTGAGAATGAGTTTTTCCTATCATCACTGTCTATGGTCAGGCGCCTGATGGTGTTACTGCCGTGGTCGCCGCACTTAAAGACAAAGATTGCAATCTCTGTCATATTATCGGTGAAGTCTTTGCCGCAGAACAGGCACTCATTAAGCTGAATTATATTCTCGTAGAATCGGAGCACACCGTATTGCTCCAAAGCTTTTCGGATGAAGTCGTAGTCAAGGTTTGGGTGGGATTTGCTGTAAACATACAGGTCGCACAGAAGTCGGATTCCACAGCCCTCAATAATAAAATGCTTGTACAGATGAGTCACAAGGTGAAGATAGAAGTATTCATCAGTGAACACAAAGCCTGTGCCGTCTGCGGATGCTTTGACTTTGGAGAACGGGTCAGAGAACAGCTCGTAGAACTCAGAGTCAGAGGTGTTTACTGTAGAGTGAAACTCATAGAAAAAGAAGTTATCCTTCATATATTCGTCTGTGTTTTCTGTCACAGAGAAAATCCCGTACCCAAGCTTCTCCATAAAGGAAGCACAGTACCTGCGGTGCTCCTCGCTCATACAGATATCGATGTCTGCCTGAGTTCTCATATAAGGTGCAGGATAAAAATGCTTTGTAACTATACCTTTCATTTTGATGAAAGGTATGTTTTCTTTTGCAAGAATATCAAATACCTTTTTGGATTCTATCTCCTGCCGTGCCTCTCGTGCCATAAGGCGATTGTTGTTGTAGGTCCATTCTTTGAGTACCTCAGGCGGTAGCTGCAGGGATTTGACGGCGGGATAAACAAGAGAAATCATATTGTGAAAATTTGCAAGACGATAAAACTGCTTCCAGTCTATGCCCTCAAAAGGAGCCTCGGGAACAGTTTGGTTAATAGTACAGGCCATAAGGCGTGCCATGTACCGTCCGTATTTAAAAAGTGTTTTGTTATCCATATCATCACCGCCACTTATCTAATTTACAGTATACCACAAATGCTTTGTAAAAGCAATGATTGTTGAAAAATCGTGTGGTATTTTGTCTGATTGAGCAGATTGACAGGGTAAAATAAACAGAAAAGAGCCCGACCGCGAAGGTCGGGCTTAAAGTGGTAAAAAATTTACTTGTTCAGTTTATCGCCAATGGGGAAGTCCACAGGGAGTCCTGCGACATACTTCTGAATAGCTGTTGCATCGTTGATGTTTACATCCTCGTCTGCTCTTACATCAGCACACTCAAAGCCGAGTCCCTCCAGTGTGATAAGGCTTGCGGCGTGCTTCTGGATAGCGGTGGCGTCCTTGATGTTTACAACCAGGTCAAGGTCTGCATCGCCAAGGATTGCGGTGTCTGGTGTAACCACAGGGGCAGTGGGGGTGTAGCTCTCATAGAACTGAGCACTCAGCCATGCACATCTTGTGTTCAGCCAGTCAATTGTGTACTTGTACTGGTCCTCAAACTTATTTATGTCATAGGTGGTGTCGGCTGTTGCCTGTACAAACTCACCTGTTGTGCTGTTAAAGGTACCTGTGGTAAGTGTGGAGTGGTCGCAAATCCAGTCGCCTGTAGTCATGAGCCAGCCCATCTCGTAGTTCATAGCGGCAGAGCCCTCAAGGTAGGAATAGTATACATCGCTTGAGTACAGCTCACCGTAGTCAACATACTTGGAGTTGAAGGTATCCATTGCCGGCATAAACTCATCAAACCAGACCTGTGCGGCATAGTCCATAATTGTGTCATTCCTTGCCGCCCAGCCAAGGATGGTGTACTTTGCGGCTTTGCCGCCTGCACCGGGCTTGTACTGTACCCACCAGCCTGTAGGCTCCTCGTAGTCGGAAACACCCATATTCTTCAGGTCTCTTTCAACACCTGCGGCGTTACCAAGGGAGTTGTCATAATCCCATACAGGAGAAGCAAAGAACTTCCATGTGCCGTCCTCTGCCTGCTTGTATACAAAGTAAAGTGAGGACACGCCCACATCCCAGTTTTTTCCCAGCTCGTTGATGAGCATAATCTTAGTCAGGGAGTCAATATCCACAAGCTGTGCCATATTGTCGGCATCGGTGCGGATAGCAGTGTACATAGTATCAAACTTGTTCTTTGCAATCTCAAGGACTTCATCGTGATAGGGGTCACCCTCGTCAATTTCGGGTCCCTTCAGTGTGAGCTTGCATTTGGCAACATCTGTGCGGATGTAGTAGTCACTCTCACCTGCGGCAGAGTCAACCTCGCAGATAAAGGGGAACTCCTCTTTCAGTGTGCCGTCCTCATTGAGATGTGTATCATCGTCAATCTCGGGTACAAGGTTGTTCTTGCCGATATCAACCTTCTGTGTAATCTGGTAAGAGCCCAGATACTCGCCGTTCATATAGAAGTCTGCAAATCTGGAATCGGATGCATAGGGCATACTGATTGCATCGGATAAATCCTGCAGGAAGCGGTTACGGATAAGGGCGCTGTCCTGATAGTTTGCAAGGAAAGAAAGCTTCTTTGTTTTCTGCATTCCGTCAATGGATACTGCACTGTCGTAGGTTACATTGAAGGGCTTCTTGGCTTTGTCCCAGGTTGTGTTGCCTCTGCCTTTGATTTTCTTGATAGGAGTATTATCTACATTGCCCTCATCATCAACGATAGCACCTGTAGCCTTTGCTTCGTTCTCCTTATCCTCAGACAGATAGGTGAGCAGGTCTGTGCCCTCGCCGTCGGCGTCGGGGTTGTTGATATATACAGCCGCCTCAGCAGTAGAACGCATAAAGATGAGAGTGTGTGTCTCCGAGCCTGCTTCAACTGTGTACTCCTTGCCCTGAGTATACTCAACTGTAGCTGTGCCCTTTGCAGGAATCACAGTGCCGTTTACTGTAACATCCTCAGAGTAGGTGTTCATAATAGCTACCTTGTCCTCTGCAACTGATGAGGGCATAAAGAAGTATTTTTCCTCAGATATGCCGCCACCCTGAGTAAGACCTAAGTCAATGTGGTCATCCTCGTCGTAAGCACGGTAGTCATCTGCGTGCTGCCAGTGGTGCCACGCCTGAGTTTCTGCCTCGTCCTCAACTGCGTGCACATAGAGCATATCATCCTTGATGTAACTTAAATCATCTGCGGCAAAAGCCTCAAAGGACATAGCTCCAATGCTGAGCAGCATCAGCAGACAGAGTATAATGCTGACAAATTTTTTCATAGATAAAACCTCCTTGTTTGATTTATAAAATTGTTGCATTTTCAGTATAACATAAAATTCAATTGAGCTCAATCCTTTTTTTATTGTAAATCTAAATATTGTTGCAAGTTTTATGCCTTGGTGGTATACTTATAATGGTTAAGTCCAATATTCACAAGAGAGGAAGTTTATAATATGTTTCTTTATGATAAGGAAGTTGTCCGTCAGGATATGGAGGAGCTTGTATCAAGGGACTTCGTACCCTATGACTTGCTCCGTGATAAGACAGTGCTTGTTACAGGTGCTACAGGTATGCTTGCATACTACTTCACTATGGCACTTATGCATCTGAATCTGACCCGTGATTATAACATCAGGGTGCTGGCTCTTGTCCGTAATCAGAAGAAAGCAGAGGCTAAGTTTGCAGGCTTTCTTCAGGATTCAAGGTTTGAGATTATTGCACAGGATGTGTGTGCTCCCATAAGCTGCGAGGGTAATATTGATTATATCTTCCATGCGGCAGGTGCCTGCAGTCCTTACTTTATCAAGCACGACCCCACAGGTATCATCTCTGCAAACACCACAGGCACAGTGAATGTGCTGGAGCTTGCAAGAGAGAAGAAGGTCACAAATATCATCTACCCCTCTACTCGTGAGATATACGGCAAGGTTGAGGGTGTGGATTTTATCAAGGAAACCGATATGGGTATATTCGACCCGCTGGAGGCTCGCTCCTGCTATCCGGAGAGCAAGCGTATTGCAGAGACTATACTGCGAAGCTACAATGTGCAGTACGGTGTACCCTTTACAGTTTTGCGTATTGCCCACTCCTACGGCCCCGGTATGATTATTGAAAGCGACGGCAGAGTTATGTCTGACTTTATCAGCGATGCTGTCAACTCCCGTGATATTATCCTCAAGAGCGAGGGCCTTGCACTGAGAGCTTTCTGCTATGTTACCGATGCTGTTGCGGCTATCTTCCTTGCAATGCTCAAGGGTGAGTGCTGTCAGGCTTATAACCTTGCTAACGAGACCGAACCTACACCCATCCGCGATGTGGCACAGATGTTAGTTGGTTTATTCCCTGAGAGAAATATCAAGGTTGTCTTTGATATAGCAGATAATACAGGTGCATATTGCAACTATGCCCGTGTAGGACTGGATACCAAAAAGCTGGAGGCACTGGGTTGGCAGCCTCAGGTGAAGCTCCGTGACGGCCTCAGAAGAACAGTAGTCAGCTTCGATTAATATAATCAAAAAAACCAAAAGGGCGGTGATTGTGTGAGTCTTTACATCAGAATCCGTAACAAGCTTTTTCCGAATTCTCCTGTGGTACAAAGGCATAATTATGCCCGTAAGCAATCCCCTGAAATCAGAGTGCTTATGGCAGGACTTATGATGAGCACCAATTTGGGTGACGGAGTCATCAGCGATTGTGTTCAGTATCTTATCCGCAAGGCTGCAAAGGAAAACGGAATAAAGAAGGTTAAAATCACCACCCGTGATATCCGCAAGGAAAAAACCAAGGCACAGCTTGCCGCTGTACGCAACAGTGATGCAGTCATCTTCCCCGGCGGAGGACTGATTAAATACAGGGTGGAGAATCTCCCTGTTGCAATGGAGAGGGTAATGTCCCGTGCTGAGCACTACGGCATACCCGTTGCTTTCAACGCAGTGGGTGTGGAGGGCTTTGACGGTGAGGACGAGGGGTGTCAGCTTCTTTGCAATATGCTGGCATCATCCTGCGTTAAGTCTGTTACCTCCCGTGATTATGCGGATTTTCTTAATGAAAATTACCTGACAGGTGAGCTCAAGGCTTACCGTGTCAGCGACCCGGCAGTATGGGCATCTCAGGCTTACGATATACAACAGGACCCGGACTCTCAGGTTGTGGGGCTTGGTGTAGCCCGTGCAGGACTGTTTGAGGATTACGGCACCTCCTTTTCCAAGGAGGATTTGCTGAAGCTCTGGGGTGGTATCATAGCCCAACTTGACAGCAAGAATATAAAGTGGAAGCTGTTTACCAACGGATTTGCAAAGGACGAGGAATTCCTCAGAGACCTTGTGCAGTATATAGGCAGAGAAGCAAATTTTTGTGATATTGCTGTTCCTGTGCCCAAAACTCCCGCAGAGCTTGTGCATAACATTTCTCAGTTTAGAGGCATCATCGCCTGCCGTATGCACGCCAACATCGTGGCATATTCCATGGGTATTCCCTGTGTAGGGCTTGTGTGGAACGATAAGCTCAGGTTTTTCGGCGAGAGTATCGGATGCAAAAAGCAGTTCATAACTGCCGACAAGCTTACAGCAGATTATGTGGTATCTGTGCTATTTGAGGCATTGGACAAAGGCTTTGATAAGAATATAGCAGAGCGTGAGAGGGCAAGTGCATACGAGAGTATTGCGGACTTTCTTGTTCCTTTCGCAAATGAGCTTGTGTCTTGCCGCCGACGGGATTTGACGGATATAAAGCTTGTGTGCTACGGACTTCCCAACTTAAACTCCGACAAGTTGAACACAGAGCTTTTTAAGACCTCCGTGGAGTATTTTGTTTCTGATGATGAAGCTTTAATCGGTACACAATGCCTCGGCAAGCCTGTCTACAGCACAAAGAAGCTGAGGAGACTGTTTGGCAGAAAGCCCTTTGTTATTATCAGCGAAACTATAGATTACTACCCTGCCGCTGAAGCACTGAAATCTATGGGTTATAAAGAACGATACGACTTTACAAATATGCACTCTTACAAGAGGTATATTTTCAAAAAAGGTGATGTGTTTGTTGATAAGCCTGTCATCGAGGTATAACTTAATATGCAAACAAAAACAGCAGTCTTTCCGTACAGGAACAGACTGCTGTTGCTTTTTGTGATTATTATTTGGTTTCAGTCTCAGGTGCAGGATAAAGCGCCTCAACAACATACTTTGTAACGCTGTAGTTGTGGCTGTGCTTTCTTCTGATTTTAGGCTGGTAATCCTCCATTGTGCAACCGGAGAATATAATCTTGTCTTTGTTTACAGAGTGGCAGACTCTCTTGTTCACAGGAGGAAGCTCCATATAGTCGCCGAACATATGAGTCAGCAGTGTGTGATACTCAGAGGGAGCCCTGAAGGTATGACCCTCAAACTCAATATCCACACCGTCACCCCACCACTTTGCAGGAGCAACCTCCTGAGGGAATCCGTGGAAACCGCTCAGGGATGCAAGGTAGTTTTTCTGTGACATTTTGTTTGCAAGCTTGCCGAGCACCACCCTCATCCACAGCATAAAGCTCTTGGGCAGAATAGCCTGAACAATTCTGAAGAACCAGATGAAGGGCATCTTTGAGTTTTTGTACAGAGGTTCGCCTGTCTTGGACTTTGAGCAAATCATTCCGATAAGGCAGGTGAACGCCTTGAAGAAGAACTTCTGCAGAGTCGGGCTGTCAGGAACATAATCCAGAGGGAATATGTCAATGAAGATTCCCTTGTGCAGAGTAGTGTGCTCAAATTTGTTCTCGCCGAAGTATGTGCCTGTTCGTCTGAGCTTTGCATAGTAGAAGTAACAGCCCTTGTCGGTGCCCTTTGTCTGCATAAACAGGTCCTCGGGAAGCTCGTCCTTTGCAATCTTCATCAGCTTGTCAAAGTCGGGTCTGGGCATTGAAATGTCAATGTCGTCATCCCAAGGGATAAATCCGCCGTGACGAACAGCACCGATGAGGGTACCGCCTACAACATAATATCTCAGGTTGTGCTTGCGGCAGACCTTGTCAACCTCAACAAGTATATCAAGCTCTGCAAGCTGCAGCTTTCTGAGAAGCTGCTTCTGCTCGACCTGCTCCTTGATGGTTACACCAAGCTCTGCTTCGAGCAGCTCTCTCAGCTGCTGTTCGTTAAAGTCCTCATCCAGAGCGGCAGATATAACAGATACTGCAGTTTTGGTTGCAGTAGCAACAAGTGAATCAACATTAGCTGTATTTATGTTTGCCATATTATTCAGCTCCATTTCCTTTAGTGGTAAATATCATAATCTGTAGTAGTCGCAGATGTCTTACATACATTCAAATTCAACATCATTATACAAGACTTGCGTCTTATTTACAATCTGTTTTTTGAAATTCGGAAGTTTACTTATTGTTTACACAAACCTTACCGAGGAATTGTGCAATTTTACAACAGGATATGTGTGCAGGCTGGCTGAATAATACAGTAAGCCTCTGACAATAATAAGGTCGGAGGTGTTATCTTTATGAGAAGATACAGTTATCAGAGAAACAAAAAGACACGAAAAGAAAAAATCGGCTTTTTCACAGCCTTTTCTGTATGCATCGTAGCAGTTGCTCTTGCACTGTGGTCAACATACGCAAGCATCGGTGGCTTTGATAATCAGAATGTCACAGAACCTACCTATATAGCCACCTTAGCCCCGGTCACAGAAGCAGTCAATAATTATGTAACAGGCGTCACTGTAACAGAGCCTGCAGAGTCAACAGCTGTGTGGACAGAAACACAAGCCCCTACCATAGAGACAACAGAGCCTGATACAACAGCTCAGCCCTATACGGGAGAAAACGGCAGTCTCCAGACAATCCTGCAGGTTTCAGCAAGCCTTGACTATCCCGTAATGTCAGGAAAGATTGTCAAGGAATATTCAGAGGATGCAATCTACAGCGAAACAATGGAGGACTACCGTGCTCATACGGGTGTGGATTTCGAGGCAGATATCGGTGAGAATGTAATTGCAATGTCCGACGGTGTGGTAGATAGTATCTATACAGATAATATGTACGGCAATGTTATCAAGGTCACACACGGCAACTTCTCTATCTATTATTGCGGTGTGTCAGAGACTATGTATTGTGTTGAGGGCGGTCAGATAAACCGCGGTGATATCATAGGCAAGGTTGGGAATATTCCCTGCGAGCAGAAGGACGGTATGCATCTGCACATCGAGGTCAGAGTAGGAGATAAGACCATTGACCCCCTGACAGTAATCTCTAACAATCAGTGATAATTGTAGGGCTTTTATAATATATTTATAGAAAATCCTGCCCCCGTTTCGTTTTAGGGGCGCAAAAGCACCGATCGGGTGAATCTGTACTCCCGATCGGTGTTACTTTTTTTATAAAACAAAAGCCGTCTCACAAGGAAACGGCTCAGGTAATAATGTTATCTTTCGCTGTGATACCATTCTTCATCAGCAAAAATCATATCGTCAATATCCCCATAGTGTAAAAGAACACCTGACATTTGTATATCACCTCCGAAGCAAACTTATATATTATATGCTGCAAAGGCAGGAATTATTCGTTGTTATTCTCCGTAAATGTCAAGGTAAGCTCTGATAAGCATCACAGCCTTGTCGGCACCGAGCTTTGAACTATCAATGCACAGGTGATAATTCTGAGCAACTCCCCACTTCTGACCGGAGTAGAAGCTGTAGTAGTTGGCTCTTATCTTGTCAGTCTTGTTAACAATCTGCTCAGCCTTGTGCTTTGATACTCCGTGAATATCAATGGCTCTCTGCTTGCGGTATTCCATATCCGCATGGATAAAGATGTTTATGCAATCATCTCTGTCTTTGAGTACATAATCGGCACATCTGCCAACTATTACACAGGGACCTTCGTCAGCCAGCTTCTTGATAATCTGATGCTGCAATATATACAATCTGTCGTTTACAGGCAGGTCACCTGTGGCAGAGAATTTGTTACCAAAGCTGTAAAGTCCCATAGAAAGTGAGTACAGCAGGCTGTTGGTTGCTCTCTCATCCACATTCTGGAACACCTCAGCGTCCATTCCGCTTTCCTTTGCCGCAAGGGAGATAAGCTCCTTGTCATAATAGGGAATACCAAGAGATTCTGCCAGGGCCTTGCCGATTTCTCTGCCGCCGCTTCCAAACTGTCTGCCGATTGTGATAATGCATTTATTGCTCATAACGCCCTCCTAATATATATTAAAGTTATATTATATAATATAATATCATATTAAAATAAAAAAATCACTACTTTCGCGTAATAAAACTCAACTTTGTAAAAGGTGGACAAAAACACCGTTCAAAAATTATATAAACAACATAAGACTAAAACATCCCGGTTTTGGAAATACTGAAATGTGAGGTTGCAAATCAGATTTTTGTACGGAATTTGATAGAATAACCTGTGTTTTTCAATGCATCAAAATAGAAATCTGAAAAAAGTTTTTTCAGAAAAGCCAGTGTTTATCAGGGTTTCGGAGGTTTTTCAAAAATATTTTAAAATTTTTTTAAAAAAATGCTTGACTTTTCGGGTGCGTTGATGTAGAATAACTCTTGCGCTAAAGAGAGCGGCCCAAACAAAGGGCCAAACGAAATAGCCAAAAGGACATTGAAAATTGAACAACAAGATTAATGAGAACCCGTAATTAATTTGAGGATATAAGTACTCAAAAAAGTTACAGTGAAGATGACACAACAAACATCAAAGTAAACACGCAAGTGTTAATAATGAGCAGACACAA
>JAFUJH010000088.1 GCA_017473775.1 Ruminococcus sp.
TGCATATCTTGTGTTATCTTATTCATGACGATTGATTGAACCTCCTGTTTGTTTTGTTTGAGCAACTTAACTATAACACAGGTTCTTTCAGTCGTCATCTTTTTTATTCTGTTTGTAACACATCTATTGTAATCCTACATCATCACTCCTGAATCTAATTATACACTATTGATTTCAAAAAAGAAATATGCTATTATAAATCAATACAGAGTCCCTGTGGGACTTGATTTGATAGGAAAATCCGAACGGAGGAATATTATGAAAAAGATATTTGCAATGCTTCTGGTGGTTGTGCTTGTTCTTTCTCTTACAGCTTGTATGAACACATCAAACACTCCCAAGATTCAGAAGGTTACAGACCCCACAAGCGTAGAGGGTATTGAGTATAAGGATTATGAGGACAGCCTTGAGGGCTTGTGCGCATACTTTGCCGATATGGGCTATGCCTACGATATGCCCGAGGCAACAGGTGACGAGATGACAGATCCTGTAGTTATGAGAGCTGATATGATTGGCGCGGACAAGGGCTACAAGTTCACCTACACCTACGCAGGTGAGACAGTAGTGCTGGAGCTTTACAGCTACACCGATACAGACAGCGACTTCTACAAACAGGCAAAGTCTGAGGGTAAGATTACAGTTACCGAGGAGCTGGACGAGGGTACAGTTGATGTTGTGCTTTCTGATAACGGCAAGTACCTGATGATTTACAACGACCCTGCAGAAGACGCAGAGCGTGAGGCTGCAATCACTGAGGCGTTCAAGGGCTTCTACGCTTAATCTATACTATATATAATGTAATAGAGGATATACTCTTGCGGGCGATTCGTGAATCGCCCCTACGCAAAGGGTCGAGAATAAAACAACAAAACCTCTGAAGCTTTAACAGGCTTCAGAGGTTATTTTTGTGCTCGAATTAAATCAGTTTGTTTCCGCAGTGGGCACAGAACTTCTGCTCAGGGCGAACAGGGGTTCCGCACATACAGCAGAAATTTGGTGCAGTTGATAGGCTTGTTGATTTATTGTCAGTTGATTCCTGTGCGGATTCGTGTACCTCTACGGGCTTTGCAAAATCTGCGTATGGATTTTCGCTGTCGGGGTCTTGCTCAGGCTCAGCAGGAGTCACTGTTGCAACGGGTGCATGCTGCTCATTCGGACTCTCGTCTGCCGTAGGTGTTTCGTCGTCAGATGTGTTGTCAGCCTCCTGAGGTGTCTGTGCATCGTCAAAATCAAAAGGATTGCCGAAGATATACGGATTTTCCTCGCTCAGGCGAGCATCCCCGATGGGTGCACCCTCTGCTGTGTAAAGGGCAGGTACATCAGTAACAGCCAGGTTACAACCGTTTTCTCCTGCATCGATTATGTGCTTGCGGAATCTCAGTGCAAACAATGCAAGGAATACAGTGTGCAGTGAGGCGGCAACTCCGAGGGCAAACATTAGTATTCCTATGGTGCTGAACCGGAAATCTTTCAGAAGGTCATAAATCTCACTGCCTGCAAGCTCTCCGAGCATCTCCTGAATACGGAAAAAGAACAAGGCAACCAGCAGAGAGGAAGCAATGCTCTCTCCGATGCGTATAAAGCATGTGGCTGCATAGGCGGTTGCGCCCTTGTGGGTCAGATTCTCTGTTGTCAGACTCTCCTGCAGTGACACAGAAAAGCGTCGGAAGCTGACGGCGTTTACAATATTAATTGCTATATTAAATAGTATATATGCTGATACTGTTATAATTGAAACAGCTACCACACGGTCAGGCAGAGGGGGTATATATGAGTTGTAGCCGCTTTGAATTGCTATGAGCACACCGCCGATAATAACAGGAATCAGCAGAAGAAGTAAAGCGCCCATAACCTGCAGGATAAGGTTAACGGTGGTATACACCTTCAGCATAGTTGTAGCCATTACAGGAGAAGTCTTTGGGTCGGTGCTTTTAGATTTGAAATAAAGCAGGAGAAAGATTATTACAAGCAGTATTGTAGCAACCGAGGGTGTCAGGTCAAGGGATGTACTAAACTCAACAGAGTCAGAGCCTGTGAACTCCTGCATATATTGAGTCAGCTTGTCTGTTGGAATTGCGGATGTAAAAACGAAAAAGACTACGCTGAGAATCAACGATAAAAGCTCTGATACAGCAAAGGACAGTGCGGTGATAAGTGTAAAGGGGTGACGCAGGAACTCCTTTATGTATTGTCGGTTTCTTGTAATCAGTTGGTCACGGGTGTAGGGGGAGCTTGCTTCAAACATAAGACCATTCCTTTTTATATTATATATAGTATAGGAGAAGGAGGTTTGTCTCCTTCTGATAAAATAATTATACAGCGTCTATCGTGTTCAATCAATAACCTTCTATACTATTAATAATGTATAAAGAGATTTGCAGTCAATATATTGTGTTCGTTAAGGGGTAAACATACTATCTTTTGATGCTCAAAAATTTTTTAAAATTTTTTGAAAAAAGTCGAAAAAAACGCTTGACATTTTTGAATCGTTGATATATAATAAGACTCGTTCCGCACGAGAGAACAACAAAAAACACAGCGAATTCACTAAAGAATGAGATGTGAATTTGTTAATTTCGACGGAACAAAGGACATTGAAAATTGAACAACAAGATTAATGAGAACCCGTAATTAATTTGAGGATATAAGTACTCAAAAAAGTTACAGTGAAGATGACACAACAAACATCAAAGTAAACACGCAAGTGTTAATAATGAGCAGACACAA
>JAFUJH010000089.1 GCA_017473775.1 Ruminococcus sp.
CCCCTGTTAGGGGAAATGTCTGCGAAGCAGACAAAAGGGTTGCCGTCTTCGCAGAAGAGGTGGATTTTGCGAAGCAAAAGACGGAGGGAGAGAAAAACTACAAATCACTACCCCTCAGTCGGCTTCGCCGCCAGCTCCCCTCACAAGGGGAGCCACGAGAACCTCTTTATGGACAATCTGTCCTTAAAGTTTCTCAGCAAGCGTGCCCAGAATCTCTATGCCCTTCTTGAGCTGTTCGTCAGTGGGAGTTGAAAAGTTGATTCTGAAGTCGTGGGACACTTCACTCTCGTCGGTAAGGAATGCAGTACCGGGTACTACACAGACCTTAGCCTTTACTGCGTCAAGTACAAACTGCGGCATATCCACATCTTCAGGCAGTGTACACCAGATAAAGAGTCCGCCGTCAATCTCGCCGAATTTAATCTTACCCTTCAGATTTTCACGGAGAAGATTCATTGTATACTCCGCCTTTTTGGAGTAAAGCTGGCGGAGATACTGCAGATGACCCTTGAAATCATACTTTGTCATAAACTCGTGACACAGCACCTGTGCCCACATATTGGTGTGAACATCACTGCCCTGCTTGCACACGATAAGCTTCTGTGCAATTGCCTTGGGAGCCACAAACCAGCCCACACGCATACCGGGAGAGATAACCTTTGAGAAAGAACCTGCATAAACAACAATGCCGTCCTCGTCCATAGACTTAATGGTAGGCAGGGTCTCACCTCGGTATCTCAGCTCACCGTAAGGGTTATCCTCAAGGATAAGCACATTGTACTGCTTTGCAAGCTCGTACATACGCTTTCTCTTACTCAGGCTCATTGTAATTCCTGAGGGATTCTGGAAGGTGGGGATTGTATAAATAAACTTAATTCTATCGTGAGTTCTGAGGGTCTCCTCCAGAGCCTCCATATTCATACCGTCCTCGTCCATAGGCACGCCCAGAAGCTTTGCGCCGTAACTGCGGAAGGTATTAAGTGAGCCGATAAAGGAAGGGGATTCGCATACTACCTCGTCACCCTCATTGACAAGTGCCTTGGTCATCAAATCCATTACCTGCTGAGCACCTGAGGTAATGATAAGGTCATCAAACTCTCTGCCGATATTGTAGTCATCCTTCATATACTCCTTGAGTGATTCTCTGAGAGGTGCATATCCCTCTGTGAGTCCGTACTGCAGAGCAAGTACAGGATTTTCTTTCATAAGTCTTTCGGAAATTTCCCTGAGAGCATCAGCAGGAAACGCATCGGGAGCAGGGTTGCCTGCAGAGAGGGATACCACAGTAGGGTCTGCGGCATACTTGAAAATCTCTCTGATAGCAGAGAGCTTCAGACCGTCAATTCGGTTTGCAAATGTATAATCCATTTATATCACGCTTTCTTTAAAATTAAGTGTATATAAAGGTATTTTATCACAACTCAGTCCTCAGTGCAATAAATTTGAGTTTATTTCTGCCATAATGTAACAGGACTTAAACACTTATTGCGGAAAATATTACAAAACTCGGGGAGTTTAATCACAATTTCTTTACTTTTGTTGCGTTTGACTAATATGTATATTATACTTTAATATGTAATAATATCTGTCTTGGAGCAAAAGTTTCAAGACTCAGCTTGTCGATAAAGTATAAATCGTGGCTCCCCTTGTCAGGGGAGCTGGCGGCGAAGCCGACTGAGGGGTAGTGATTTGTAGTTTTTCTCTCCCTCCGTCTTTTGCTTCGCAAAATCCACCTCTTCTGCGAAGACGGCAACCCTTTTGTCTGCTTCGCAGACATTTCCCCTAACAGGGG
>JAFUJH010000090.1 GCA_017473775.1 Ruminococcus sp.
GACAGCTTAACGCCATCGCTTGTTTATCAATTTAATTCATTTTTTCGGATTTTACCCCAACTATTGACAAAGAACCTGCATTTTCACTGAAACGGCTCGACTCCTCCAAAATATAGCACCCCAAAAAAAGGAACAACTCGCAGTTTACCGAAAATCTCCACCACCGCGTAGCGCGTAGAGATTATGCCGTAGGGGTCGGCACCCACGACGGCCCGAAAAGCCCGCCACTGGGTGGTGAGTTCAGAACAGAAAAACGCCCCTTCGGAAGCCGAAGGGGCGAAAAAGCATAATAATTAGATATAGGAACTAATTATATTTGACCTTTTAAGTTGTGGCAATTAGCCGTTAACTCTCTTGCGGAGAACAACTACTGCACATGCTGCCATTGCAAGAACTGCAACTACAACATAGATGTAAGCTGCTGCGCCTGTTGCAGGAGCGTCTGTAGCTGCTGCTGTTGTGCCAGCCTCTGTTGCAGATGTGGGATCTGTGCCGGGAGCTGCTGCTGTAGATGTCTCTACAGGATCAGTTGCTGTTGTACCAACAGGCTCTGATGCTGTTGTATTGGGAGTCTTATCCTCAGTTGTTGTGGGGATAACTACTGTTGTTGTAACTTCCTCAGTAGCCTCAGTTGTTGTAACTACAGGAGGCTCAGTTGTTGTAACTACGGGAGGCTCTGTGTTGCCTGTGAGTGTCTCAACATAGGATACACCCTCGCCAACGATCTGGCCGCCTGTTGCGTAGTCAACCTTCTCACCGAACTTAACCATCTCCTCAAGAGTTGTGTAGATAGTTGTGTCAGCAGAATTGTCAAGAACCTTGAAGTCGAGTGTTACAAGAACGCCGCCCTCTGTGAAGTCGAAGCCCTCGTCAACACCTTCCATAGCGTTGAACTTAACCTCGCCGGGAATGTCTGTGTTGTAAACAACGGATGTGATGTCTCTGAGAACAGGGAACATCTTGTTTGCTGCCTTGCTCTCGGGAACGATAAGCTCGAGCTTCTCAGCATCGTAGTATGTTGTAGCCTGTGCGTTCTCAACAGCTGTGGGAGTTGTCAGTGTGTATGTGTAAGTGATAACATCACCAACAGTTACACCGTACTCTGTACCACCAACAGTAACCTTGCCGTACTCAACTGCAGGAGCCTCTGTTGTTGTTACAGGAGCCTCTGTTGTTGTAACAGGAACCTCAGTTGTTGTTACAGGAACCTCTGTTGTTGTCTCTGTGGGAACAGTTGTCTGATCCTCTGTGCTCTCGGGAGCAAGAGTTGCATAAGGATCCCAGTTGAATGCAGGAGCGTCGAATACTTCGCCTTCACCCTCAACCTCTGTGAAGCCGTACTTACCGTCGCCGTAGTAGTAGCACCACTGACCTGCGTAAGTCTGCTTGCCGCTGTAGGGGTTGGTGTCGATCATGTTCATGTCTGTAACATAGATCATACCATTGAAGTCATCTGTACCCTCGGGGATGTTGATGTTCTCATCGGGCTCGTAGTACTCGGAGCCGATGTTACAAGTCTGAACAGCTGCTGTGTAGATGTCCAGAGTCTTATCTGTACCACCGTCAAGGTAGTTGTTCCAGATAATTGTTGTAACATTTACGGGTACATCGTAGTAGTATACGCCGTCGTGGTCTGCAGCATTTGCCTCATAGCCGGGCCATGTGTCGCAAGCGCCGTCACCTTCCCACCAGTAAATGCCAGCTGTGTAAGCATAGTCATTTTCCCACTGGGGGGGCATGTAGAAGAAGTATCTGTAGTAGCCGTCTTCAAGCTCAGGGAGAGTTGCAAGATCAGCAGAAACAGAAACCAGTGCTACAGTACCCATTGCGAGTACCATAACGAGTGCCAAAAGAACACTAATGATTTTTTTGGACATTTTCAATTCCTCCTAATAAAATAGTACTATTCTACCGAATGAATTTTCGGCAGTATCATTATATAATATAATAGACAAAAAATCAAGAGACATTTTGACTTTTTACACCATTGTTTTTATTTTGTAAACATTTTACAGATTTATATGCCTGTTAATATCAATACTGTTCGCAACCCCTCCAATGCATCTGATGATGTTATTAATTGTAAGCTATATGTGCAGATTCCCACCCCTGCAACATAACCCCCACCCCGTAGAAATGACTATCGGTCGTACGAAAGGTATGCATTGAGGCAAGGCTTAACGGGCGGTTCGTGAACCGCCCCTACGAATTAGACTTCCTCATTGGGGAAAGGTTTCGGGGCGTCGTAAGGGCAAGCTGTGTCGCCAGAAAAGTCTCATATTGAGGAACGGCTTTCGGTTGAGGAATGCTCATCCCTACGCATATACCTACCTATGTATACAACTCACCTTATTTTTTTACACATACAAAAGCTCGGATGTTGTCCATAACACCCGAGCTCAAGTTTATTATATTGTTTAATTACAGTTAATTACTGCTCATCGTTGTCATTCGACTTCTTGTTTGATATAGACTTAACCACAACAAGTGCAATGATTGCGCCTACGATTACACAAGCACAAACAATGGGAACAACTGCACCTGAGCCCTTCTGCTCACCGGTGCTTCCCTGTGAGTCCTCTGAGCCCTCAGCCTGTGGAGCCTGAGTCACAACGGGCTTAATGCCTGAACCAGTACCCTCTTCGTTGTTTGCAAAGTCACCTGCATCACCGAAGTTCTCAATCTCCTCCACATTCTGAAGTACAGGAGTCTCGTTGTCAATTACCACCTGACCGTCAACTGCGAGACTGCTGGTAAAGGTATAATCGTAGATATTAACGGAATTGATATCATACAGATAAGGCATATAGTATGTAATATCAGTTGTACCTTCCTTGAGCACCTCAAAAGTCACATTGACAATCTCGGTAGTGGTTGAACAATCAAGTCCTTCTGTGCCGTTGATAAATGAGTTTGTGATGATGATTCTGCCATCATTGCTCTTGTTATCGTTAACGATAGTACCGCCCTCAAGGTTATCAGTGTTTACATCCTTGAGCTTCAGATAATCCTGGTCAAAGAACACAACAAGGTGAATACCGCAGAGCTTCTGCTGTGCATCACCGATAGAGAAGGTATAGTTGACAGTACTGCCAACAGCAGCCTCCTTGCCGTTAACTACAAGGTTACCTGCAGCAAAAGCTGTCACTGCAGAAAAACACACAAGTGTAAGCACAAGCAGTGTTGAAAGGACAATTTTTGAAAAATTCTTCATAATAATACTCCTTTGTGATGTTATGAAAATGGTCATAAACGACTGTACTTATATAGTATACAACATCTTGGAGCAAATTACAATCACGGATTTTAATACAACTGTGATATTTGCGTGAATTTTGTATAACTCTGATTGGAATATTGAGAATATAAGGTAGTGGCAATTTTGATTGCATGAAATACTTTCTATTATTGTAGGGGGGATTCCTTTGCAGGGACGGCAAACCCTCTGACACTTTGTGCCATCTCCCCTGTCAGAGTAGTCCCATGAATTGTCCGAAAGGCTTTGCGTTGAGGTAAGGTTTAACGGGCGGTTCGTGAACCGCCCCTACGAATTAGACTTCCTCATTGAGGAAAGGTTTCGGGGCGTCGTAGGCGTCGCCCCCTACGAGTAAGGCTCCTTCCATGAGGGAGACACACGGACCGTCGGGGACGCGGTCCCTGCAATGCTACATTTAGGGGGCGACTGCTTTGCAGGGACGGCAAGCCCTCTGACACTTTGTACCATTTTCCCTGTCAGGGGAGTCCCACGAATCGTCCGAAAGGCTTTGCGTTGAGGTAAGGTTTAACGGGCGGTTCGTGAACC
>JAFUJH010000091.1 GCA_017473775.1 Ruminococcus sp.
AGGGGAGCTGTCACCGTAGGTGACTGAGGGGTAGTTAAAAAATTGCATTATATCTGCGTTTTCTCTCCCTCCGTATTTTGCCTTCGGCAAAATCCACCTCCCTCGTCAGAGGGAGGCACGGACTTTTTCTACAGTCACAAAGCAGGAGCTATAAATTTAGCTCCTGCTTTTAATATAATAATCAGATTGTTTATTCAACAGTTATGCCTGCAATTCGTTTTTGGATATCTGTGGCATCCTTAATATTACGAACTCCGTCTTGATTGTAGTCAGATATATAAACCTCTTTCTCTGGATTGTCAAAGTATTCCGTAATATTATCATCCTCACGGAAATCCTCAAGTCCTGCAAGACATTTTTGCATATAGGTAGCATCCTGAATTGTCAGATTATAGTCACCATTGTTATCTCCCATACGATAGCGATAATTCACACTTTTGTAAAGATTCGCCTTACCGTCAAGGTTTAAGTCCGGAACCTCAAGAAGGTCATAAAACTCACCTGTTTCAAAAATGTAAACCCCATATCCATAAGTAAAGGGCAAGCCTGAATAACCCTCGAGCACCATATCGTTGATGATATGAGCACTCTGAACATATTCGGAATAATAAGGATACTGGAAAATAAGAGCGTAAACGGGAATTTCTTCTCCTGTTTTTTCATCTACAGTGTAATGCACATAACACTCCGAATAATTTGAGTATCTGTCCTTGATGTAGGGGTACTTTTCTTCGAGTGCAGGAATAATTATATCTTCATAATCCCATTCGCCGTACTTATCAAGCTCGGTAGAATATGCGCCGCCTGCCGCTTGTGCGATTTGCTTATCGGTGAGAACACCTGCTTCGTAAAGCTCAAAAGCCTGACAAACAGTACCATCGTTTTTCAAAGCATATAATCCTGTGGGATTTTCCTCAGTCCCGTAGGGACGGCCTGCTCTGTAGATATAATCGCCAATCATATCATCTACAACTATAGCAGGAAACATAGAGTCCGCTCTATACACATCTCCACGGAAAAAGACATATCCATTAACAGTACCGAGGGGAGTACACTCAACACACACCTCATCAGAGGTTGATTTATTATTGTATTTCAGGAAAGCTTCTGCACACTGCTGGGTTAAATCCTGATTGATACAACTGATTCCGTCAAAATCATTCAAAAAGTCAAGGTCAGTAATGAGTTCTTCCTCGATTGCTTCCTCCAATGTTATGATTTTTCCGTTATTATAAACATAAACACCTAGATCATAAGGAAAATGGTGATTATAGGCTGAAATATCCCATTTCAGAAGTGTTTTTGAAACCCTGCCGTGGTCCTTCCATTTCCACGAATCGGCTGAAAAAACCACCACATCATCAAGGATGTATACATCTCCGATGCTAACTTCTTTTACATCATCAATATGCATAGGCACCTTACCTGTGCAGTAATCGGCAAAAGCGACTTCAAGTTCATCCTCAAGACTCACATCTTCAGCAAAGCAAGGTACAACAGCGCTTAACACAAAAACAATAGAAAGCAATACTAAAAAAAGATTTTTGAAAAATTTCATAATAAAACCTCCTTAATATAAATACCGTTGATCTTTTATATCCTAATTAAAGTATAGCATTGGCGACACCATTAGTCAACAATAAATTAAACAGCACCGGTTATTCCGATGCTGTTTGCGCTCTTACAACTCTTTTATATAATCTACAATTTCTTCAAACTTCATACTGTGGCTGGCTTTGACGAGGATTGTATCCCCGATGGTGAGCATCTCGTACAGCTCAAGCTTTGCTTCTTCAACAGTACTGAACCACTCGCAATCAATGTGGGGTCTTGCAACTTTATAGATATTCAGTGCAAGGTCACCAATTGCAATTACCAAATCAAGCGTTTTCTCTACTGCAAACCTGCCTATCTCGCAGTGAAGCTCTGCCTCCTGGGACCCTAACTCCTTCATATCGCCGAGGATTGCAACCCGTCTGCCCTCAAAGCCTGCCAGAGTTTCTATGGAGGCTTTCATTGACGCAGGGTTTGCGTTGTAGCAGTCATCAATGATGGTGAGCTTTTCGGTCTTTATTACATTCTGTCTGCTTCCTGTAGGTTTGTACTCAGCAATTCCCTGTGCAATCTCCTCGTCACTGAGTCCGAAGTGCTTTCCGATTGCCGTTGCACCCAGGGCATTTGCCACCATATGTTTGCCAAGAGCATAGACAGTTGCAGAGAATTCACCCTCTGCGTATTTAACTGCAAACTCTGTTTTGGTCTCGTTATCAGAAGTGATGGAGTGTGCGGTATAGGCACAGCCGTCAGAGAATCCGAAGAACACAGGTGCTTTGCCCTGCACTTCTTTTATCTCACTGAGCTTATCATCGTCACCGCAGAGCACCGCAATGCCGTCTTTACTCATAAAATCGAACATCTCGGTCTTTGCCTTTTTAACTCCGTCACGGTCTATAAGGCACTCAAGATGACATTTGCCGATATTTGTCAGCACGCACACATCGGGCTTGACAATTCGTGAGAGCACTGTCATCTCGCCGAAATCGGAGATACCCATCTCAATAACCGCAATCTCTGCGTCCGCCTCCAGTGCAAAAAGTGTCAGGGGCACACCCAAATCGTTATTGAAGTTGCCCTGAGTCTTGTGCACCTTGTATTTTTGTGAAAGCACTGATGCTATCATTTCCTTGGTGGTAGTCTTGCCCACAGAGCCTGAGATACCGATAAAGGGTATTGAGAAAGTGAGTCTGTAGGCGGTGGCAATATCGATAAGAGCCTGCTTTGTGGACTCTACCAGAATGTGAGGAGAATTATCAGAGGGAGTTTTCTCGCACAAAGAGCACAGGGCTCCTGCCTCAATGCACTGGGGTATAAAATTGTGTCCGTCTACCCTCTCGCCTACAATAGCGGCAAAGAGAGAATTTTTTTTGACTTTTCGACTGTCTGTCACTATGGAGGACAGCTCCTGCTCCAGCAGGTCAGCCTCTCCAAAATACTGACCGTTACAAGCGGTCAGCGCCTGTTTTAGTGTAAAGCTTTTCATACTCTGCACCTCGTATCAAAGTAATTAATCATTCGCCGATAATTTTTATCAGGGCGTGCTTCTTTCTCATTCCGTCCATTTCGTAGTAGAAGATCTGCTCCCAAGTGCCGAAATCAAGGCGTCCGTTTGTAATGGCACAGACCACCTCGCGACCCATAATTGTACGCTTCAGGTGGGCGTCGGCGTTGTCCTCAAAGCCGTTATGGTCATACTGGCTGTAGGGCTTTTCGGGAGCAAGACGCTCAAGCCATCTTTCGTAGTCACGGTGAAGGCCTGACTCATCATCGTTGATAAAAACAGAGGCGGTGATGTTCATAGCGTTCACAAGTACCAAGCCTTCTTTTACACCGCTTTCGTCAATAGCACGCTGTACATCCTGTGTTATATTCACAAGTCCCCGTCTTTTGGGTATATTAAACCAGAGCTCTTTTCTGTAACTTTTCATAATTACCTCTTAAAACATATAGCCATTGTGTCCCCAGAACTCGGTCTCTGAGAACTTTACATAAATGCGGTCAGAGGGAATTGAAAGCTCCTCAGAAAGAATCCTGCAGATTTCTTCGGTGAGTTTTTCGTAAGAAGCCTTGGGTGCTGAGTGCAAGAGTGCAACCTCAACGTAAGCCGCATCCTCGTCGCTTGTACCTGCAAACCACAGACGGCAGTTTTCTTCAAACTGGAGCATCAGATAAGCCTCGGGCTTGCCGATAAGGGCAATGGCTTTTCCCAGTTTCGCTTTGAGGATTTCTTCTTTTTCAAAGGTGATTTCAGTTGTAACTTTAGTATTAATGAATGGCATTTTTCATAACCTCCGCAATCTTAATTATTAAAAGCATTATACCATTATACCATAGATAGTGCAAGAAAAAACGAATATCCTGCAAAAGCAAAGAGCCGTGCAAAAAAATCTGCACAGCCCTTTACTCAGTCACTTTTTGTGTGTTATCACAACCGCTTGTTTTCCCATTTCATTATACCTTTTCTCAGAAAGCGTTCTTTTGTACTTTGTAAGTTCTCCGCTTAAAGGGTCATTGAAATAGCAATATTTTTCATCGTAGCCAACAAGCACAAGGCAGTGCTCACCCGATGTCCAGATAAACTCCTCCCCCTCGGGTGTAGTCCAGCTTTGTCCCTTCTTTACAGGGGTCATATCCATAGTTGCCCACACAAGCACAGGCATACCCTTATCTATATATTCACTAAGAACAAAGGACAAATCCTTGCCGATGACTGTATAGGCGTTGCAATTACTGCTGTTATTGTTGATGCTTTGAGCAATCACAGGTGCATAACAGCCGTACCCATATGCGGTAAAGGGGTCACCGGCAAAGGTTTTCTCAGGGTCAGGACCGAAGTCCTCTCCCTCGTATGTATAAAAATCACTGTTTTTAGGAAGCCAATGCTTTGCAAAAGTCTCCATATCCACCGAATCTCCGTAAAAATTCAGCACCATAACCGCAGACACACTCTCACACCCTGTAGGTAGCAGAGGGTACTGGCACAAGGGCTCAACATCAATTAATTCCTCCTGCATACCGCTTTCTACCACATCTCCGTTTTCCGGTGTAAAATCTTCTTTATCATTTCTGATACAGCACCGCACAAGAGGCAGCACCAGAAACACCGCTATAATCACACATACCACAGCACTTGCAACTGCATACCTTCTGTTACGCATAAAAACACCTGCCTTCCTTTGATTGCTTAAATCATAAGTAAGGCAGGTATAATAATGTTTTACAAGTTGTATCAGGGTTGTAAATTCTCAGCTAATTGCCTCGTAGGTTTTCTCTCCCTCGTATCCCCACATAGGCTTGATGTATATACACAGATACGCATTTTCCTCGTAAACTTCGCTGAGCACCTCATATTCAACATCAGAAGCAGAAATTGTTGACAGATAGTAAGCCTCTGCAGAATACTCCCAGGCACTTTGAAGCTTCTTCACTTCTTCATCAGGCAACCCCCGAGGTATATAGATAAATTCAATTACCAGTCCTGTGTTCTTTTCAAAGCTTATAGTAAGATTTGGATCAAAATCAATCCGAACTATTTCCATAGTAGCCAATCTGTCAGAAGTCATCACAAGGGCTGAGGTTGTATCTGCACTATAGATTGAGGCTGTTCTGATTATCTCGGTTATCTCCTTACAAAAATCCTGTTCTTCTGCAAACAGCTCCTGTGCAACCTTAACCGCCGAAGCCCTCAAGTCATCATAATTTATCCTTGCGTGGGTATAGCTGTAAAGGAAATCCCCCTTGGCATACGCCTGTGCCACTTCTACTGCAGTAAGAGGATTTGACACAGGGGCAACAGTTGATTTGTAGGTAACCTCTGTGTTCATTTTAGCTGATGAAACTGCACCTGATATATCAGGTGCTATTACAATCAGCACGGTAGCTATCAGCACAGCCAAGACAGACAGCACATAGCTGATATATTTTTTCTTACTCATTTCTGTCTGCCTCCTGTGGATATTTTCTCAGCACAAAGGACACAGATGTCCCCTTGCCTGCTTCTGACTCAACATAAAGCTTGGTTGAGTGTACACGGCAGATTTCTTTGCACAGGGAAAGCCCTATGCCTGCACCGCCGCGTTTTCTTGAGCGTGACTTATCCTCTCTGTAAAAAGGCTCGGTAATACGGTCTATGTGCTCCTTGCCTATGCCGTGACCTTTATCCGAGACTGTGATTTTTATTTTTTCTCCCAAATCCTCAGCAAGAAGCTTCACCTGTGAGTTCACCGATGAAGCCTTGAAGGCATTATCTACGAGATTATAAATAAGAGATAAAAGCATAGGTGAGGACGCAAGCACGCACTCCCTGCCTAAATCCGCCACAAGGGTAACTCCATACCTCTCCTCAGAAAAAGCCATAGTTTCCTTTACAGATTTCTCTATTTCTTCAAGAGATACACAGGTCAGGACAGGACTTTCCTTGGAGGTTACAATAAGCGATAGCAGCTGCATAGAGAGTTTCTCAAGCCTTTTGCCTTCTTTATATATTGCCTGTGCGGCGTCAACCCTCTCCTGCTCTGACAGCTCATAAGTGGAGAGCATATCCGCATAGCCTACAATGGAAGTGACAGGGGTTTTTATCTCATGGGTAAAATCCGCCACGAAGGTATCACGGCGGTCACATTCCTCCTGAATTGCCCGAAGCGAATCAGCCACTACCACAGACATAGTATTGAAGTTTTCTGCAAGAGTACGGATTTCCTCTGAGCCGGTGTGAGCGTCTATGCACAAGCCGTAGTTACCTCGGGCAATTTCCTTTGCAGTATCTGACATTTCTGACAGAGGCTTTGTTAGCTTCCTTGCAAAGATAAACAGCAGTCCCCCACACAGTGCAGATATCAACAAAACCGTTATGCGGTACTGAGTCCATATCCTGTCATTATACTCCACAAGAGACGAAAAATCCGACTCACACCTGACAACATACGCTTCACTTCTGACCTGTACTTTACTGCCGATTTCAAGTATGCAGGAGTCATCCTTTGCAATAAAAATCATCACATTGCTGTCGTCCTCAAGCTCCTGATATCTTCCGCTTGAATCAAAACTCAGAGGTGATATATCCAGCTTTGACACAGAGCTGTCAAGGGAGCGTGCAATCTGGTTTTCCATAGTGGCAGACATAAGTACATAATCCGACTCACTGAGAGTCAACACATCAGACAAGGAGTAGACGCTGTTCACAGCATAGGCGTGAGCATCCTTGCACCGTTGAACTCTTTCGTCCCACAGGGTATCGGTGGTGCTTTTTACAAGCAGGAATCCGCCCATACCTGCAGAGATGAGTACCATTATATATGCAATAAAAAAGAATTTCCACGACAACTTCATATGAGCCTCTCAGGACAAAACCTGTAACCAATTTTGTAAACTGCCTCTATGGAATTACCAAGACAGAGCTTCTTCTTGAGCCTTTGAATATGCAAATCTATGGTTCGTGTGCTTCCGTAGTAGGGCTCCTGCCACACATACTCGTATATCTTCTCTCTGTACAGAGCAATACCCTTATTCCGCACAAGGTACAAAAACAAATCGTACTCCTTGAGCGACAGCTGTACCTCCTCGTCATTCAGGGTAACTGTTCTGGACATGGTATCTATCTTAATATTACCTATGCTTATATACCGCTCTTGTTTATGATATCGTCTGAGTACCGCCTCAATCCGTGCCAGAAGCTCCTGCAAATCAAAGGGCTTCACAATGTAATCATCTGCACCAAGGCGTAGCCCTCTCACCCTGTCCTCAACCGTCGCCTTTGCTGTAACAAAGATAACAGGAGTATCAAACTGCCTGATATACTCAATAAGCTCTGTACCGCTTATATTAGGAAGCATAACATCCAGAAGCACTAAATCGTACCTGTTATCCTCAAGAAGCCGTGCTCCCTCGTCACCGCTGTAGGCTATATCGCAAAAGTATCTGTTCTTTATAAGGCACAGCCTCATCATCTGAGCAATAGACTCGTCATCCTCTACAATCAGTATCCTTATCATTACCACTGCTCCCTTCTGAGTATATTATAAGCTACATTGTATCATAGTTGTATACTGCCGTAAAACAAAATATCGGGAAAGGCACAAAGCCAATCCCGATATATACATTATTAAGTTAATAAAATCAGCCCTTGAGCTTGGCGCGGATAATCTTGCCTGAGATAGTCTTGGGCAGAGACTCCACAAACTCCACGATTCTGGGATATTTGTAGGGTGCAGTGCGTGTCTTGACATAGCTCTGGATTTCCTTCTTCAGCTCGTCGGTGCCCGTGGTGCCCTGAGTGAGAACGATGGTAGCTTTGACTACCTGACCTCTTATCTCGTCAGGAGCAGGAGTAACTGCACACTCAAGTACATAGGGAAGCTCCATAAGCACAGACTCAATCTCAAAGGGGCCGATGCGGTAGCCTGAGGACTTGATAACATCATCCACACGGCCTACAAACCAGTAGTTGCCGTCGGTATCTCTCCAAGCAGTATCGCCTGTGTGGTAGAGTCCGTCGTGCCATACCTCGGCGGTACGCTCTTCGTCCATATAATAGCCCATAAACAAGCCGGCAGGTGCGCCGTCCTTGGTGCGGACACAAATCTCGCCGATGTCACCTGCCTTACAGCTGTTGCCCTCGGAATCAACAATGTCAAGGTCATACAGAGGACTAGGCTTACCCATAGACCCTACCTTGATGGATGAACCTACAAAGTTACCTATTGTCAGGGTGGTTTCGGTCTGACCGTAGCCCTCCATCAGGCGGATGCCTGTAGCCTTGAGGAACTGATGATAAACCTCGGGATTCAGTGCCTCGCCTGCAACGGTTGCGTACTTAACAGAGCTCAGGTCATACTTTGATAAATCCTGTCTGATAAAGAAGCGGTACATTGTGGGCGGTGCACAGAAGGTTGTGATGTTGTATTTCTTGAACAGAGGCAGAATGTCATCTGCGTCGAATCTGTCAAAGTCATAGGTGAATACTGCGGTCTCACACAGCCACTGGCCGTAGAGCTTACCCCACAGAGCCTTACCCCAGCCTGTGTCGGAAATAGTGAAGTGCATACCATTGGGGTCAACATTATGCCAGTACTTGGCGGTGATGAAGTGACCCAGAGGATACTTGTGGTTGTGTGCGGCAATCTTGGGGTTGCCTGTGGTACCTGATGTGAAGAACATAAGCAGGGGGTCGCTGCCGCAGGGGGAATCTGCTGTTCTTTCGTAAACCTTGGGGAAGGACTCAAACTCCTCCTCAAAGCAGTGCCATCCCTCACGCTTGCCGTTTACTGATACCTTAACCGTCAGATTAGGGCACTTTGCGGCTGCCTTGTCTGCCTCGTCAGCGGTGTCGCCGTCTGCTGTGCAGATGATAGCCTTTACATCTGCCGCCTCAAAGCGGTACTCAAAGTCGTGCTCCTTGAGCAGATTTGTTGCAGGAATTGCCACAGCGCCAATCTTGTGCAGTGCAAGCATAGAGAACCAGAACTGGTAGTGACGCTTTAAGACCAGCATAACTTTGTCGCCCTTTTTGATTCCCAAGGACTCAAAGTAGTTTGCTGTCTGTGCAGAGTACTCCTTCATATCTCTGTAGGTGAATACTCTCTCCTGCTTTGTTCTGGAAAGATGCATCATTGCGGTCTTGGTGGGGCATTTCTCTGCCAGACCGTCAACGATGTCAAAAGCAAAGTTAAATTTATCTGCATCCTTGAAGGTAATGCCTGACAGCTCGCCTTGTTCGTTGGTTGAAGTCTCGATGAACTTCTCGTACACGGGCTCCTCAAGGTTTGCAAGGTCGGTGTTAGTGGTAGTAGCGGCTACGACCTTCTCCTCGTAGCTGCTGCCCTCTGCATCGGGGTCGATAACGATTGCGTAAATCTCGCAATCCTGACCGCCGATTGCAATCTCATCGTGAGGTAGTGAGCTGTCATAGTAGATGCAGTCACCCTCGTGGAGAATCTCTGAGCGGTCGCCAATCTGAATCTTCATACTGCCCTTGATAACAATATCAAGCTCCTGACCTACATGTGTGCCAAGGTGCATAGGCTTAGACTGTGCCTGCTCGCTGTAAGGAATTACAACATGGAATGGCTCTGCCATTTTGCCCTTGAACATAGGTGCAAGGTTTGTATACTTAAAACCCTCTCTGCGGACAAAGGGCATACCCTCGCCCTTTCTTATTAAGGAATACTGGGTCAGAATTGGGCTTGTGCCCTCCATAATATCTGTAATCTCCAGATTAGTAGCATTTGCAAACTTATAGATAAAAGTAAAGCTGAAATCAGACATACCCGCCTCAAGGTTCAGGTATTCCTCGGTAGTAACGCCTGTTTTCTCTGCCATCTCGGCTGCAGTGTAGCCCAAATCCTCACGGACGGATTTAATTCGCCACGCAACCTCTCTGATTTTGTCATCGATTAAACGCTCTGCCATTGTGATTCCTCCTTTATAGATATAGTGGGGCAAAGAGAACTTTATCCCTCCACCGCCTTCGGCGGTCCCTCCCTTTAATCATGGAGGCTTGACTGCACCTGAAAAGTTTAGTAAAAAAACAAACCCGTCTCAAAGAAAAACTTTGAGACGGGTAATAAGTAAAATTATATCCCGCGGTACCACTCAAATTGTGCGTATGCACCACTCACAGGTTCTAACAAACCCTTTGTCTTAACGCGACAACCACGGGAGCGTCTACTCAGCATAGCACCTTTCGGACTCCGGCTCAGAAGTGATAAGTCATAAGAAGCCTCAATGTGCGTTCACACCCTCCGCACTCTCTGCAAAAATCAGCTTACCTGACCGTCTTCGTCACAGCTTTTGATGTATGTACATTAGATTATCACTATAATTTCATTTTGTCAATAGTTTTTTTATTGCAAACTCACATTTTTTGGTTTAGAGGTTTACATTTTTATCGAGCTGTTGTATAATTGTCCTGTATTAATATATTATTATAATATTGGAGGAATTCTAATATGGCACTTGTAAATGCAAAAGAAATGCTTACAAAAGCAAAGGCTGGCCACTATGCAGTTGGTCAGTTCAACATCAACAACCTTGAGTGGACAAAGGCTATCCTGCTCACAGCTCAGGAGTGCAACTCCCCTGTTATCCTCGGTGTATCTGAGGGTGCAGGCAAGTATATGTGCGGCTACAAGACTATCGTTGGCATGGTTAACGGTATGCTTGAGGAGCTGGGCATCACTGTTCCTGTAGCACTTCACCTTGACCACGGCTCCTACGAAGGTGCTAAGGCTTGTATCGCAGCAGGCTTCTCCTCTGTAATGTTCGATGGCTCTCACTATCCTATCGAGGAGAACATCGCAAAGACAAAGGAGCTGGTTGCTACTTGCGAGGAGCTTAACCTTTCTCTTGAGGCTGAGGTTGGTTCTATCGGCGGCGAGGAAGACGGCGTAGTTGGTGCAGGCGAGTGTGCAGACCCTGCAGAGTGCAAGATGATTGCTGACCTTGGCGTTACAATGCTTGCAGCAGGTATCGGCAACATCCACGGCAAGTACCCCGAGAACTGGGCAGGTCTTTCCTTTGAGACTCTGGACGCTATCCAGCAGCTCACAGGCGATATGCCTCTGGTACTCCACGGCGGTACAGGTATCCCCGAGGATATGATCAAGAAGGCTATTGACCTTGGCGTTTCCAAGATCAATGTTAACACTGAGTGTCAGCTTGCATTTGCCGCTGCTACAAGAGAGTATGTTGAGGCAGGCAAGGACCTTCAGGGTAAGGGCTTCGACCCCAGAAAGCTTCTGGCACCCGGCTTTGAGGCTATCAAGGCTACCGTTAAGGAGAAGATGGAGCTGTTCGGCTCTGTTGACAAGGCTTAATCAGTCAGCTTAAATTAAACCAAACAAACACAGACCGCTGAGTGCTTTGATACACTCAGCGGTCTTTTTGTATTCAGATATTAATTTTTAAGAAAGTATGCCGTAAGGACTGCAATACAGATTTACGGTCAGAGTATAATCACTTGAAACAAGCAATACTTTATATGTTGCCGTTGCTGTGGCAGTTGCACAGTAGCCGCTTTTGCTTGCAGAGGAACTCTTTATTGACCAGTTTGATGCATATACGCTTGTGCTGCGGCTGCTGCTTGTGCAGGAGGAGGTAGTGCCGTTGTAGGTGAAGGTTCCGTTTACGGTAACAGACCACTTAGCCTCTCCATCACTGCCCGAATATGTTGATGTTTTTGAGCCCGACTTTGTAGCGACTCTCGCGTTTGTTTCATAATAGGTAATAGTGGTTTCAATATAGTCGCCGTTGTCAAGATACTCAATTGTGGTTTCGGTTTTCTCCACTGTCTGGGCTGCATTTGCAGGCAGGCAGAAAATTGCCCCCATAATAAGTGTGAGTACCAGTGTGATAATTAATGTTCTTTTCATAATATTACTCCTTTTCTTCAAAAAACAAATGATAATCAATTGTTAATCCGTATATATCATTAGCCTCCTCTAACCCATGAAAAGCATATGCAAACACAGAATAAACAGAGGCGGTTACAACCGCCATAACAAGCAAACCCACAACGCATCTTTTTACATAGCGGGTGATGTTGATGTGCTTTGCTATGTATTCTGTATCAGCAGAGGAAAAGTAGTTGCTCACTATCTCCTGAGGCTTGCCGTAGTTATCGCACAGCTCCTCTTGAGTTTTAACCTCTGCTTCCTCACAAAACTCTTCCACATCCAGAGCAAGCTTTCTGATGTAGCCCTTTTCTTTCCTTCCCATTACAGGGAACATCAGCTTAACCTCTGATATATATTCCTTACAGATTTTATTCATTACCCTGCTCCTTTCCGGGTGATAAGTATAGTGTCAATCTTCTCTGCTTTTGCAGTAAAACTCACCCGTCAGTTATGCTCCACGATTACACTCGTTACAGTTCCACCAGCATTATTTTTATGCTCCTGATATGAATAGTACATACCTACACAAAAAGCCGCTGAAATTACAGTTGCAATAATCAGCAGTGCAACTGTAATCCTCTTGATTAGCTTGGTGGTTCGGATTCGCTTCATCATAGGTTCCGAATCCATTGAAGAAATGTAATTGGTGACAACCTCACAGGGCTTGCCGTAGTTATCGTACAACGCCTCCATAGTTGTAACCTTTTCTTCTTCACAGTAGGTGTCAATATCTGATGTCAGCTTCTTGATAAATATCCGCTCAGACCTTCCTCTGACAGGGAGCAACGCCTTCACCTGATACATATACGCCTTGCAGATTTTATTCATCAGACTTCTCCCCCTCAAGCACAGAAAGAACCTGGAGCACACCGTTGGTGGTGTTCATATAGCTTTCTCTGAGCTCTTCAAGGTACTTTTTACCCTCGGGCTCAAGATGATAATACACCCTTGTCCTTCTTTTACCGACAAGCTTGGAATATTCTGAGATTTTGCCGTCGTCGCCTAATTTGTAGGCGGCAGTGTAGATAGTGTTCTGAGAGATAGACAGCTTTCCGTCAGAAAGCACCTTGACAGATTTGACAATATCGTACATATATCTGTCTTGATTATCAAGCAGGGCAAGAATAAGCAAATCCGTGATACCGCTAATAAAGTTATTTTTACTCATAGTTTGACACCATCCTTCTAATAATAATATACAACAGATACAATTAAATTTCAATATTATTTTTTACAAAGTATTGTTGACAAATATAAACACTGGTGATATACTACAAATAAGAAGCACGGATACGCAGGCATATTTGACTCGGAGTTCGCAGAGTACATTGCCACCCCTGTGAATTTTACATTATTACCCCCTTCCGACGATAATCTCCGTGTGCACCCCTGCTCACGGAATATCTGCTGTATAAACTGAGGACTTGTCGCCTTGCAGGTTCCTGACCATTGCAAGACATTATTCTAAAATCACACTGAATCGGTTGTTTGCCACCCAAATCACCCAATTCTTTTACCTCAAGCCCTCACAGCTTCCTACTGCCTCCCTCATTGGCGTACGCCTTTTCGGAGGCAGTTTTCTTTTATACAGACAGGTTTACCTTATAAACAAAACCGCTGAGTATTTTTACAACTCAGCGGTCTTTTTATAATTATGGGCTCCCTATGTCACGAAGTGACTAAGGGAGTAAATTCAGGCTCTCTCCCTGAGGGAAGACTCCCTCACAGTGTGAGGGAGATGTCACGAAGTGACAGAGGGAGACAGGCTCAGTTAAGAGCTGGATTTGCCGTAGGCAAAAACTGAAGGAGTAAATTAACTCCTCCCGTCACAGCTTTCGCTGTGCCACCCTCCTTTCAGAGGAGGGCTTTTCAAGGCTCCCTCTTAGAGGGAGCTGTCGAGCATAGCGAGACTGAGGGAGTTAAAGCAATGTATCGGGTCGTCGAGGACGCCGACCCCTACGGACTCCCTTCGTCATTGGCTTTCAGCCAATGCCACTTCCCTCAAAGAGGGAAGCTGTTTCGAGCGCCCTCATAAGGGAGGCTAATATCAGTTCAGATTCTTGATTACAAGGTCGGCGATGTATTCGCCGAAGGCGGGGTTCTTCACTGTAACAGGGCCGATAACCTGTGTGCCGAAGAAGTTCTTCTCGTGTATTCCGTCCTCCTGCTCCTTAACAGTCCCTGCCACGCAGTTGACCTGAAAGAGGGGAGTTTTTATACCCTGTACCTCACTGCATTTGTTGATGTAGCCGATAAACTGCTCCTCACATAAATTGCATCTCAGTGTCACATCACCGCTGTAGCGGTTTTTGCCTTGTTCCTTCACAGCAAAGTCAAAGAGTCCTATTCCCTTATGCTCTGTGCCGTCTGCTGTGGTAAGAGTATCACCCAGCATCTCGTAGGAATTACCTGTGAACAGCATAACAACGCCTGACTCAAAGGCTTCTTTGAGGGTACTCGCAAAACCTCTCAGGTGCTCAAGACAGGTGTTTCTTGAATGCTCTGTGCCTGCTCCGCAGTAGATAAAGTCATACTGTGTAAAGTCAATGTCTGTATCGGTGACGGTTTTTCTGTCAGTCTCCACCTGTGCACCCTTGCTCTCAAGTACTCGCTCCATCATACGGATATTGCCCGACTCGCCGTACAGATTCATTATATCGTAGTATAAATAAAGAATTTTTGCTTTCATTGTGTCACCTTCTGCTGTCTGCAAGTGTGAGGAATTTTTCTTTGTCAGAGAAGCAGGTAATCACATAGATGTAATCCTTGCCACACTTTCTCAGGTACTCTACACTTTCGGGAATATCCTCAAAGGTTTTTATTATCTCCTTGTCAATATCGGTGAAAGAGAATCGGGTTGCCAAGTCGGAGGCATATCTGCCTACTAAAAGCACCTCTTTGATATTGTCAGACTTTAAAAGCTCAAAGTCAATATCCCACAACCAAGAGGTCTCATAGGTCTGATACTTACGGCTGATGGCATCAACCATAACCACCACGGAGCACTCCCTTTTATCTGCCCGTGCCACACGGATTGACTGGTCGTAGGAAATTGAGTTCTCGTGCTTACTCACAAGGAGTGTACCCTGCTTGTCACCTAAGGTAAATTCCACAATTCTGCCACTTCTCAAATCATAGCCGCTGAGAGCCTTTGCCGCAACCTCAGGGTCTACCCCTGCGATATCTGCCGCCGCAAACGCCGCCAGAGTGTTGTAGCAGTGATATATACTTGAGAAAGAAAGGGTAATTTTATACTTGCCGTTTACAACAATGTAGCCTTCCTTTAAACTTGCGTCTGTAATAGTCCATACAGTATCGTTACGCTTGTGACCGCAGCTTGTACAATGGTACGAGCCGATGTGGTTATAGTGGTAGTAGTCGTACTCCATAGGAGCCTTACAGCAGGGGCAGTACTTGCCGTCGTTATATACAGAGGTGTTTTCCTCCTCGTCTATAGAGAGCTTGTCTGCTCCGAAGTACCGCACCTTGTCCCTGTCCTTGCCGAACTTTGACACCAAGGGGTCGTCAGCGTTAAGGATAAGCTCCATACTGTCATCCATACACTCAGCAATAACATCATACACCCACTCGGGATGTCCGTTACGGGTGAGCTGGTCGCGGTAAAGATTAGTAATAATCAGGTGATTAGGCTTGAAATGCTTGAAGGTATGACGGGCAAAACGCTCGTCGGACTCCATAATTACAATGTCGCTTTTAATCTTACCTGAAAGTGTGCAGTCGCTGAGTAGAAATGTAGTAACACCCTCAATCTGGTTTGAGCCTTCCTTGTTGTAGGCTACTCTGAGTCCTGCAACTTTGAGCACATGGGCTATCATCTCAAGGGTAGAGGTCTTGCCGTTACTGCCTGTGACAGCAATAACCTTTGAGGGCATTTTAATATATTTTAGGATATCGGGAAAAAGCTTCAGCGTAAGCTGACCCGGGAGACTACTGCCTCTGCCCAGAAGCTTTGCCAGAAATCTCACACATTTACAAAACGCAACTGCAAAGAATACTTTTATCTTCATAGGTTTCACCTGTTTTCTCAAGTTTACGGTTAATATGATACACCAACAAATAAAAAAACACAAGGAGACTTTTCAAGGCTCCCTTCAAGATGGAGTAAATTAACTCCTCCCGTCTGTGCTTCGCACAGCCACCCTCCTCTGTGAGGAGGGCTTTTTGAGGCTCCCTCGCTGAGGGAGCTGTCGAGCATAGCGAGACTGAGGGAGTTAAAGCAAGGTTTCGGGTCGTCGTGGCGCCGACCCCTACGGACTCCCTTCGTCATTGGCTTTCAGCCAATGCCACTTCCCTCAAAGAGGGAAGCTGTTTCGAGCACCCTCGTCAGGGAGGCTCTTTTACTCAAAAAGCTCAGGGTGCATACGGGAATAGTGGAAGATATACTGCTGAGCTACACCTGCGTACTCACCGAAGTCTGCAGGGTCAACATCAGGGAACAGTGTGCTCATGGCACGCTTCATCCACACATCCATAGGGAAGGCCTCAGTGCGGTGAAGTCCGTACAGAAGCACACAATCCGCCACCTTACTGCCAACTCCTACAATACTCATAAGCTGAGCCTTTGCTTCATCAAAAGGCAATGTGCGGCAAGCCTCCAGATTAACCTCACCTGTACAAACCTTCCTTGCACCATCCAGTATGTATCTGTTGCGGAAACCTGCTCGCAGAGGTGCTAAATCCTCCTCAGTAAGCGAAGCCAGTTTTTCTGATGTCGGGAAAGCATAAGACCCGCTTGAGAGTTTTTCGCCAAAATTTTCGCATAATCTGTCCACTATACCCTCAATGCGTTTTATGTTGTTATTCTGCGAAATTATAAAGGATATGAGGGCTTCAAAGGGCTCTTGCCTGAGGATATGAATACCCGGTGCAAACTTCGCACACTCACTCAGTACAGGATGCTTTGCCGCCAAATCCCCACGAAGTGCCACATAGTCCGTATCAAGGTCAAAATAAGGCTTCCATATACTCTCAAAGTCCTCGTCGGTTGCTCCGATAATGAGCAAATCCTCACCGTCCTTTTTGACAGTTACGGTTTTGCCATAGGCTGTGCCTTTGAATCCACCGTCACATTCTCTCCAACGGAAACTCTGACCACAGCACAAGGTGTCCTCGAGGGACATATCTGAAGCTCCTGTCACTCTTATTGTATTTGAAAAATCCACATTCATCCCACCAAAAATAAATCTTTAATTATCATAGCATATTTGTGCTGATTATGCTATGATATAAATATAAAAAAATAATGGAACAAGGTGAGAATATGAAAGAAACCATCTGTACTATACCCATTAACGATATTTTTATGGAGAAAAGCGGTTGCCCTTTCTGCAGAATGTACGATATGCTGGAGACTCAGTATGCCACATTCATTACAGGCTCTGCGATGATGGACCCTGAAACCCGAGTCAGCACCAACAAAAAAGGCTTCTGCAAAAAGCATTTTGAGAAGATAACCGAGGTAGGCAAGCGTCTGCCAAATGCACTTATACTCCAGACCCATCTGCAGTATATTCTGGACAACTACTTCCCCAAGAATACCCACTCAAGACCAGACAAAAAGAAGCTTTTAGCACTGGACGAGATGCTTCACACCTGCTACATCTGCGACAGAATCCAAAACGATGTGGAGCACTTCCTTCGTACAGTTTTTAAGGAATGGGAGACAAACCCTGAGTTCCGAAAGCTTTATCAGGAGCAGGAGTTTATCTGCCTTGAGCATTATCAGCAGATAACCACAATAAGTCTGAAAGGTGTGCCCTCAAAGCACCTTGCCGACTTCCACAAGGACACCGCTGACCTTGCAAAGAAACAGCTTGAGCTCCTCATTGCAGACACCACACATTTCTGCAATATGTTTGATTACCGCAACCGCGACGCAGACTGGGGCAACAGCCGTGATGCCATTGAGCGAGATTTGCGTTTCCTCGCAGGCATCCCCCTGCCAGAAGAAAACAAAACAGAGGAATAAGGAAAAGATAAAACCGCTGACCTTTATAGTCAGCGGTTTCATTATGCATATTGTTATATTAACCTAACAGCTCAGCCAGTTTCTGCTGTTTTTCTTCAGGTGTTATTACACCCATCTCAGCCTGCTGTTCAACTCTGCGAATAGCCTCGAAGTTATCTACACGCTTTCTTGCAATTGCAATCTTTGCATCATACTCCTCCTGAGTAAGCAAATCCATTGCCAGTGCCTTATCCAGCTTCTCCTTTTCTTTCAGGAAAGCCTCCTCTGCCTGCTGTTTTTCGCGAAGGACTGTTTTCTCCTTGATTTCTTTCTCAAGTCTGATTATCTCAGCCTCAAGCTCCTGCTTCTTGGACAGCTTGGGGTCAATAAGCTTAAGAATATCAGAAACATCAATACCGGGCATCTCACCTGTAGCAATAACATACTCAACATATTTTCTGCCAATCTGTGCATAAGCCGCATCGAGCTCCTGATTAATAACATTAATCTGTGATTTCAGCGAAACAAGCTCTCCCTGCTCCTGTGAAGCCACAACAACATTTGAGCCAACCTTTGCCGCAGAAGTAGCCACACTGCCACCGATTGAACCTGCAGCCTTTGCAACCTTATCGAACAATCCCATAATTAAACTTCCTTTCGTTGATTTCTCCTCAACCTTGATATAGCAGGTTATTTAATTAAAGTATAGCACCACATTTGTAACCTGTCAAGTTACAAATTGCACTTTGTATGTTGTCGCATTGTGTCCCCTTACAGGGTATACTATACTTAGGGTGATGCTATGCAGGATATTAACAAAACATTATATCGCTATCTGGGTCTTAACATAGCCTACTACCGCAAGGTAAAGAATATGTCACAGAGTCAGCTTGACGAGATAATAAACATAAGCCGCACACATATGAGCCGCATCGAAACAGCAGAATGTGCTGTTTCCCTTGATGTGGTTTTTGACATATGCCGTGCACTGGAAATTGAGCCAAAACAGATTTTTGATTTCAGAAGTTAAAAAACCGACTGACTTAATCAGTCGGTTTTTCTTATGCCTTCCCCTTAAGGGGAAGGCTTGTTAAACTGTGCATAGTCTGCGAATTGTTTGAATATTTTAAGTTCTCGGCTTGTTTCCTCAAATTTTGCAAGACCCATAAATGCGTCTGCGGGAGATTTTACCCGATAGATGTTGCCGTCAAACATCTCAGGCTTTTCTCTGATTCGGTCTATGCTCAGGGCTCCGCCGTTTGCAAAGCGTTTGGCCTGCTCGGCTGAGACTTTCACCTCTTTATATGTAACAAAAAGGCTCTCTGTACTGAGGAGGGCATTTTCGATTTCACCCTGCTCTGACATTGTTCTCAGTTCATCAAGAGTATAGGACATATCAAGAGAAAATCCGCAGGCGGATTCACGCACAAGTGAGGTCATACAGCCGCCAATGCAGAACTTCTTTGCAATATCGTCAATGAGTGTGCGGATATATGTACCCTTTGAGCAGGAAACAGCGAGCACACCGCTCTGAGTTTCTTCGTCGAAAGAAAGAAGTTTCAGTGAGTACACTGTGATTTTCCTTGCCTTGCGTTCTACCTCTATGCCCTGCCGTGCCAAATCGTACAGCCGTTTGCCGCCCACCTGCACCGCAGAGTACATTGGGGGAATCTGCTCTATCTCACCTGTAAACTCAGGGATTACTGAGAGGATTTCTTCCTTTGTAACCTGAGTTTTCTCTTCGGCTGTAACCTGTCCCCAGATATCAAGAGTGTCTGTGACCTTGCCCAGAATAAACTCTGCCCTGTAGGTTTTATCGTGATTTGGGAGGATGTCCTGAGCCTTTGCCGCTCTGCCCAAAAGCACAGGCAGAACACCTGTTGCGTTAGGGTCAAGGGTACCGCAATGACCAATTTTACGCTCATTGCATAGTTTTCTCAGCACTGCGACCACATCAAAGGAAGTAAAGCCCTGGGGCTTATTTACAACTACAACTCCGTTCATAGCATTTCACGGGCTGCCGAGAGCAGAAGATTCTTCACTGTTTCAAGGTCGCCTTCAACGGTACAGCCTGCGGCCGCTTTATGTCCGCCGCCGCCAAATCGCGCACAGAAATCAGAAGCACTTACATCCTTATTGGAGCGGACAGAAATCTTGAAAGTGCCGTCTGCTTTTTCTCTCATTGTAATACCAAGGAGCACACCCTCAATCTGACGGGGTATGGAGGCAAGCCCCTCCATCTCGTCATCACCGATGCCTGCTTTCTCCTGCATCTCAAGAGTTGTATAAATCAGTGCACATTTGCCCTCACAGCTATATTCCAAAGTATCGTACACCATACGCTCAAGGTTTAACTTTTCCCTTGTTTTCACCTCGAACATCTCGGTGTTAATCTGATGCCAGTTGGGAGTTACCGCCATAAGCTCAGAGGCAATTAGCATAGTACAGGGAGTTGTGTTGGAATAACGGAAGCAGCCTGTATCAGTAGAGATACCTGTATAAATACAGGACGCCATATCCTGAGTAAGCTCAATATCCATAGCCTTTGAAAGCTCGTAGATTATCTCACTTGCAGCGGCGGCATTTGCATCTACATAAGAGTTCTTTGCGCTTATGGAGTTTGTACCATGGTGGTCAATGCACAGGTCGATAATGTCCTCATATTCAGCCTGATTCTCACCAAGGAGCGAGGCTGCCGCCACATCTACACTGACAACAAACTCACGCTCAAAGCTCTGCATCTCTACACCCTTCTTCAGAAAGTCATACTTCCTTGCAACTGTGCCGCTGGTAATAACACGGGCGTGCTTGCCAAGGGACTGGAGCATAAGACACAATGCATAGGCAGAGCCTAAGGTATCTCCGTCGGGATAATGGTGAGTGAGAATCTCAATATTATCTTTTTCTTTAAGTATATCGGCTACGCAAAACAGATCAGTCATCTGTCTGTGCCTCCTCGTTATCGTCGCCTGCGGGACGCTTTTTGTCCAAATCGTGGAGAATCTTAGAGATATTGGCACTGTACTCGATTGAGTCGGTAGCCTTGAAGATAAGAGAGGGCACATGGCGGATAGTGAGTCTGCGTGCAAGTTCTGAGCGAATAAAGCCTGCGGCGGACTTGAGTCCCTTCACAGCCTCCTGTGCTCTGTCCATACCCTCGATAGCACTGATATATACAGTGCAGTAGCTCAGGTCGTTTGTAACCTCAACACGGATGATAGAGATAAACGCACCCTGAACTCTGGGGTCCTTCAGCTCACGGAAAATTGCTGTGAGCTCTCTTTTTATATCTTCTGTTGTTCTGGAAAGTTTATGATTAGCCAATTTTCATTCCTCCTGCAACTGTGGCTACACCCACTGCCTGCAGACAGTGGGTATAGCTTGTTGTGGATTATTTGTTCTTATTATTTGTTCAAACCTTTCGGTTATGAGGTTTTAGTCCTCACGGTACTCCTCGATGATATATGCCTCGAAGATGTCGCCTTCTTTAAGGTCAGAGAATCTCTCAAGTCCGATACCGCACTCGTAGCCCTCTGCTACTTCCTTGACGGAATCCTTGAATCTCTGGAGAGATGCAATGCTATCCTCAGCAATGATGATACCGTCACGGACAACACGGATGAGAGCATTACGGGTAATCTTACCGCTCTTGACATAGGAGCCTGCAATAGTACCAACGCTCTTGATTTTGATAACATTACGGCACTCGGCAGTACCAAGCTGTACCTCACGCTTCTTGGGAGCAAGCATACCCTTCATAGCAGACTCAATCTCCTCGATACAATCGTAGATGATGGTGTACATTCTCATATCTACGCCGTCACGCTCTGCGTTTGCAGAAGCAACGGAATCGGGACGGACATTGAAGCCTACGATGATTGCATTGGATGCATTAGCAAGCATAACATCGGACTCGTTGACAGCACCTACGCCACAGTGGATAACTGCAACGCGGACTTCCTCGTTGGAGAGCTTCTCCAGCGACTGTCTTACAGCCTCAACAGAGCCCTGTACATCAGCCTTAACGATAATCTTCAGCTCCTTAACCTCGCCCAGCTTCATCTGGTCAAAAAGGTTATCAAGGTTAACCTTGGTACGGGAATTGAAGATTTCCTCCTTCTTCTGAGCCTTTCTCTGCTCAACAAGTTCACGGGCAAGACGCTCGTCAGAAACTGCGTTGAAGGTATCACCGCCGGAGGGAACTTCTGCAAGACCTGTAATCTCAACAGGAACAGAAGGACCTGCCTCCTGTACACGCTCGCCGCGCTCGTTGGTCATAGCACGGACTCTGCCTACTGCAGTACCTGCAACTACGATGTCGCCTGTGTGAAGTGTACCGTTCTGAACAAGAATAGTAGCAATGGGGCCTCTGCCCTTATCAAGACGAGCCTCAACAACGATACCCTTAGCGGCACGGTCGGGGTTAGCCTTGAGCTCCTTCATATCTGCAACAAGAGTTACCATCTCAAGCAGGTCGTCAATACCCATACCTGTCTTGGCAGAAATGGGGATACAGGGTGTATCGCCGCCCCATTCCTCGGGGATAATCTCGTGCTCTGTAAGCTGCTGCATTACACGGTCAGGGTTTGCGGCTTCTTTATCCATCTTGTTGATAGCAACAATTACGGAAACGCCTGCAGCCTTTGCGTGGTTGATAGCCTCAACTGTCTGGGGCATAATACCGTCATCAGCGGCAACAACAAGGATTGCAATATCTGTGCACTGAGCACCTCTTGCACGCATGGTTGTGAATGCTTCGTGACCGGGAGTATCAAGGAAGGTGATATCTCTGCCGTCTACATCTACTCTGTAAGCACCGATGTGCTGAGTAATACCGCCTGCCTCAGATGCAGTAACATTTGCGTGACGGATGAAGTCAAGGAGTGATGTCTTACCGTGGTCAACATGACCCATAACAACTACAACGGGAGCACGCATCTTCAGATTCTCGTCGTCATCCTGGCTATCGTCGATGATTCTCTCCTCAATTGTAACAACAACCTCTTTCTCAACCTTTGCGTGGAACTCCATTGCAATGAGGGAAGCTGTGTCAAAATCAACTGTATCGTTCTGAGTAACCATTGTACCCATAAGAAATGCCTTTTTGATAACCTCTGCGGCAGTAGCCTTCAGTCTTAATGCAAGCTCTGTAATGGTAATCTCCTCAGGAATCTTTACTGTAATGGGCTTTGCCTTACGCTCCTGTGCAATACGGTCGATTCTCTGCTGCTCTGTCTCACGCTTGCCTGAGCGATGCTTGCCCTTCTGCTGTGAACGCTGTCTGAGCTTCTGCTTCTGAGTAGACATTGTGCTGTCAGAACGGCCCTTATCGTATGCCATACGGTCGTATTTCTCATTATATCGCTCAACATCAACAAAGCCTGCACGGGTATCTACAACCTTACCCTCGCCGCGCTTTGACTTGATAGCACCCTCTGATACAGGGGCAGTGTCCTCTTTCTTTGCGGGAGCATCCTTCTTCTTTGCAGGGGCCTGCTGGGGCTTAGCCTTACTGCCCTCTGCCTTGGGCTCCTCAGCCTTCTTTGCAGGAGCCTGGGCCTCTGCCTCAGCATCTGCCTTTGCGTCACGCTCGGCAATTGCCTTATCGCGTACTGCAAAATATGCGTTCAGATTCTCCACAGCATTCTCCTGTGTGAAGTAATCGAATACTACATTAAGTTCCTCTTCTTCAAGTGAGGTCATAGACTTTCTGACGGTTTTGCAGTATTTCTCTACAACCTCAGAAACAACCTTGCTGGAAACGCCTAAATCCTTTGCCAGCTCGTGTACCTTATATTTCATATAGTAGTTTCCTCCTTTTTACTGCTCTGCATTTATAAGCTCTGAAAGCTTATCAGCAAAGCCCTTATCAATAACCGCAAGCACCGCACAGGTCTTACCAAGGCTTAGGGACAGTTCATCCTTCGTTCTGTTTATGATGTGGTACTCCACATCTCCCTTAGCCTCTACAATAGTGCGAATCTTCTTCTCTGTGTTCTGAGAAATATCGCAGGCACAGATTACAAGCAGTGCTTTGCGGGTGTCTATGGCTTCCTTTACAGGGTCGGCGCCAATAACCAGTCTGCCGGCTCGTCTGCAGATGCCAAGCAGTGACAACAGTCTGTCATTCATCCTGACTAAGCTCCTTCTCCATAGCGTCGTAAACCTCAGCGGGAATCATACAGCTGAAGGCTCGCTCCAGGCGTCTTGCCTTTCTTGCTGCCTGCAAACACTCCAGGCTGTGACAGATATAGGCTCCTCTGCCTGATTTCTTTGAGGTAAGGTCAAGAGAAACCTCGCCTTTCTTTATAACCTCTCCGTTTTCATCAGTTACATCAGGAGCTTTAACCACGCGGACAAGCTCGAACTTGGGCTTCATCTCTCCGCAGCCTGTGCATTTTCTCATAGGAGTTTTTCTCTGCTTCATAATATCCCTCCTCCAAGGTTTTGTATATTAAAGGGACTAAAATCAGTCCTCGGTATCTTCGCCAAAGAATCCGCTCTCGGGACGGATGTCAATCTTCCAGCCGGTGAGCTTTGCGGCAAGGCGTGCGTTCTGACCCTTGTTACCGATAGCAAGTGACAGCTGACCGTCAGGAACAGTAACTCTGCAGCTCTTTGAGCCATCCTCTGCAAGCTCAACCTTGACAACTGTTGCAGGAGAAAGTGATGCTGCAATGAACTTCTCGGGGTCCTCATCATATACGATGATGTCAATCTTCTCTCCGCCAAGCTCCTCAACGATAGAGTTGACTCTGGCGCCTCTTGTACCGATACAAGCACCAACTGCGTCAACCTCTGCATCGTTGGATACAACAGCCATTTTTGTTCTGGAGCCTGCCTCACGGGAGATAGACTTAATCTCAACGATTCCGTCGAAAATCTCAGGAACCTCTGTCTCAAACATTTTTCTTACAAAGTCGGGATGTGTACGGGAGATGATAGCTCTGGGACCTCTGTCGCCAACCTTAACATCAACAACATAAACCTTGATGTGGTCGCCTTCCTCTAAAATTTCGTCGGGAAGCTGCTCGCTCTTGGGCAGGACCACCTCTGTTTTACCGAACTTGAGTGTTGCATTACCGGTCTTGGGGTCGATACGCTCAACAGTAGCAGAGAGAAGCTCCTTGTGCTTTGACTGGAACTCTCTGAGTGCCTGACCCTTTTCGCCGTCACGGATACCGCCGTGGATAACATTCTTGGAGGCGCTTACAGCGATTCTACCGAACTTTCTGGGGTCAAGAGAAATGCCGATTTCCTTGCCTATCACAGCACGCTTTGAGATAAGCTTTGCATCCTCAAGTGTAATCTCAGTAGCCTCGTCCTCAACCTCAGCAACTACCATTTTCATAAGCTTTACTGTGAAAGTGTGTTTGTCTCTATCCATTACAATCTCTACATTTTCATTGCCGTAGAGATTCTTGCAAGCAACAACGATAGCCCTTTTGATCTGGTCGATCATATAATCCACAGGGATACCCTTTTCTTTTTCAAGCATTGCAAGAGCTTCAAATAATTCCTTGTTAACCATTTTTGATAACCATTCCTTTCCTTACTGCTTTTTATTTATATGAGTCTATTATAAACCATTTTTGTCAGAATCAGCCGAAGTCGTCAAGCTTAATCCACGCCGCGTCCTTCTTGTTGATGGTGACTACATTCTCACCCGAGTGGTCGGTGATAGTCACTGTGTCCTTATCGTGTGAGGTGAGCACACCGGAGAAATCCCTGCCCAGCACCTCCATAGGTCGGATAAGACGCACCATAATATCTGCACCGATAAAGCGGTCGAAGTGCTCCATCCTTACAAGCTCACGCTCAAGTCCCGGGGAGCTTACCTCAAGGATATAGTAATCCTTGATGGGGTCCAGTCTATCCAGCGGCTCATCAATAGCACGGGACACAGCCTCGCAATCGTCAACAGAGACTCCGCCTTCCTTATCAATGAAAATCCGCAAATACCACTGAGCGCCCTCCTTAACATATCTGATGTCCCAGATATCAACCGAGCAACTCTCTGCAACAGGCTGTGCAATCTCTCTGACTATATCGCACACACTGTTGCCCTTTGATTTATTGTCCTTCGCCAATTAAATCCCTCCATAACAATAAGTTAGGAGCGGGTCACCCTTGACCCACTCCTTACTTTAACTACATTATTCAACTGTAAAAAGTATAACACGGCCAACCTGAAAAAGCAAGTGTTTTACTGAGTTTTTGGAACTTTGCACTACTTGGGGGGAGTTTTTTTGACTCTAAATATAAGCCTTGCTGTAAAACAGCCCGTAAAACAAGGGGTAATCGCCCATTCTGCCCTGAGGACTCGACTTCGCAAAAACACAAAACCGCCGCTTGCGGGAAGGCAAGCGGCGGCAGTCAGTCAGTTTTTCCGGTTGTTAAAAATCACATTTTTATTACTCAGCAACATATGCATACATGAAGTACTTGTAGCCGAGGGGGCTTACAAAGGAGCCTTCAATGCTTGTGGAGCACATGAACTGGTCTGTGTAGTAGTAGATGGGGCAAATTGCGCCTGTGGACATGAGGATATCCTCAGCCTGGTGCATAAGCTCGAATCTCTCGGCGGAATCCTTAGAGGACTTAACCTTAGCGATAATCTTGTCATAGGACTCTGACCATGTGAGACCGTCCTTACCATCGTAGGAGTAGCCTGCGTATGTTGCATGAGCATCCTTACCGAACTGGCAATCGTTGTTACCTGAACCGCTGATCCACATATCAAGGAAGGAGATAGGATCGTTGTAGTCGCCCAGCCAGCCGTTACGAGCGAAGGAGTAGTCGCCCTTCTTACGGGTATCAAGGACTGTGTTCCACTCCTGAACCTCAATCTTCATTGTGATGCCGTAGGTCTCGTATACTTCCTTCATATAGGTAGCAATCTGCTCGTGCTGTGTACCCTCGTTTGTGATGTAGGTAAGTGTGGGGAAGCCTGTAACGGTGTCGCCATCAACTGTGAACTTACCTGAGGACTTAGCAACATCTGCAAGGAGTGCAAGTGCCTCTGTGCAGTTTGCCTCGTAATCAGCAGCGTCTACGCTGAAGTAGCCCTTGCCGCCATTAGCGTTAGCTCTGAACTCTGTAGCGCCGTCAGCGTCTGTCAGACCCATAGCAACGAAAGTGTTAGCGGGCTGCTGGCCTGCCTTACCGATATCGGTGCAGATGTAGTTTCTCTCAAGAAGGAGGCCCAGAGCCTTACGGATAGAAATCTTCTCAACCTCTGTGAAGTCCTTGAGTGCCTCATCGTTTACATTAAATGATACATAGTATGTACCAAGCTGACCTGTTACCTTGTACTCATCAGGATACTGAGCCTCGATGGATTCAATCTGATCGTTGGGAACAGAGTCGATGAACAGATAAGAACCGTTCTGGAAGTTAGCATAAAGAGAGCTGTCATCCTCGTTGAAAGGCCAGATAATCTTGTTTGTCTTAACAGCGTCTGCATTGTGGTAGTATTCGTTCTTCTCCATAACCATCTGGCCCTGTGTAAACTCAGTTACCTTGTAGGGACCGTTGCCGATATATGTAGCAGCGTCGATAGCCCAGGACTCATTGCCCTCAACTACAGACTGCTTAACAGGCATATATGTGGGGAATGCGAGAAGCTCGTTAAAGTAAGGAACATCGTTAGCAAGAACGATTGTGATGGACTTGCCGTCCTCAGAAGCTGTAACATTGAGCTTTGCACCCTCAACGCCTGCCTCGAGATCAGCAAAACCGTCAATTACATCAAACATATAGTAGTAGTCTGAAAGATTTGCAGGGTTTGCAGCTCTGTTCCAAGCCCAAACGAAATCCTGAGCTGTAAGGTCAGAGCCGTCGGACCACTTGAGGCCGTCCTTGAGCTCATATGTGTAGGAAACCTTACCGTCGTCAGTAGCTACTGCCTCGGGAAGCTCCTTAGCACAGTCAGCAACCAGCTTGAGGCTGCCGTCCTCTGCCTGCTCGTAGCCAACGAGGCCTGCGAATGCGTGGATAACATAGGTTGCACCGTCAACTGAAGAGTTGAGTGCAGGATCGATTGTGTCCGGATAAGGACCAACGCAGATTGTCATTTCAGACTTTGCTTGAGTGCCGCCGTTACCTGTACAAGCTGTAAGACCAAGGCAAAGTACCATAACAACTGCAAGAATTAACGCAAGTGACTTTTTCATGGAATTTCCTCCTGTAATTTTTGTGTGTTTTATCTGCAACCAGACAAAACGGACTGAATATAAATCAACGATAATTGATTTTGAAGTTTAGGGCTCCCTCATTGAGTGAGATGTCACCAAAGGTGACAGAGGGAATAGGCTCCCTCCCCGAGGGAGCTGTCTGCAAAGCAGACTGAGGGAGTAACTTGATAGGTTTTCGTAGAGAAACGGGACATCGTGGCGCCGTCCTCTACGGAACTCCTCCCGTCTGTGCTTTCGCACAGCCACCCTTTCTGCGAAAGCGGCAACCCTTTTGTCTGCTTCGCAGACATTTCCCCTAACAGGGGAATTTCCTCTGTGAGGAGGGCTTTGTTGTGACATTCAATAATTATAATCGCACCGAAGGTGCCACCATCACATTCGCAAAGCGAATATATCACACCGCCAAGGGCGGTATATCACTGTATGCGTAGCATACACCTATCACGCCTCGTATGCCTTCGCTGTTCCTCGGATTTTCGTCGCACTCCTCTGATTTACCTATGCGGATTTCTGATTTATTAAATCCGCATTGACAGGCAAATCCGATGTCGCACTCGAAAACCGAGGGCTACGGCACTCGGCGCTTATATGTCATGCACTCTTTCAACCTCCGCTACTCTTAAAAAAGTCGTCGTCCTCTCCAAATTTGCCTGCGAGCAAATGCACCGCATTTACTCGCTAATCACCAAATTCGGTGTCGTCCTCGATTTTTTAAGGCTACGGTTAGAGTGCACTTCTTACAAATTCCAGCAAGCGCAGAAGTGGTCGGGAGCTACCTCTGCAAGAGGCGGCATCTCTTTTGCACACTGCTCAGATGCTCTGGGGCAACGGGTTCTGAAGGGACAACCCGAAGGCATATTCAGAGGTGAAGGTACATCGCCCTCAAGCACAATTCGCTTGTGACTCTTTGCGTAATCGGGATCTGGAATAGGAACTGCAGAAAGCAGTGAGATTGAGTAGGGATGTGTGGGATGGTTGTAAATCTCGTTAGCAGGGCCCATCTCAACAATATGACCTAAATACATAACTGCAATTCTGTCAGAGATATGCTTAACAACCAGCAGGTCGTGAGCAATGAACAGATATGTGAGTCCTAACTTCTCCTGAAGCTCCTCGAACATATTGATAATCTGAGCCTGAATGGAAACATCCAGTGCAGAAACAGGTTCATCGCAGATGATACACTTGGGATTAACAGCAAGAGCTCTGGCAATACCGATACGCTGACGCTGACCGCCTGAGAACTCGTGAGCATAACGGGTAGCGTGCTCTGAGTTGAGTCCTACGGTTTTAAGCAGTTCTGAAATTCTGGCATCACGCTCAGCCTTTGTCTTGCAAAGCTTGTGAATATCCAGAGGCTCGCCGATAATATCGGCAACTGTCATTCTGGGGTCAAGGGATGAATAAGGGTCCTGAAAAACCATCTGGACCTTTTTACGCATTTCGTTTACTGCCTTCTTGCCCTTAATAAGCTGACCGTCATAGTAAACCTCGCCTGATGTGGGCTCGTAAAGATGCAGAATACTTCTGCCGACAGTGGTCTTACCACAGCCTGACTCACCAACAAGACCGAGAGTCTCGCCCTCCTTAATAGCAAAGGAAACACCGTCTACAGCCTTGAGCTTTTTACTGCCGAAAAGACCTGTGGGAATATTAAAGTGCTGTTTAAGGTCACGAACCTCCAGCAAATACTTGTTTTCGCTCATCAGTTATGCCTCCTCTGTGGTGTTGTAGAGTGCCTCAATTTCCTCTTTGGTCACTCTGCCTGCCTCAATCATAGACTTAACATGATTCCAGCAACGCACCTGATGTGTACCGCCCTCGCTGATAAGGACAGGGTTTGTCTCAAGGCATACCTTCATAGCCGCATCACAACGGGGAGCAAAAGGACAGCCTGCAGGAAGGTTCAGCAGGTCTACCGCAGAGCCGCCGATGGGCTGAAGCTTTGTGTGCTCGTCGCTGACAGTGGGAATAGAACGCATAAGTCCCAGTGTATACTCATGCTTGGGATTGTAGAAAATCTCCTCTGCTGTGCCCTGCTCGCAGACCTGACCTGCGTACATAACGATAACCTCGTCGCACATCTCAGCCACAACGCCAAGGTCGTGAGTGATAAGGATGATAGCCATACCCAGCTTTTTCTGCAGGTCCTTCATCAAATCCAGAATCTGTGCCTGAATGGTAACATCCAGAGCTGTTGTAGGCTCGTCTGCAATAAGGATGTCGGGCTCACAGGCAAGTGCCATAGCAATCATAACTCGCTGACGCATACCGCCTGAGAACTGGTGGGGATACTGCTTGATACGCCTTTCAGGCTCGTTAACGCCAACCAGACGGAGCATCTCGATAGCACGCTCCTTAGCCTCTTTCTTGTTGCGGTTTGTATGAAGCATAATGGCTTCCATAAGCTGGTCGCCGATAGTAAATACAGGGTTAAGGCTTGTCATAGGGTCCTGGAAAATAATAGAAATCTTATTTCCGCGGATTTTAGCCATATTCTTTTCTTTAATGCCTACAAGCTCCTTGTCCTCAAGGAGAATACTGCCGTCTACAATCTTACCTGTACCTGCAAGAATCTGAAGCACAGAGTATGCAGATACGGACTTACCTGAGCCGGACTCACCAACGATACCCAGCACCTTGCCCTTCTCAACGGTATAGGATACGCCATTGACGGCTTTGACCTCGCCTGCAGGTGTGAAGAAGGAGGTCCTAAGATTCTTAACTTGTAATAAGCTCATTATGTCTCCTCCTTACTTTTTCTGCTTGGGGTCAAAGGCGTCACGCAGACCGTCACCCAGAAGGTTCAGGCTCAGAACGATAACGCAAATTGTCAGAGCAGGAACCAGAAGTCTGTAAACATCGGAATAAATATACGAGAGATTCTCGTTAGCAAGAGAGCCCAGAGAAGGCATAGGGATAGAAACACCCAGACCAAGGAAGCTCAGGAAACTCTCAGTAAAGATAGCATTGGGAATCTGAAGTGCAGTGGAAATAACCATAACACTGATACAGTTGGGAAGCAGGTGCTTACGGATGATTCGTGCAGGCTTTGCACCCAGAGCCTTAGCTGTAAGGATGAACTCCTGCTGCTTGATAGAGAGAATCTGACCGCGGATGAGACGAGCCATTGAAACCCAGTAAAGCAGTGCAAACACAAGGAAGATACTAATCATACCTGTGCCCAGCTTCTCAAGGAAGGTATCCTCAATAAGCGGCTCCAGAGTCTGCTGGAATACAACAGAGAACAGGATAACCATCAGCATATCGGGCAGTGAGTAAATGATATCTACAATTCTCATCATCACAAGGTCCAGCTTGCCGCCGAAGTAGCCTGCGATCGAGCCGTAAAGTGTACCGATAATAAGAACAATGATAGATGCAAAAAGTCCGACAGACAGAGAGATTCGTGTACCGTACACAACACGGATAAAGTAATCTCGTCCCAGAGAGTCGGTACCTAAAAGATGAGGGAACACCTTTTCGCCTGCGGCAATCTTTGCCTGCTCGGTTGCACCATACTCCATAGGTCCTAAGTTGTTGTAGCTTGAATCAGGCACCTTGCCCTTTTCTGCAACACCCAACTGCTGGCTGTAGGTATAGGGATAAACCATAGGAATAACAATAACAGCGATGATAATGAAAACAAGCAGGAATGCACAGGTGATAGCCACCTTGTTCTTCCAGAGTCTCCTCATACCGTCTTTGAAGAAGGTAACGCTCTCACGCTCGATTATCTGCTGCTCTTTTTCTGCGTCAGAAGCCCTCTCCCATTTAGAAACATCCAGCTGAAAGCTCAGAGGATTCTTCTTAGGGTGTGTTGAAACATCATTATTTTTCATTTTAAATCCTCCTTACGACAAGTCTACTCTGGGGTCGAACAGCTTATAAAGCACATCCGACAGGAGCATCATAACAACCACTATAATAGCAAGGAAGATGGTAGTGCCCATAATCATGGTATAGTCACGGTTGATAATACTTGATACGAAATACTTGCCAAGTCCGGGAACTGCAAAGATTTTCTCAACAACAAGTGAGCCTGTAAGAATGAAGGCAATCATAGGACCTGCATAGGTGATTACAGGAGTAACAGCGTTCTTGAGTGCATGCTTGAAAAGCACCTTAGAGGGTGCAACACCCTTGGCTCTTGCGGTACGGATATAATCCTGACCCAGAACATCCAGCATACTGGAGCGTGTGAGTCGGATAACATATGACATAGGATAAAGCATCAGGGATATGATGGGAAGCACCAGACCTGCCGCCGACTGTCCGTTTGCAGGGAAAACCTTGGTCTCAACGCACAACAGCCACAGCAGGAGAGTAGCCACAATAAATGAGGGCATAGCAACAAAGGCTGTAGAAAGCACCATAATAATACGGTCCACAAGCTTATTGTGGAATACTGCCGCCAATGAGCCGAAGATAAGTCCCAGTACGATAGCACCTGCTGCCGCAATCAGACCCATCTTTGCACTGGTTGCAAAGCCTTCCATAATAACATCGGTTACCATTCTGCCGTCCATCTTCATAGAAGGACCGAAGTCAAACTTAATAGCACCCTTCAGATAGTTTAAGTACTGCTCGCCCAAGGGCTTGTCCAGACCAAACTTGGCGTTAAGTGCCGCCAGAGTTGTCTCTGATACAGACTTTTCGCTCATAAAGGGGCCGCCGGGGATGAAGTTCATTATGAAGAAAGTGATTGTAATTACCAGAAAAATAGTAACTACTGCAAGCAAAGCTCTCTTCAATATGTAATAGAGAAATTTCTTGTCCATTTTGTTCCCGTTCCTTGTAATAGATTTTCTTAAACTGCGTACCATACGCATTTTATTCAATCATTATACAAAATTACGATGCACAATACTGATATTAACGAGATAATCGTTTTGGAAACTACATTTTTAATAAGCAATAATAGACAAAATACTTCGTCTTTATAGAATAACTTAATACTATTTTGACAGAAAATCACCAAAAAATACGATATTTGGTAACCAAACGACCCCTGCACCACAACCTATAGGATATCTTTCGCCCTATACCGCAGACGAACAAAAAACCGCTGACAGCACAAACGCCGCCAGCGGTTTATCATATAGATATTATATTTTATTGCACCACAAAATCAAAGGCAGGATACTCAATACTCCAGACCTGCAATGTGCTTCTGGATTGCAGTTGCATCTTTGATGTTGATTTCTCCGTCACCGTTCATATCAGCGTTTTTCTTCTGCTGACTTACAAACAGCTCCAAAGAAGCCAGATACTTCTGAATAGCCGTAGCATCTTTGATGGTTATAACTCCATCCAAATCCGTATCACCTAAAAGCTTGGATACCTCAAGCTCCCCTATTGCTACAAATTCAAATCCGTTTTCAATAGCATACGCCTCTGCAACAGAGTTGGTGTAACCTTTAATCACAAACCCTTCTACAGGGAAGTGCTCACCGTCGTACTCAGTCTCTCCTTCAACATAGGTATAGCCTAAAGCAAAGGGATAAATCTCATCAACAGAGGCAGGAATTGTAACCTCTGTAAGCTTCGGACAATTTTCAAAAGCACAGGGACCGATTGCTCTGAGCTTTTCCGGCAAAACAACAGAGGTAAGTGTCTGCGTTCCATAAAAAGCCTTCTTGCCCACAGACTCTGCTTCATCGGGAATAACCGCATCTGTAATTTCACCTTTATATCCCATAAAAGTTCCGTTAAGAACAAGATTTCCTTCTTCTGCCCAACTATACCATTGAGTTCTTTCAAAATCCTCAACCCCGAACATAGTGCTACCCTGAGGGAATATTATTTCTTTTACAAGACCACATCTGTCAAATGCCTTGTATCCTATATACTCAACACTTTCGGGAATGACAATTTTTCTTGCATAATAACTGTAGTCAAAAGCGTAATCGTCTATTCTTTTGACTGTATCAGGTATTATTATCTCCTGCAGATGGCTTGATTCGTTGTAGGCGTAGGGACCTATCTCCTCCACGCTTGGGGGCAGGTCCTCAGGATTACAACCAATAGTACCAAAATACAGAATAGTTTTATCTTTATTGAAAATCATATTGTTTTCGGAACTGTAATACTTATTATCCTCGTGAACAACAATTTCACTCAGATGCATCGGACAGTCCTTAAAAGCAGTGGGAGAAATATACTCTACACTGGCAGGTATAAACAACTTATCAGGACCTGTGCCCGACAAAGCTTCATCACATATCATTTTAATTCCGTCTTTTATTTCCAAGTCAGAATATCTGCCTGTATAGCGGTAATAATGCAGCATATCTCCAAGATAGCGTGCTCCCCATACAGGCAACTCCTCCCAGCCTGTATCCTCAAAGGCATATCGTGACAAACCCTTTATGCAACCAACAATATTGATTTGCGTAAGTTTCTTACATTTATAAAAGGCATGATGACCTATGTATTCAACTCCCTCGGGAATATCAACAGACTCAAGCTTTGAACACTCAACAAAAGCCTCTGCCTCTATTCCGATAAGTCCCTGCGGAAACTTAACAGAAACAATATTATCCGAATATGAGAATGTACCGGGATAAATATATTTTACCCCCTCAGGGATAACCAGTTCTGTATCGGTTCTGCCGTTAGGATATGCAATTATCACAGAACAGTCCTTGCTGAGAAGGAAACCGTCCTTTGCTGAAAAAACAGTATTGTCAGGTGAAACCGTAAAACCGGTAAAATTATCTCCTTTAAAAGCTGAAGCACCTATGTGAACAACTTTTTCAGGAATATTGATTGTTGTTACTTTTGTGTTGTTAAAAGCATAGGCGCCAATATATTCAACCGTGTCAGGGATTGTAATTGTGCTTGCATACGCATTCTCAAAAGCATAGTCACCGATTGCGGCAACTCTGTAGCCGTTCAATTCAGAAGGAATTACAAGGTCAACAGCACCGCCGTCAATGTATTCTGTAATAATTACAGAATCCTCAGTATACATCTCGTATTCATAAAACTTGTATCTCAGCGCACCTGCTCCTGTAACCGAAACAGCACATACACCAAAGGCAATTACGAGCACAAGCAAAACACTGACAAACTTTTTTAATTTCATAGTCGATTCCTCCTGTACGCCATATCGTCTGCTTTATTAGACAATTATATAATATCATCTGCTGTTCCCTATTGTCAACGAATTTTCTAAAATAACAGACTACAGTTTTGACACCTTTGTTTCTCCCTTGTAACACAAAAGCTCCGACCCTTATAAAGAGTCGGAGCTGTGCATTTATATTAATGATATACGCTGTGTTTACTGATTTTCAGCTTAATCAGTTGTTGCGTCTGGGACGGCGGTTGTCTCTGCCGCCTCTGCGATCACCACGGGGTCTGTCAGCGTTTACATCGTTCTCGGGTGTAAGGCCGTCAACCTCAATGAGAACATCACGACGGCTCAGGTTAAGTCTGCCCTTGTCATCAATCTCCATTACCTTAACGCGGATAACATCGCCAACATTGACAACATCTGTTACCTTTTCGGTACGCTTAACATCAAGCTGAGAAATGTGAACAAGACCTTCCTTACCGGGAGCAATCTCAACAAATGCGCCGAAGTCCATAATGCGTGTTACCTTACCAAGGTACATTGCACCGGGCTCGGGATCAATAGCGATAGTCTCAACAATTGCAAGAGCTCTGCGGCACTGCTCAATGTCGATACCTGATACGAATACCTGACCGTTGTCGCCATCCTCCTCAATGTCAATCTTAACCTGACACTGAGCCTGAATCTCCTTGATAACCTTGCCGCCCTTACCGATAACCTCAGAAATCTTATCTGCAGGAATGGTAGTTGTGAGCATCTTGGGAGCATACTTGGAGAGCTCTGCTCTGGGAGCCTCGATAGCCTTGAGCATAACCTCGTCAAGGATATAGTTACGAGCCACATGAGTCTTCTCAAGTGCCTCTTTTACCATCTCGGGTGTAAGGCCGGAAATCTTCAGGTCCATCTGGATAGCTGTGATACCGTCGTGTGTACCTGCTACCTTGAAGTCCATATCGCCGAAGAAGTCCTCAACGCCCTGGATATCAACCATTGTCATCCAACGGTCGCCCTCTGTAATAAGACCGCAGGAGATACCTGCAACGGGAGCCTTGATGGGAACACCTGCGTCCATAAGTGCAAGTGTAGAGCCGCAAACAGAACCCTGTGAAGTAGAACCGTTAGAGGAAAGAACCTCAGAAACAAGTCTGATGGAATAGGGGAACTCCTCAACTGAGGGGATTACAGGAACAAGAGCTCTCTCTGCAAGAGCACCGTGACCGATTTCGCGTCTGCCGGGACCGCGGCTGGGTCTTGTCTCACCAACGGAATAGCTGGGGAAGTTGTAGTGATGCATATATCTCTTTGTTTCTTCCTCGTCGATACCGTCAAGGAGCTGACCCTCAGCAACAGTACCGAGAGTTGCAATTGTGAGCACCTGTGTCTGACCACGGGTAAAGAGACCTGAACCGTGAACTCTGGGAAGCAGTGCAACCTCAGAAGCAAGAGGTCTGATATCATTCATACCTCTGCCGTCAACACGCTTCTGCTCATCAAGGAGCCAGCGGCGAACAATGTACTTCTGAGTCTTGTAGAGGCACTCGTCAATCTTTGCTTCAGAGTCGGGATAAATCTCGTCGAACTTTGCGTGAACAGCCTCGTAGATGGGCTGGAGTCTTGCGTCGCGTACAGTCTTATCGTCTGTATCCATAGCAACCTTGATATCCTCCTCAGAGAATGCCTTGATTGCCTCGAACATCTCTGCGTCAGGCTCGTTGGAGGGATAAGAGAACTTCTCCTTACCAATCTCAGCCTGAATGCCCTTGATGAACTCGATAATCTGCTGGTTAGCCTCGTGGCCAGCCATAATTGCATTATACATAACCTCGTCGCTTACACAGTTAGCGCCTGCCTCAATCATAGCAATACGGCTGTCTGTGGAAGCAACAGTTGTTGCCATTTCAGAAACTTCTCTCTGTGCGGCTGTGGGGTTGATAACGAACTCGCCGTCAACATAACCTACAGAAACACCGGAGATAGGACCGTTCCAGGGAATATCGGAAATGGAGATAGCAATAGATGTACCTACCATTGCAACGATTTCGGGCTGGCAATCGGGGTCAACAGACATAACTGTACATACAACGGAAACATCGTTTCTCATATCCTTGGGGAACAGAGGACGGATAGGTCTGTCGATAACACGGCTTGTAAGGATAGCCTTCTCAGAGGGTCTGCCCTCACGCTTTAAGAAGCTGCCGGGGATTTTGCCTACAGAGTAGAGCTTCTCCTCAAAATCAACTGAAAGAGGGAAGAAATCGATACCCTCTCTGGGCTTTGCTGCACCTGTTACTGCAACGTGAACTACGGTCTCACCGTAGCGAACAAGGCAAGCACCGTTTGCCAGCTGAGTAGTCTTACCTGTCTCAACAACAAGGGGTCTGCCTGCAAATTCTGTTTCAAAGGTTCTGAATTTGTCGAAAGTCATAGCTTTGTTTGCCATAATGAATCCTCCTGTAAAAAATAAATTTTATATTATTCACAGGGATTTTGCGCTGATTTAGCAATAAAATCAAGAATCCTAAAACAGTAAAAGTTTCGTAAAAATTCACTGACATGCAAATCTTTTCACGTCACGCCTCGTTCGCCTACGCTACTCTTAAAAAATCTACTGACTCCTCTGATTTGCTTATGCAGATTTATATATCGTAAAATCTGCATTATTCAGCAAATCCGATGTCGCCATTGATTTTTTAAGGCTACGGCGCTCGGCGCTGGATTCCTCATTTTACCGCTAAACTTGAGCAATAAAATCCCTGTTATAAACGGAATATAGGGCAAACGGCTAAAATGCCGTCTGCCCCTTTGTTTTTGTAATTATTTACGGATGCCGAGTCTTGCAATGATAGAACGGTATCTCTCGATGTCAATCTTTGTCAGGTAAGCAAGAAGAGCTCTTCTCTGACCAACCATCTTGAGGAGACCTCTGCGGCTGTGATGATCCTTCTTGTGCTCCTTGAGGTGCTCGGTGAGGTCGTTGATTCTCTTTGTAAGCAGAGCAATCTGAACCTCGGGAGAACCTGTGTCACCCTCATGGAGAGCATACTCGTTGATAATAGCAATCTTTTCTTCTTTAAGCATTGTGTAAACCACCTTTTTTAAAATATTACCCACAAACACAGGGAAGGGACGGTGAATCCGCATTGCGGCATACTCCCAAATCCGTGAAGGGGGCGAAAACATCTGTATTATATCACAGATGTTCTAAAAAGTAAAGACTTTTTTACTATAAAGAAACATAAGAAAATTATTCTTCGTCGAACTCTCCGTCATAGAGGTCCTCAAAAAAGTCTCTGAGGAGTCGCTTCTCCTTCTTATTAAGAGCTCTGAACACAGCCAGGAAAGATTTTTCTTCCTTAGTCAAGGTATAGATATTGCCGTCATGAGGGTCAAGTATCTTCTCCTCGTTTTCCTGTGCAACCTCCTCCTGTGCAGGCTCTGCCACATCGCTGACGCGGATGGCAATCCTGCCGTCCTCATCAGGAAGAAGTAATGCAGGGTCTACATTGAATATAGACGCAATTTTCTTCAGAGTCTTCAGGTCAGGCTCTGTTGTGCCACGCTCATAGTATGCGTAGGTTGAGCGGTCAAGATGCAGAGCATCTGCCACCTGCTGCTGTGTGAATGTACAGTTGTTTCTCAGAGTTCTGAAAACCGAACCCAATTCCTTTGACATAATTACCACCCCATAAATAGTACATATTATAAATAATATGCTTTAATACTATTATGCACGATTTTTCGACACGCGCCAGTACTTGTGAAATATTCCCACTTTATTTTCACAAAACCCTTTTAATTAAGTATTTATTGAAATCATTCCAAATATGCTGTATAATAAAATAGTTATTTAAACACTCGCTGGAGTGGCGCAGTGGTAGCGCAATTGATTCGTAATCAATAGGCCGTGGGTTCAAATCCCATCTCCAGCTCCAGAAAAACCGACTTGTCGAAACAAGTCGGTTTTTCAATGAAATTCGCCTTGCAGCGAGTGAAATAGCTACGCTATGAAATACGCTTACGCGTATGAAATATTTGCACCGCAAATGTTAAGCGGCGAATTTTATTTCACTTTCTGCATAAGCAGAAAATTTCACAATGACCATAGGTCATTACAGTTTGTTGATAAAGCATAAATCGTAGCTCCCCTTGTCAGGGGAGCTGTCACCGTAGGTGACTGAGGGGTAGTTAAAAGGTCGCATTATATCTGCATTTTCTCTCCCTCCGTCTTTTGCCTTTGGCAAAATCCACCTCTTCTGCGAAGACGGCAACCCTTTTGTCTGCTTCGCAGACATTTCCCCTAATAGGGGAATTTCCTCGTCAGAGGGAGGCACGGACTTTTTCTACAGCCACATTTCATATCCGAAGGATATTTCACTTAAACATTCCTGCAAGCACTCTAGTCTTGTTATTAGCAAGGAACTGAATAATATTTCTGATAATGAGCTTTTCCTTATTATCAAGCACATTGACAAAAAGGATATACACCCTTCATTATATCATTGAAACCCGCTCGTATTAGTGATATAATCAATTCCATAAATTTGAAAAAGCAGGATACTATGAGATTAGAAACGAGCAGGTTATTCATTCGCCATCTGAACGAGTCAGATTGGCAGGCAATGAAAAATATATTTGTTGACTTTAATAATTCAAAATATGCTGTCTATGATATGCCTCTGCCGACAGAAGAGGAAGAAACCAAAGCATTAACAAAAAGGTTTGCTGACAGCAATTTGTTTTTCGCTGTTTTTATAAAAGAATCAAACGATATGATAGGATATGTGTGTTTCCATAAAGATGGAAATACATACGATCTGGGGTATTGTTTTCACTCTGCATATCATTCAAATGGGTATGCTTACGAGAGCGTAAATGCACTTGTCAAATACTTTGCCGACAATGCGGGTGCAACCCATTTCACAGCAGGAACGGCGATTGATAACATACCCTCTTGTAAGCTATTAGAAAAACTAGGATTTACTTGTGTTTCGACTGAAACAGTATCTTTTGACGATGCTTTTTCATTTCAAGGCGGCAATTTTGTGTTGAATATAAAATAAACAAATTCCAATCTGCCAAACGGAAGCAACCTTTGTTTATCAGCAAAGGTTGTTTTTTTATTAAGCCAAACAAACAGCCGTAATTATTTCCCTTTAACTTTCTTTACTTTCATAATATTACTGTGTGTCCTATTAGGTTGTCAAAATTATTTTATCATATCCTAATAGGATATACAATAACATTATAAAAAAAGAGGTGAGAATATGCCGCTTGACTATGTAAAGATCGGACAACGCATACGCAAACTCCGAAAAGAAAAAGGTTGGACGCAGGCTCGGCTTGCAGAAAAATCAGGCGTAGAGCCCTCTCATATTTCCCACATTGAGCGTGCGGCAACCAAACTCAGCCTGCCCACTCTGATAAGCCTTGCGAACACCTTGGATGCAACCCTTGACGAGCTGGTATACGGAAGTCTGATTAAAAGCTCCCACATATCCTGCGGTATAATCGACGAGCTATTATCCGACTGTACTGCTGATGAGCTGAAATCCATTGCAGAAGTAATCAGGACAACCAAAAACATTTTACGCAATTAAAGCACTCAAAGCGGCTGACATAATCAGTCGCTTTTCTTTTTTCTATATATGGGGATTATATCCCCTTAATAAAAAGATTATAATCCCCATAATTAATAATGTCAAGTTTTCTAAAAGGAGGGCTTTGCCATTATTATTTTTGACAGATTATGGGTTACTATGGAGAAAAAAGGCGTTACCACATATCAACTGCGTGAAAAATGCGGTATCGACAGCAAGACCGTCCGCCGACTCAAAGCAAACGAGAACATAGAGACCAAAACACTTTCCAAGCTATGTGCTGTACTCGACTGTAAACTTGAGGACATTGCAGAATATATCAAAGATTGAAAGCGGCTGACACCAATCAGTCGCTTTATTTTTATAAAAATCGAACCGAACAAAATATAGAATCGTATATATAGTGAAAGCTTTCAGAAAAGGATGTACACAGATGAAAACGGATATTTCCGAATACATAAGAATATACGGCAAAGACCTGGGCAGACTCTGCAGTTCTCTGTGTTCTTCCCGCCACGATGCTGAGGATTTGTACCAGATAACATGGGAGAAGGTCCTCAGGAATATAAGACATTATGATAAAAACAAACCCTTTGACAAATGGCTGTGGTCTGTGTGCGTGAACGCTCACAAGGATATGCTGAAAAACCCCTTCCGTAAAAGGGTGCTCGCCTTTGATACATCCGAAGAATTGGAGCGGATTCTGAATTCTGTTCCTGAGAGTGAGCATTGCCGTGATGACTACATAGTCCTGCACAATGCAATAAACAAACTTGACCCCAAAAAACGGCAGGTAATCGCCCTGTACTATTTCAAGGATTTCTCAATTGCTGAGCTATCACAGATTCTGGGTATACCTGAAGGAACAGTCAAATCCAGACTAAGCCAAGCCAGAGAACAAATAAGAAAGGAGCTTAACAATGAGTAAATTTTCAGAAGAGCAAACCGACAAAATGCTCAGAACATATCACGCTTGTATGCCCGACACCTACAGTTTCAGAAAACCCCGCAAGACACATCTTACCTCAGTAATTGCCGCCTGCATTGCAATTCTCCTCATAGCAGGGGTGTGCTTTATTCCGGGTGCACTTTCACACTCAGACTCAGGATTTATTATTGTTGCCAACGCTCAGGCCCTTGACGAAGCAGGCATAGCCTCCGCCGACGAGATAACCTCAGATGCCTTTGTAGAAATCAAAAGCGACAGCTACCCTATTGTTACCTTTGACTTTGACTGTATCCTTGACCCTGATGCAAAGGAATACGACCTGACACAAAAATATCTGTTTCATGCCGTTACTATGAATCTGGACTTTGATGTGGTTGGCGAGGATATAGAGACTGTTACCTACAAGACCAACAAAGGTGTTTTTGTACTCTCTTATTCTCCTGAGGGCAAGGACTCCCAATGTATTTTTGCAGGCTATGACTCCCCTACCACAGAGTACACTATAGACTACCAAGAGCGTGACAATTATCGCTTTTCCTTCAACCCTGTCTATGATGACAGCTACACCTATGATTTCATTACAAAATATTACAGCTACGCATACGCAAACCCTGAACAGAATTACTCCCACAGCTTCTGTGATACAGACGAGCTTGTGTACTCTGAGGACAGCGGCGACCTCCACGCAAAGTACGGTTGGGTAAGTTCTATCGGTAGCGGATACAGAAGTTCTGCTCCCACAGCCGCCACGGAAGAAGAAATAAATGCCCTCAGAGCATATGCCAAGGCTGACGATATGGTAGGCTTCTTTAACTGCCAGAACAAGATTTTTGAGCGGATTATAAACGAAGTTACCATTGATATTACCGTCACAAAAACTGACGGCAGTGTTCACACCAAGACCCTTGAACTGTGCTATACTCCCGACGAAATCACCTCTGCCGAAGGCTACCTTGACGACCAGACAAGGACCTACTCTACAGGCACAATCAGTGCAAAGCTCAAATAAACCCACACACACCTTAGAAAAGACATTGGATTTTCTTTTTTACCTTCCCCGACAGATTACCTCCTGTCGGGGATTTTCCTTTGAAAAAATTTTTTGAAAACAAAATGAACAAAACGCTTTCTCAATCCGTATAGATAATAGGAGTAAAAAGCAGAATGTGTAAAGGCACAGCCTGAAAGCTCTTGAAATTAACAGTTTGGAGGAATTATAATGATTAAAAAGCTATTTTGTTTTGTTCTTATTCTTACAACGATTGCTTCCTTTGGTATAATCGGCACTTGTGCCACAAACAATTCTGAAGCAGAAAAGCAGATAATCTATTTTGAAATTCCTGAGAGTTGGGAAGGCTACAGCAAAGTATACTGCCATGTAAGGGAAATGCAAGGTTCTTTTTTGGCAATGTGGGGAAGCAAAAAAACCTTGTGTACACAAACCGACACAGAGGGAATCTACGCCTTTGACTTATCAAAGCTCGGCGGCATATCAGAAAACAAATTATATTTTGTTAATTTTCACACCGATGTACCACGGCAAAGACACAGGGAGGCAATCTTTGGTACTGATTGTCTGGGTGACACCTTATACTGCACCGACAAAATAATTTATTCCCCCGACGACGAGAACCATCCAATGGCTTACTGGAAAAACCAGAACCCCACCAAATACGGGTCTTACCTGCCTCGCAACTGGGGAGATGTGGATTTCTCTCTGGAAGTAAACATTAAGGATGCCACTGCAATACAAAAATACATTGCCGGCATTCCTACAGGAAAAGACTACATTATTATGCAGGACCCCGACTTTGACTGTGACGGAGTAATAACCATAAAAGATGCCACCGGCATACAGAAGTACCTTGCAGGAAAACTGAAACTTTTACAGTACTGATAACATCTTTTACACTTGTTATTATAGAGAGGAGGTAATGCCGTGAATACAGAAATAGCAAATCTTATTAAAACTTATTCTGCCGACCTGTCACGGCTGTGTACCTCCCTTTGCACCTGCCGACAAGACGCCGAAGACCTTTTCCAGACAACATGGGAGAAGGTAATCAGAAGCTTTAAAACATACGACAGCACCAGACCCTTTGACAAGTGGTTATGGACTATATGTGTCAACGCCCACAGGGATATGCTCCGAAACCCCTTCCGCAAGTACAGGCTGAATTTTAACTCAAACGAAGAAATGGAGCAACTGCTCCGCTCCATTCCGGATGCTGACGATAAACGGGATGACTACATAGCCCTGCACACCGCCATCAAAAAACTTGACCCGAAGAAAAGACAGGTTATAGCTCTGTATTACTTCGGCGACTTCACTATGGCGGAGCTTTCACAGATACTGGGTATACCCGAGGGTACGGTCAAGTCCCGTCTGTGCAGTGCCAAAGAACAGTTAAGAAAGGAGCTTTTTGATGAATAACAATACAAATGATAAACTGGATGCCATGCTGCAGCAGTATTACGGCAGGGAACAGGAGTCCTTTGAGTATAACGAAGCTCCGAAAAAGCGATCCCCCCTCCGCTATACCTCTGCTGTTGCTGCAGTGTTTGCGATACTTCTTTGTGCAGGACTGCTTCTTTACACCTGTATTACACCTAAAAACGATTTAGTCATAAATGTTGCCGCTCAAGGCACAGAGGAATATACAGACCTCAGTGTAAAAACCTTCTACAAAGCTACATTTGACCTTGATTACGCAGGAATCACAGATAAATCAGAAATGCTGACAGCTGGTATCATTGTTGTCAAAGGAGACAACATTGCTGACATACAGGTTGATTCTCTGTATGACGAAGGAGAATTCCTTATGCCATATGGTCACAATTATTTCCAGTGTCTTGACTCCGACGGCAATATGAAACCGCATTACGGCACAGACTCAAGACTGGTTCTTATCTGCAGTGAAGAAGAATTCACAGAGGATGAAAAGACCTCCTCCATCTGGTATGTGCCTGTTGATGAAAACGGTGAGCCAATCAGTAACAACGAATATATTGCCGAGGAAAAAGCAGATACTGTACAAATGAAGATTTATTTTGAGGACGGCTCCTGCAACACAAAGCATATATTTATTACCTATAATGAGGGCAAAATGAACATAAAGGCAGAATAACCCCCTCTGTCTCTCCACTCCCCGACAGATTACCTCCTGTCGGGGAGTTTTTCTTAGTATTTTTCGGAAATAAAATGAACCAAACCCCTTCTGAAACCGTATATATAGTAAGAGCCAAAGGTAAACAAGGCTCCGAAAAATCATACTATCTGGAGGAATTATAATGATTAGAAGAATTCTTTGTCTGGTGCTTTCTCTGCTGACACTGGCAGGGCTCAGCACTCTCTGTACCTTTGGCGCACAAAGCGACCTTGCAACCACAGGCGTTGAGGGCAAGCTGTATTTTGAAGTTCCCGATGATTGGCACAACTACAAAGTAGTTTACTGCCATATCTGGGAGTACGGCTCACCCACTCCCCTTGCACCCTTCCAGTCCAAAAAAGAAAAATGCGTCCTTGAGGCTGACGGCAGATACTCCTACGATGTATCCAAGGTAGGGGGACTTGAGGCAGGTAAATACTACGGTATGCTTTTCAGTGTGGACACCCTTATGCAGACCTACGACACCATTATGACCACAGACTGCCTTGGGGATACTCTGTACTGCAACGACACTATCTACGAGCATCCCCTTGACAGCAACCGCACCTGCCGTGCGGCTTTCTTCAGAAATCAGGACCCTTCAAAGTACGGTCCTCTGATGCAGATTACATCCATCGGCAATCTTATCGGCACCTGTCTGCCTCCCGATACCACTGCATCTGATTTATTCTCCTCCTTCCTTACAGAGAAGCTGGAAAACGCCAGAACCTACTCAGGCAAAACAGACCAGAAGATTGTTGACGATATGGCTCAGGGACTTGGACTTTCTCAGAATAGTATCGAGAAGCTCATCTCTGACTCAGGTGTAAAGGTAAACTGGCAGAAAGCTCAGTCCGAAGCACCAAAGGCAGACACCGCAATCAAGCCCTCAGCTCCCGGCTCTGTCTCCACAGGTCAGGATATGACAATTGTACTTATTGCAGTATGTACAATGTTTTTCTCAGCCGCAGTTATTATTATCGCAACAAAGAAAAGACAGCTCGGCTGACAACAACTCAAACGCTGACATCAGCGAATCACCCTGAGTCATAAAAGAAAACAGAACAGTTTAATTCAACTGCCCTTCCCCGACAGATTACCTCCTGTCGGGGAAAAATTTTTTATAAAAAGGGATTGACATTTGTATACCGCTCGGTATAATAGAAGCATCGGAGGTGAAAATATGGTTGACAGCAAAGATAACAGACAAACCCTTATCCATTGTGCTCTGGAGCTATTCAGCAAAAAAGGCTTTGACGGCACTTCTACTGCTGAGATTGTAGACGCTGCAGGGGTTACAAAGCCTACTATGTACCACTATTTTGGCTCTAAGGAAGGCTTGCTTGCAGATGTGCTGAGCATTTATTACGGCAGTTTTCTGGATGCTTTGGCAAAGGCCGTCACTCTGCCCGAGGATATCCCCCTTACCTTCTTCCGACTTGCAAAGGTTTACTTTGACACCGCTCAGGAGAATGTAGCTTTCTTCCGCTTCCGTGCAGGGTTGACGCTCCGTGACGGTGAGGACACAGCCTACATCGCCGCAAAGAAGTACATTGCTGAGGAAAGCCGCATCATCACCGACTTTTTTGACAAGGCGGCTCAGCATATAGGCAACATACGAGGCAAGGAGACCCTGTGCACCATTAGCTTTATCGGCACTATCAACGCCACCATCAGCGCCTACCTGCAATCCGGAAACGAGGCTCTGATATCAGACGAGACGATATACCGTCTGCGACAGCAGTTTTTATACGGCATTTACTCATAATGCCGTTTTATTACCGCTATACTATACCAATCAGTATATATTAAGGAGTAATTATGAAAAACTTTGAACCTAAGGAATGTATTTTCTATCAGATTTATCCCATCGGATTCTGCTCAGCCCCTATGGTAAACTCAGGGGAGCCTGCAGTGAACCGCATTGAGGCAATCAGCAAATGGATACCTCATATGAAGTCAATCGGTATAAACGCTTTGTATCTGGGCCCCATATTTGAGTCGGGCTGCCACGGCTACGACACCCACGATTTCCGTCTGATTGATACAAGGCTCGGCACCAACGAGGACTTCATCAAGGTTTGCAAGGATTTGAAGGAAGCAGGCATTCATCTGATTCTTGACGGAGTGTTCAACCATGTGGGCAGAGGCTTCTTTGCTGTTCAGGATGTACTGAAAAACCGCGAGCATTCTCCCTACTGCGATTGGATATCAGGGCTTCGCTTTGACTGGAACAACAGCTACAACGACAACCTGCACTACGACTCATGGGCAGGTCACGAGCTCCTTGTAAAGCTCAACCTTCGTAACCCTGATGTAAAGGAATATCTGCTGTCAAGCGTTGATATGTGGATAGACGAGTTCGGTATCGAGGGACTCAGGCTCGATGCGGCAGACTGCATTGACCACGACTTCTTCAGAGAGCTGAGACGCCGTACAAAAGCAAAAAATCCTGAGTTCTGGCTTATGGGCGAGATTACAAACTCCAGCGACTACCGCGTATGGGCAAACGGCGAGATGCTGGATTCTGTTACAAACTACGAGTGCTACAAGGGTCTGTACTCCTCTGTAAACTCCAAGAATATGTTTGAGATTGCCCACGGCATTGCAAGACAGTTCGGTCCATGGGGACTTTACAAGGACATCACCCTGTACAACTTCCTTGATAATCACGATGTAAACCGCATTGTGAATATGATAAACAACAGAGAGCATCTGAAAAACCTCTACACTCTGATGTACACTATGCCAGGCACACCCAGCATCTACTACGGCAGTGAATGGGCAATCGAGGGCAAAAAGGAGCGTAACAGCGATGCACCTCTGCGTCCTGCAATTGATGTTGATAACCCTCACATCATAGACAGAGAGCTCCTTGAGCATCTGAAGAAGCTGGCGGTTATTCGACAGAGCTCCCATGCCCTCAAGTACGGCAGGTACGAACAGGTGCAGATTCAGAGCGAGCTGTATGCCTTTGCACGAGTCAGTGACAAGGAAACTGCCGTTATCTTCATCAACAATGCACCCGACACAAAGACTATATACGCAGATTTTATGGGCAGACACTTTGAGGTAAGCCTGCCTGCATATTCATCAGATATCAGGACATTCTGACGGAAAATATTTAAATTCATCTGCAAAGGGGGATGGTTATGATTACAAACAAAAAGAAGCCCCGCATACTGTTAATCATTTTGTGCCTCCTTCTGCTCATATGCATTGGCACTGTTCTGGGCGGTGTAATATGCAACAAGGCACTGGAGCTTAACACCTACACTGTTGCATCCCGTGACCTGCCTGAGAGCTTTCAGGGATTTCGGATTGCACATGTGTCCGACCTGCATAATGCCACCTTCGGCAAGGATAACGAGAAGCTCCTTGATACAATCAGAGAGACAAACCCCCATATCATCGCTATTACAGGTGATATTGTGGACTGCCGACGGACAGATGTGGATGTAGCTCTGAACTTTGTGAAGAAGGCGGTGGAGATTGCTCCCTGCTACTATGTTACAGGTAATCACGAGATGCGAGTTCCTGATGCCTTTGCTACTTTGCTTGCAGGGCTTGAGGAGGCAGGAGTCACAGTACTCCGCAACCAGTCCCTTGAGCTGGAAAAAGACGGAGATACCATCACTCTCTTAGGCGTTGACGACCCGGACTTTACATATATGAGCTATTCGTTAGGTCAAGACTCAGTAGTTGACAGCACGCTGAAAGAAATCACCCCAGAGGACGAAAGTGAATTCACTCTTTTACTCTCTCACCGACCTGAGCTTTTTGATGTGTACGAGGACAACAACATAGACCTTGTACTCTCAGGCCACGCTCACGGCGGTCAGTTCCGTCTGCCCTTTGTAGGCGGTTTGTACGCTCCTCATCAGGGGGTACTGCCTGAGTACGACAGCGGACTTTACTCTGATAATGGCACAAACCTCATCGTCAGCCGCGGTATCGGCAACTCCCTGTTTCCACTGAGGCTCTTCAACCCGCCTGAGGTGATTCTCGTAGAGCTTTCTAAGGCTTAAATTTCCTTAAAAAGAAAGCTTACGGGTCGTCGTGGCGCCGACCCCTACGATGTTACGCCGTAGGGACGACCAATGGTCGTCCGAGAAGCTCCCCTGATTGTAGGGGCGATTCACGAATCGCCCAAGAAATTTGGCATTACTCAAAACTTTGACTGAGGAAGTCCACTTCTTCACTGTTCACTCTTCACTTGATATTTACTCCTCCCGTCTGTGCTTCGCACAGCCACCCTCCTCTTAGAGGAGGACTCTCAAGGTTTCCTCAAGGGGAAGCTTTTCTTTCTCAACAACCAAACCCCCGACAGATTCTGTCGGGGGTTTTTGATGTCCGAAAAGTTATCGGATATTAAGTTTTAATGCATCAGGGTTTATGCTTCAACCTTTGTATTCTCGCACAGGTCAGAGTATACTACGCGGAGTACATTGTTTGCATCTCTGTACTGTACAAAGCTCTTAGCTATCCATGTGTCGCCATACTGAACGCTGGGAACAGTTACGGAGTAGCTGCCATCAGCAACGCTGCCTGCAGGAGTTACATACTGAATCACATTGGGATTGATTGTACCTACACCGAAGGTTGATTCAAAGTAGTTCTCCTTCTTAACAAGAAGTACACCTGTATTCACAACCTTGAAGCCTGCTGCTGTAGTATCCCATGAATAGAATACTGTGTTAGCATCGCCCAGTGTAGCTGAATCAATGTCAACTGTAGAGATTACCTTATAATCCACAGTCTCGCTCTCAGCAACATAAACTGCGGTGAGCTCTGTGTTCTTGTGGGGATAGAAGCTGTACTCAGCATTATAGCTGACGATTCTGCCCTTCTCATCCATCCAGTATGCGAACTTCTTGCCGCTTTCTGCAGCGCTTGCGGCAATGGTAGTCTTCTTATAAGCTGCCAGGTTGTTATCAACACCGCCACCGCCTGAGCTGGTGATTACACCACCATTTATTACAACCTTGAAGTATACATTCTTTACATCCCACTTGGTTGTAATGGTAATGCTCTCGCCCTTGCTGAGCTTCTCTGCAATCTCTGCATCTGTGCGATCCCAGCCTGCAAACTTATAGCCGGGGTAATCTGCAACTGCAGGGAATGCAATAATATCGTCAGCACCGTAATACTGGATTTCGATAATCTGGTTTGTCTTGTCGTTTCTGAAGGTCACAAGACTCTTGCCCGCTGATTCAACGGCATACATTGCAACCAGTACATCGTTACCTGATGTATAGAAGCTGTAGGTTGAATTATTGGAGACAACCTCACCTGTCTTAGCGTTGACCCAACCCATAAAGGTGTTATCGTTATTGGTCACAGCCTGTACTGTTATATACTTACCAAATTCTATATTGGAATTCATATACTTGGTACCAACAGGTCTTGATGTGCCGTTGTCGATGCTCATATTAATGTTGCTACCGCCGGAGGACTTGAGCTCAAGGTAACCTGTTGTGCCTGCAACTGTAGCAGTCTTGCTGTACTGAGCTACAGCTACAGTGTCAGCAGTGATGCTGCTCAGGTCTACATCCCAGCCTGAGAATGTGTATGTGTAGTATACATCAGTAGGTCTTGTGGGAGTCTCGCCTGTATAGGTTACGGAGTAGCCTTCCTTAACCTCCTGTGTACCAAGAACAGTACCGTCGTAGTTCTTGAAGGTTACAGTGTGGTATGTTCTGTATGCTGCGTCTACAGCCTTCTCCTCGGGAAGGTTCATTCCGTTAGCATAGGACTCTGTGCTGGGTGTTGCCACATAGCCGGGGAAGTAGCCAAACTCGTCACGGAGTGTTTCGTAATTTGCAAATGCCAGTGTGTTGTTAATATCCCAGTTCCACTGCTTCTCAGAATTGGACCACATACGGTCAATCAAGCTGTAGAAGTACTTGCCATTAACAGTTGTTTTTGTACCGTCATAATTGTAAGTGTCATCCCAGACACCGTTCCACAACTCAACCTCGGTATTAAGTGACATGTAGTCACACCAGATCATAAAGTAACCGCCGCCAAGTTGCTCACTGTCTGTCAGGTTAATTGCTGTTGAATTCCTGTAACCATTGAATCGGCTGGGATTCCACTCGGCATAGGACAAGTCTTCCTGGTTTCTGTAGAAGGACCACCATGTATTCAAGGGATTACGAGCATCATAGCCCCAAACCCCACTGTTGAGTGCACTGGTACTTGTTGAATCGAGAATACGCAGAGCGTAGTATGTCCAGTAGTTGAGACCGTTATACATTGTTCTGCCGTCGCTTATCCACGAGGATGTTGACTTATAAGCGGTATTGTCATCAGACCAGAATACAATCTCAATGTCCTCATCCAGTTCAGGAGCACCGTCTGTCCAATAACCGGTTCCTGTTCTTTCAATGCAGTCGTTATACATTCTTACAGTATAACCCTGTTCCTTAAGAATAGTATTAAGGTTGTTTACATAATTAATAAAGTCTGTGTAAGTCCAAGTGGTAATGTATTCTGCCTCAATCTCATCGCCACCAATGTTAAACTTGGTAGAACCTGCATACTGCTTGAAGAATGCCGCGATATCGGTATAAAGCGCATAAGAGAACTTTCTTATAGTTTCATTACCAATATTAAGTTTGGAGTAGGTGAAGTTTGATACAGTTTCATTACTGTTAAGCATATTGGGCAGAGTATATGTGGTACCCTCATAGTTGAAGGTTTTGCCCTGATGATTAGCATAGTAGTTTTTACTAATCCAGTCAACATGTCCGGGAGAATCGAAGGAGGGGATAACCTCGATGTTATATTCCTTAGCTGTATCAAAGATTTCGATAAGCTCAGATGCGTACAGGTATCTGCCCTGATCAACATCAGGCTTCGAGCCATTCGCTAACTTATTCCAGTACTGAGGCTCAGAACCGCAAACCCACGAGAAGTCGTTGCCTGTGGGGCTTGTAAAGTACTCGGGATCCCAGAAGTCTGCACGGAAGCCTACATCCTCAGAGAAGTGTAACTCAATAGCATTGTAGCCCATCCATGACATTTCTGCAATCATATTGCAGATAAAGTCCTTGGTGAGATACTTTCTTGCTATATCAAGGTGAACTGTACGCTCCTTGGTATCAGGTGCATCAATCAGTGTGAAGCCCTTGATTGCGTTTGTGCCTGCAGCACGGAAGTGCTTCTGGAGTGTATTAAGAGCATAGAGCATAGCGTCAGAGTTCTTTGCGTAAATCTTAGCTCTGTCGGTTACTACAATCTTAAAGCCCTCATCGCCGTAGTCGTGGTCGGAACCTATATATGCGATGATGTCGCCCTTAGTTGTGTATTCCTCAAGGCCCCAGACTACATCCATATCACAGCCGCCCCAGGTAATAGTGCTATCCTGAGCATCTGCTGCAAACTGGCGCTGAGCAAGCTGTGCGCTTTCAATAATATCATCTGCAGGAGCTGTCTTCTCAGAAGCTGTTACGATGTAAATGTTGCTATCCTCAGATATACCGAAGTCAGATGAAGAATCTGCTGTGAAGCTGTCGTACAGCACACCCATTGCACTGGTGTCTGTACCTGTGATTACTTCTTCCTCGGGTTCTGTAGTGTCTGTGCTGCCTGAGTCATCTGTATCTACCTCTGTGTCGGTTGTCATCTGGTCAACCAGGTCGATAAAGTCAACAAACTTAGAGGACTCGAGGGTGTTGCCATTGCTATCAAGAAGTGTGTTGCCAAGCTCATCGCCGTAGATAACATCGGGAACCTCAGCCTCGTTAAGAGTCAGAAGCTCAAGGCCGTTGTACTTGAGTGTTGTATATGAAGCCATACCTGTGGGATCAGTATCAGCAACTCTGAGTACAACCTGATATCTGTCGAGAGTCTCGTCATAGGGACACTCTGTGTAAGGAATTGTGAAGTACTGCTCTGCAGAAGTAACTGTAGTTGTCAGAGTCTTCCATACAAGTGCTCCGTCAACCATTGCACCGTACTGAATCTCAGCGTAGAGCTTACCTGTGTTCTGTGAGCCGATGTAGCTGCCGTAGTCCAGAGCTCTTACTGCAATCTGCATATCGTGTACATCTGTATCCTTCTCGGTTACATAGAATGCAATCGCAGACTTCTCTTTATTTGTGGACTCAATCATATAAACCTCGTTGTTAGGACCTGCAAGCAGGTAGTCGTTAACGCTGTTTACTGTGTTGTTAGTCCAAGTTGTGTTATGGTCACTGGGGAGAACATTGTTACGGTTCTCAATCCATGTGTTTGTACCGCCGGATACTGTCAGACCGTCTGTATCGCCATACTTGACAGCAAATGCCTGACGCTCAGAGATAAGGTCTCTGACTTCAGTGAAGGTTGCACCGCTCTCTGTATCGATATAGGCGTCATTCTTACCTGCTGCTACAGTATCTGTGCCGTAGGCCTCAATTTCGTCTACCATTACCCAGTACTTCTCAAATGCACCGGGGCCGAACTTAACGCGGATATATCTTGCATCGAAGCTCTCAAGACCCTCTGCAAGCACAAGCTCTGCCCAATAAGCTACATCTGCAGTTGAACCTATCTTGAGAGAACCTGCATACTGGAACTTATCATCGAGGCTTGATGCGTAGTAAACCTCAATATATGTGGGGTTGCCGATGTTTGCTGCATCGTTTGTGGAATAAACATTAGCTCTTACATCGTCAAGGGTGTAAACCTTGCCAAGGTCAAGAGTTATAACACCCTGACCATTTGCGTCAACATTTTTCTCCTTGTTGAATCCGAGCCAAGTACCTGCTTCCCAGTTGTTGCCTGTAATAGCAACGCCGTCTGTCAGGTCGGTTGTATGTGTATATGTGCCTGTATCAACAGTGTAGGTCTTGCCTGCAGCCAGGTTCTCGCGAACAACATCAGCGCTGTTGTCCAGAGGCTGATATACGCGGATACCGTCAATACACAGGTAAGAGGTGCTTACAGGAGGTGCCTGAGTCATATCGGTCCAGTTGCTGAAGTCAAAGATGGGAACACCTGAGAGCTCTACCTTATATGTACCGAACTCAAGTCCGCTCATTCTGACAATAGGAACAGCCACGATAGTCTCTGTACCGCCGTCGCCGCCGTTATCGAACTCTGTGATAACAGGAACTTTCTTAATGAAAGTGCCGTTTGCATCGTAGAGTGAAACCATAAGTGTACCACTGCTCTCAGCGTGGTTATGGCCGATAATCTCAAAGCCTGTACCTGTGAAGGTAAAGGATGCGAAGGTGTTTGTGTTGTTGATATATACATCGGTCAGTGAAGAACCTGTAATCTCGTCGTTCTCTGAGCCCTGATATGCACTGTCCTGACCATACTCCTGAGACTGGTCAACGCTCTGTCCAAGGCTGCCTGAGCCGGTACCGTAGTGAGTGATTACATTGCCTGTATTGTAGTTGTAGGTAATACCTGCAAAGTCATCCTCGTAGTAAACAACAGATGCAGGAAGAACAGTAATCTTCTTGAACATCTGAACTTCCTTACCGATGTTGATAGCACTGCCCAGTGCTGTGGGCTTAGAGGAAGTATTGATGTCGGTCTCGTGCACTGTGATTGCCATCCAGAGGTTATACATAGAATCCATAAAGTTTGTGGGAGTAAATGTAAAGCCCTCTGCCTCTGCATTCTCGCCGTAAAATGAGGTTGCTGTGTAAAGTGTCTTAATAGCAGAATCTGATGTCAATTTATAAGTATTATCATCATTGACAGTGATAAGGTTATTACCGCCCATATAGAAGGCAGTGCTTAGGATATCCGGTGTCTGTGCTGAGCCGTTGTTGATAATGAACTTGTTGTAGCCTGCAGCCATTGTGAAGCTGTAGGTGCCGTCATCGTTCTTTGTAGCAGCCTCGCCGGGCCAGCCGTTATTACCTGTTGCATCGTTCCAGCAGTAAACATTTACATTTTCCCAGCTTGAGGGAACAGTGATAGTCAGCTTTGTGGTGGTGGCTGCGCTTGCATTGTCGTGTGCTACATTAAACTGGTTGGTCTTGTTAGCAGTCAGAAGGATATCCTGAGTCTGCTGACCGGCGTTATTATTAACGATAAACTTTGTAGCACCGTCGGGAACTGCCATTGAGTAAGTACCCGCAAGAATAGCATCTACCTTTGTACCGGGCCATGCTGTACCTACAGCACCGCCGTCGTTGAAGAAGTAGAAGTATACATCGCCCCATGTTTCGTCGTCAACATAAGCGATAACCTTAGTGTTATTCTCAATATCGTTAACTGTAATCCAAGTCTCAAGACCGGGAGTAACAGTCAGGTTTTCGGTCTGATTGCCGTTTTTTGTACCATCATTGATGATTACATTCTCAACATCACCGGGGATACCTTCTACAGTATAAACGCCATCGTCGCCCCTGGTCATTGCAATACCGGGCCACTCAAGACCTGTGTAGCTGGAGTTGCTGTTCCAATAGTATATAGCGGCACCCTGCCAATCATCAGGAACAGTTGCGTGGAAGGTAACTGTCTCTGTAGAGCGGGAGGAAACAGCGTTGTAATAGTCAATGCCAAGCTCCTCATTTGTGCCGGAGGGAGTGTCATTAACTGTAATCCAGGTCTCCTCACCTGCGTAAACTACAAGGTCAGAAGTCTGTTTGCCCTTATCGCCGTTGTTGATGATAACATTGGTGATATCGCCGGGAAGAGTGTATGTATAATATCCGTTTTCGTCGATTGTCTCAATCTGTACACCGGGCCACGCCTCAAGTCCGTTGCCGAATGCGTCCCAACAGTAGATGTATACATCGCCCCATCCCTCGGGAACTGCTGCGTGGAGGATACCATCTGCTGTCTTGTAAGTAATGCTTGCATTAAGCTTGTTGTTATCATTGAGTGTGCCGTCAATATCAACCCAAGCCTCATAACCGGGATTCAGGTTAATATCAACTGTCTGGTCAGTACCGTTGCTGATAATGATATGAGGTACATTACTGGGGATAGCCAGCTCAAAGTTACCATGGCTGGTCATTGTCATAGGTGAACCGGGCCATACATTATCTCTGCCGTCGTCATACCAGTAGTAGAGGTACAGATTCTCCCAAGCATAGGGAACATCTGCGTGGATAAGGGTTGTACCTGTATCTGTCAGAGTGTACATTCCTGAGAACTCGTCATAGTTGATTGACTTACCTGCCTCAGGAATAGCCATATTTGCTGTGTAATAGCCGTCCTCTGTCTGAATCTTGCTGCCACCATCATAGGTAGTAAAGTCAATTCTGTTATAATCAGTTCCGCCGTCTGTAACATTGAGGTAATCGGGCTCAGTAGTAGAGAAGCCCATCAGCTTTGCCATGGTACCGCTCATTGAGCCGTACAGCTCGTCGTTCTTGAACAGTTCGCCGTTCTTGTCCAGATTCTCTGTTGTCAGACCATAGTCAAGAACATACTGAGCATCCTCAACATCAGTAACAATAACAAGTACACGGACGATAGCATATTCGCCAAGGTTCATTGTGCTGACTACGCCTGATTTACCCTGCAGATACATCAGCAGGTAGAACTCGTAAATACCGGGGGTATCATAGTTAGTCTTGTAGCCCGATTTACCACTTACATCCTTATAGGAATCAACAAAATCATAGTCAGCGTCTGTCAGCTTGTTGCCCATTCTGTCTGCAAAGGAAATCGTAATTTTACTCAAATCGCCATTTACTGCATCAAAGAACGCCTTGTAATCGTGGAGCATACTACCTTCGTTGCCTGCCTCAGCAGTTGCATCATCAAGAATAGTCTTCTCAGGGATGAACAGGTCGTGCTCTGCCCACTGATAGTAGGAGGGGATTGCAGTTACATATACGCGGTGACGAGCCTCTGAACGGAGGGTCTCGTTACCTGCATCAGTAGTCTTTGACTTGGTAGTAGCAGTTACATAGACGGTGTTCTCGAACATACCTGCTGTTTCCTGGTCGTCGGTCATAGTGTAGTATATACCCTTGAAGGTAACACTTGAGTCAACCCACAGACCTGAGCCCTGCTGTGTCAGCTCCTCATCAACTGTCTCGTTATCTGTCACATCGCTCTGGAGTGTCTTGAGGAATTTTTTAAGTGCTGTGTTATCCGCAAAGTTTACAGTGACGGCATCGTAGTAAACATGAGTACCTGCACCGTCCTCAACCTTTGTATATGTATGTCCGTTCTGGATATAGTTACCGCCTGTGCTTACCTGCTGGTAACCTGTAATTATCGCCGTCAGGTCCTGAGCGTCAAGGCGCTCGCCTCGGGCGTCTGTGACAAGATATCCGTTAATATCGTCAAGCTCTGTATCTGTCGTATCATCACCTTTAACCAGCAAGCCGTTGTCAGGAGTAAGAGATACACCGATAGCTTCGTCGTTGAAGGTCAGGTTATAGAGCTTTGTGTTACCGATGTTATTCAGCTTGAAGTTGTACTCGATGGGGTCGTCTGCATCAACGATTCCGCCGTACTCAATCTGATTTCCGCCCTGATATGCGGTTTTCTCGATACGGAGCTGGGGGTCAGTGATATGCATATTTGTAACAATACGCATGTTTGCACCGTAGCCGTGACGCTCCATATAGTAGAAGTCGAAGCTTGCAATCTCGCCGTTTTCAAGGTCAAGAGCCTCTGCACGAGCAATTTGTTCCTCTGTGTAGTCAGCAGGGTTCTTCAGAACTTTGCGTGCCCAGTTAACATAGTCGTTAACATTAAAGGAACAGTTGGAGATGGAGTGACCGCCGCCGATGTCGAGCACCAGCTCGCCATTGATGAACAGGTAAACATCATCGTCTCCTTCAAACTCGAAGAACAGTTCATCTTCCTCTGTGTAAACGAACTCACCATTGGAAGCAAGAACATAGTTATAGTTTCTGCCGTAATAAGTGCTCTGCTCTGTATCAAAGCTACGCTTACCGTCTTCTCCAAAATAGTAGGAGTCGGTCTGTCCTGCGTATATACCCTCAGAATCAACTACAGGCAGGAAGGGGTATCTTGTGGTTCGTGCGTACTCTGCACCTGCGTAGTAGAAAAGGTCCTTTTCATTTACTGTATTCAGTGATATTGAACCGTCACCGCCTGTGTTGTAGCCGTTGTACTCAACTGCATTCTGAGATGCTGCCTTGTACTGTGCCTGAGTAATAGTTCCTTTAATAAGGGCATCAAGAGAAGCACCGTTGGAGAAGCCGCCGTCAAATACGAAGGCATCTGTGCCGTTATCAAGTGTTGCACTTGACAGTGTAAGGTAACGGAAGTCGTCCTGCTCCTGGTTGTAGGAGTTGGAAACAAACAGGTTATGGAGCAGATAGTAAGCCGCATCCATACAGGTTGAGATATAATCGCCGTTAGCAACTGTAAGGAAAGCACCCTTCAGCTTATCAGCCTTTGCCAGTGTATCGGAATACTTACCCATTGTGGGGGTTGAGCCCTTGTTTGAGCCTGATGTAAAGGTAATGCCAAGCTCATTACGCAGTGCCTGTGCAAGATCAAGAGCCTTTCCGCTTGAGTCTGTGCCGTACTGTGCTGCATTCTTAACACCTGCAACATAGTTGTAGTTAGCGTTGCCGTTTGCAGCATACTGGGGAATAACCAGAGTTTTGCTCAGCAGGTCAGCGATGTACTCTACTGTCTCCTGCTTATACTGGGGAAGTCCGTCTTCGCCCAGAGAACGCTCCAGAAGACCCGCAGTCCATACACCCTTAGTACCTTGGGTGAGCAGGTTGTAGTCGCCAAAGTCAAGTGACGACATATCAAAGCTTGTGGCTCCGGGATGCTCTGCCTGATACTTGTCAGATGAGTAATAATTATCTGCATTAATAAAATAAATGCCGTTTGCACCCTGCTCGCTGCCTGTACCGTTGAAGCGTCCTGTGGTAGCATCTTTACCGGTGAGTCGATTACTGTTATAAGTATCAGCTGTGGAGGAGGTTGCTTCATAATAGTCAAGAACATAACCTATCTGGTGGGTATAGTAGCCTGTGGAAGCACTACCTGTAATTGTGTTATTGGTACCGCCACCTGTGGACCAGAGAGCACCATTTGAGGCATACAGCATACCGAAAGCAGTATTGTTACCGCCGTTCCATGTAGTACCGCTTATGTATTCACCGGGATCGTTGTTAAAAGTAACACACTGCTGACCATATGTGTTAGCAGATGCTGAGTCAGAGAAAAATGCTACCTGTGCAATATCCAGATAATCAGAACTTTGAAACAGGTTTGGTCTTATTCCCATATGGTAATAGGAATAGTTCGAACCAAACATACTATACAGGTCATAAACGACATAAGTCCAATTCGATGAGTTAGTCCAAGTGGTTACATTACTTCTTAGATAGCTACCTGTGTAAATAAGAATAGACATAGGTGTTATACTGTTCTCTGTTCCTGATGTGGGAATACCGCTGGAACGATACACCATAACCATATAACGTGTATTGTTTATAGTTACAGCAGAAGAAGGATAAAATACATAGTAGTTACTGCTACTATCGTGCTGTTGTGCTTGGAATGTTAAATGTTGGTACTTTGGTGATACATAGTCCACAGCCTCTACTTTTGTTCGCTTGAAATTCGAACCCCAACCCTCAGTAGTATATATATTATAGGCTTGATCTGAATATGCCGCATCTGTTGTATAATCGTTGCCATAAGTTCCGCCGTAAGGCATAGGCTGACCCAAAACATACTGTCCGCCGTATGTATTGCTCTCGGGGTCACCCTTTGAGGTTGAGTACAACGCGGAGCCTCCGTTCTGTGCGAACTCAAACAGCATACCGTCTGCCAGGTAGTCGTATACCTTGATAGGCCAGTTGATTGTACCGTCCTTGTTCAGAGTACTTTCATCGATACCTGTTGTACCTTTGTTGGAGCTTATAACAATGTCTCCCTTAGTTACCGCAAAAACGCTTGCAGGAACAAGTGACAGCACCATAACAAAGGTCAGTACCAAAGCAAGAACTCTGCTTCCGAATTTGAACTTTTTCATAGTCCGTACTCCTTTCGATTTGACAACTGCCGATGTTGTCATTGAAGTTTAATCTATGTAAATACTATATATAATAATGTATATATAATTATATATAATAAATTATCTTTGAATACATCTTGGGCTCCCTCCCTGAGGGAGCTGGATTTCGGCATCGCCGAAAGACTGAGGGAGTAAAGTCAGGCTCCCTCCCTGAGGGAGCTGGATTTCGGCATCGCCGAAAGACTGAGGGAGTAAAGTCAGGCTCCCTCCCCGAGGGAGCTGGATTTCGGCACCGCCGAAAGACTGAGGGAGTAAAGTCAGGCTCCCTCCCCGAGGGAAGCTTACTCCTCCCGTCACAGCTTACGCTGTGCCACCCTCCTCTGTGAGGAGGGCTCTTAAGGCTCCCTCCCTGAGGGAGCTGG